>CAZMRX010000717.1:0-1500 GCA_964568755.1 uncultured Acidobacteriota bacterium | reverse complement strand
GGCTCGGGCAAGACGCTCGCCGCGTTCCTCTCGGCGATCGACTCGCTGCTGCGCCAGGGCCCCGAGCTTCCCGACCGCACCGAGGTGCTCTACGTCTCGCCGCTGCGCGCGCTCTCGAACGACGTCCAGAAGAACCTGCAGGGGCCGCTCGCCGAGATCCGCGCGCGCGAGCCGTTCCTGCCCGAGATCCGCGTGCTGGTACGGACGGGCGACACGCCTGCGTCGCACAGGGCGGCGATGGCGCGGCGGCCGCCGCACATCCTGGTGACGACGCCCGAGTCGCTCTACCTGATGCTGACGAGCGCCTCCGGCCGCGCCCAGCTGCGAAGCGTGCGGACCGTGATCGTGGACGAGATCCACGCCCTGGTGCGCGACAAGCGCGGCAGCCACCTGGCGCTGTCGCTCGAGCGGCTGGAGGCGCTCGCGGGCCATGAGGTCCAGCGCGTGGGGCTGTCCGCGACCCAGAAGCCGCTCGACGCGGTCGGCCGCTTCCTGGCGGGGCCGGAGCGGGAGTGCGCGCTCGTGGACGCCGGCAGCTTCCGCGAGCTGGACCTCGCGGTCGAGATCCCGCCCTCGCCGCTGTCGACCGTGTGCTCGCACGAGCAGTGGCAGGAGATCTACGGGCGCATGGCCGAGCTGATCGGCGCACACCGCACGACGCTCGTGTTCGTGAACACCCGGAAGATGGCCGAGCGGATCGCGGCGCAGCTCTCCAAGTTGCTCGGCGAGGAGGCGGTCACGAGCCACCACGGCAGCCTGTCGCGCGAGCGCCGGCTGGACGCGGAGCAGCGACTCAAGGCGGGGTCGCTGCGCGCGCTCGTGGCCACGGCCTCGCTCGAGCTGGGGATCGACATCGGCGACGTGGACCTCGTGATCCAGGTGGGCGCGACGCGCTCGATCGCCACGTTCCTGCAGCGGGTCGGCCGCGCCGGCCACGCGCTCTCGCGCGTCCCGAAGGGGCGCTACTTCCCCCTCACGCTCGACGAGCTGGCCGAGGGGGCGGCGCTCTTGCGCTGCGTGAAGAGCGGCCTCCTCGACCGCACGCCACAGCCTCCCCGCCCACTCGACATCCTGGCCCAGCAGATGGTGGCCGCGTGCGTGGCCGAGGCCTGGGACGAGCAGGCGCTGTTCGAGACGCTGCGCCGCTCGTGGCCGTACCGCGACCTCACGCGCGCGGAGTGGGACGAGGTGGTGGCGCTCCACACCCAGGGCCGCCGAGCGCTCCTGCACCGGGACGGGGTCAACGGCCGGCTGCGCGCGACGCGCCGCGCGCGGCTCGTGGCGCTGCTCTCGGGCGGGGCGATCCCCGACACCGCCGACTACCAGGTGCGCCTCGAGCCCGAGGGAACGCTCGTGGGCAGCGTCAACGAGGACTGGGCGATCGAGTCGAGCCAGGGCGACGTGTTCCAGCTCGGCAACACCTCGTGGCGCATCCTGCGCGTCGAGACCGGCGTCGTGCGCGTCGCCGACGCCAAGGGCCAGCCGCCCTCGATCCCCTTC
>CAZMRX010000716.1:0-1503 GCA_964568755.1 uncultured Acidobacteriota bacterium | reverse complement strand
GCACCACGCGCGGCGTCACCTCGCGCGGCTCGATGCTGACCGGCTGGTAGACCACTCGCTTCAACTCCGGGTCGTAGCGCATCTCGACGTAGCCGGAGATGGGGAAGTCCTTGCGGAACGGGTGGCCGATGAAGCCGTAGTCGGTGAGGATGCGCCGCAGGTCGGGGTGGCCGTCGAACACGATGCCGAACAGGTCGAAGGCCTCGCGCTCGAACCAGTTCAGGCTCGGCCAGACCTCGATCACCGAAGGCAGCAGCGGAAACTCGTCGTCCGGGCAGAAGCAGCGCAGCCGCAGCCGCCAGTTGTGGGTCACCGACAGCAGGTGCAGCACGACGGCGAAGCGCTCGCGCTCCCAGGGCCGGTCGCCGTAGGTCGAGTAATCCACCCCGCAGAGGTCGAGCCCCTGCTCGAAGCGCAGGTCGGGATGGTCGCGCAGCTGGCGCGCGACCGAGAGGTAGCTCTTCGCTTCCACCTCGAGCGTCATCTCGCCCAGGCGCTCCGTGGGCGTCAGGTTCAGCGAATTCCTGATGGCGTCATGCAGACGCTGCAGTCGCGGCGTCATCGAGCTATGGTGCTTGTTCTCTTGATTTTGTTCTGCAATTGAAGAATTCCGTACAGCAGCGCTTCCGCGGTCGGCGGGCAGCCGGGCACGTAAATGTCGACCGGCACGACCCGGTCGGCGCCGCGCACCACCGAGTAGGCGTAGTGGTAGTAGCCGCCGCCGTTGGCGCAGGAGCCCATCGAGATCACCCAGCGCGGCTCGGCCATCTGGTCGTAGACCTTGCGCAGCGCCGGCGCCATCTTGTTGGTCAGCGTGCCGGCGATGATCATCACGTCGGACTGCCGCGGGCTGGGCCGGAACACGATGCCGAAGCGATCGAGGTCGTAGCGCGACGCGCCCGCGTGCATCATCTCGATCGCGCAGCAGGCCAGGCCGAAGGTCATCGGCCACATCGACCCGGTGCGCGTCCAGTTGATCAGTTTGTCGGCGGTGGTGGTGACGAAGCCCTGCTCGAGGATGCCTTCTATTCCCATTCGAGGGCTCCTTTCATCCACTCGTACACGAAGCCGACCACCAGGATCGCGAGGAACAGCATCATCGACAGGAAGCCGGCCATGCCGATCTCGTTGACCACCACCGCCCACGGAAAGAGGAAGGCGATCTCCAGGTCGAACAGGATGAACAGGATCGCCACCAGGTAGTAGCGCACGTCGAACTTCATGCGCGCGTCCTCGAAGGCCTCGAAGCCGCACTCGTAGGGCGAGAGCTTTTCCGGATCCGGGCGGTGGGGCCCCAGCAGCGAGCCCAGCACCACCGGCGCCACCCCGATGGCCAGGCCGACCAGGATGAACAGCAGGATCGGAAAGTACTCGGCCAGCATCTGCTTCTGTTTCCCCTGTTCAGCGCAAAGTTCTGGTGCCCACGAGCAGACTCGAACTGCTACGGCGTTTTAGGCCACCAGCCCCTCAAGCTGGCGTGTCTACCAATTTCACCACGTGGGC
>CAZMRX010000715.1:0-1516 GCA_964568755.1 uncultured Acidobacteriota bacterium | reverse complement strand
CCTCCGCGTGGACGTGCGGGCGCTCGGCTGCGACTTCTACGCCTTCTCCGGCCACAAGGTCTACGGCCCCTCGGCGACCGGCGCGCTCTACGGCCGCGAGGCGCTGCTGGCCGCGATGCCGCCGTGGCAGGGCGGCGGCGACATGATCGCGTCGGTGACCTTCGAGAAGTCCACCTGGAACGAGCTGCCGTACAAGTTCGAGGCGGGCACGCCCAACGTCGCGGGTGTGATCGCGCTCGGGGCCGCGCTCGACTGGGTGGCCAGGGTAGGGCTCGACCAGATCGCCGCGCACGAGCACGAGCTGCTCGAGTACGGGACGCGCCTGCTGTCGCAGCTGCCCGGCCTGCGGCTCGTCGGCACCGCCCGGCAGAAGGCCGGCGTGCTGTCGTTCGTGCTCGAGGGCGTGCACCCTCACGACGTGGGCACCGTGCTCGACCACGAGGGCATCGCGGTGCGCACCGGCCACCACTGCGCGCAGCCGGTGATGGACCGCTACGGCATTCCGGCGACCACGCGCGCGTCGCTCGCCTGCTTCAACACGAAGCAGGAGCTCGACGCGCTCGCCCGCGGCATCCGCAAGGTCCAGGAGATGTTCCGATGATCCGGGAGCCCGGCTACGGACCACGGGTAGCGGCGGAACCGGAGGGCTCCCGGGACGGGTCGCCAGTCATGGACGATGGACCCGGCACGGGATCCCGGTCCGCCGCGGAGACGAAGGCAGTGGGACCACTCAGGATGAGTCATGGACCTTCGTGAACTGTACCAGGAGGTCATTCTCGATCACTCGAAGAAGCCGCGGAACTTCCGCGAGCTCCCGGGGGCGAACCGCAGCGCGGAGGGGCACAACCCGCTCTGCGGCGACCGCGCGACCGTGTACCTGCTCGTCGAGGGCGACGTGGTGCGCGAGGCGAGCTTCAAGGGCAGCGGCTGCTCGATCTCGACCGCCTCGGCCTCGATGATGACCGACGCGCTCAAGGGCAAGACGGTGGCCGAGGTGGAGGCGCTCTTCGAGCGGTTTCACGAGCTCGTCACGGCGGACCCCTCGAAGGCCGCGGCCGCCTCCGCGGAGCTCGGCAAGCTCGCCGTGTTCGCGGGCGTCCACGAGTTCCCGATGCGCGTGAAGTGCGCCTCGCTCGCGTGGCACACGATGAAGGCGGCGCTCGAGGGCGGCGCCCGGGCCACGACGGAGTAGCGGCATGGTGACCCGCGAGGCCCGGACCCTGAGCCGCGACGTCGAGGTGGCCGCGATCCCGTACGGGGACCGCATCACGCTCGCCTCCGGGACCAACGTCTTCATCACGCAGGCGCTCGGCGGCTCGTTCACCGCGATGACCGACCACGGCTACCTGGTCCGGATCGAGGGCAAGGACGCCGACGCGATCGGCGAGACGCCGGTGCTGCCGCCCACGGCCGAGGAGGCCGCCGGCCGCTCCACGCGCGAGCTGGCCTGGGAGCAGCTCAAGACCTGCTTCGACCCCGAGATCCCGGTCAACATCGTCGACCTGGGCCTGGTCTA
>CAZMRX010000714.1:0-1517 GCA_964568755.1 uncultured Acidobacteriota bacterium | reverse complement strand
TCGGCCCGCGCCTACGTGGAGCGGGGCTTTGGGGATGGCGCTCTTCGCGGCCTGCCATCGGGCACCGGCAAGCAGATGGGGCCTCTGTTCTTCGATCCTGCCGGCGCCGACTTCACGGTGTGGATCAACCACTTCAAGAACGAGGTGTACCGGAACTGGATCCTCCCGCAGTCGGCGCTGCTGGGCTTCAAGGGGGAAGTCGACCTGGCCTTCGTGGTCGCGCGCGACGGGACGCTCGTCGGCCTGACGCTCGTGCGTTCCTCCGGCACGGCGGCGCTCGACCGCGCGGCTCGCAACGCGCTCCAGGGAAGCCGCCTGCTCCCGCTTCCCGCGGAGTACGGACCGAGCGAGATCACGATGCAGGTTCGCTTCGTCTACGGCTAGCAGGAGCACTGGAGGAACGCGATGGCTTCTCGCACAGCGCCGGGCGTCGACACGGCGCCGGACAAGATCGAGCTCGACCTCGAGCTTCTCCTGCCCGGCCCGCCGGACGAACGCGACCAGTGCCGGATCCGGCTCGAGGAGCGGCTCGCGGGTCGCCGAGGCGTCGTCAAGGCCCACGTCGAGGACAAGGGCGGCGGAGCGCAGCTCTGCATCCACTACGACCCGGGCCTTCTCACCCTGGCTACCGTTCGGCGGCTGGCGACCGACGCCGGCGCCGAGGTCTCCGCGCGCTATCGCCACGAGCGGATCCCCGTCGAGGGGATGGACTGCTCGGACTGCACGACGGCGATCGAGCACTCGGTGCGGCGCCTGCCCGGCGTGCTGTCCGCCACCGTCAACTACGCCGCCGCGATCCTCAGCGTCGAGTACGACGGCAAGGCCGTCGACCGCGGCCGCATCCTGGCGCGGCTCGAGAGCCTGGGCTACTCCGTCCCCAAGGCCGGGCCGGCGGCGTTCTTCGACGAGCGCCGGGAGCTGATCTTCGCCCTCCTGTCCGGCGTCCTCACGCTCGGCGGCTGGGCCGCGGGCCGCGCCGGTGCGGATCCCCTCGTAGTCTCTGGCCTCTACGTCGCGGCCTACCTCTTCGGCGGCTGGGACGTCGGGCGGCACGCCTGGCACACGCTCCGGCAGCGGCGCTTCACGACCGACCTCCTCATGGTGGTCGCCGCGCTCGGAGCCGCGGCCCTGGGCCAGCTCGGCGAGGGCGCCCTGCTGCTCTTCCTGTTCAGCCTGGGCCACGCGCTGGAAGAGCTGGCTCTGGACCGCGCCCGCAATGCGGTGCGGAAGCTCGGCGAGCTCACACCAAAGACCGCGCTGGTGCGCCGGGACGGGCGCGACGTGGAGGTCCCCGTCGAGACCCTCGGCCTGGGCGAGGTCGTGGTCGTCAAGCCCGGCGTCCGCATCCCGGTCGACGGCTTCATCCAGGGGGGCGGCTCGTCCGTGGACCAGGCGCCCGTCACCGGCGAGAGCCTGCCCGTCGAGAAGACGGCCGGCGACGCCGTGTTCGCCGGCACCGTGAACGGCGAGGGGGCGCTGGAGGTGAAGGTCACCCGCCTCGCCAAGGACAACACGCT
>CAZMRX010000713.1:0-1526 GCA_964568755.1 uncultured Acidobacteriota bacterium | reverse complement strand
CGGCTCCGCGTTCCCGCAGCAGGGCCACGGTTCTTCGCTGGGGCGGGCCGCCGAAGCGCAGCGCGTACGCCAGTGGCGTGCACTCGACGATCTCGCCGGGCCGCTCGTAGTCGCCCGGGAGCTTCACGCGAAGCGAGAGGTCGGCGCCGCGGTCGAGCAGCAGCTGCGCGACCGGCAGGCCGGCATCGTCGAATTGCGTCACCGCGTGGAAGATCGCCGTCTGCCCGCCGACTCCGGCGTCGTCGACGGTGGCGCGTGCGTTGACGTCGGCGCCACGGCCGATGAGCAGGGTGGCCGCCGCGGGGTGGCCGAACTCCGCGGCCACGTGCAGCAGCGTCCCTCCCTGGAGCGTGAGGCAGCGGCCGCCGGACATGCCGCAGTCGAGCTCGGGGAAGCGCCGGCTCACGAGCGCGGGATCGGCGTCGAGTCGCTCGGCCAGGCTGTCGAGCCGGCCGCGAAGCAGCGGCAGCACTCCCGGAACGTCGTACCTCGTGACGCCGCCGGCCTCGAGAAGCAGGTCGATGCACGCGCCCAGCCGCTCGGGGGAGCGCCCGTACGACCCGATCACGTAGTCGAGGGCCGTGCCGGGATACGCATGGCCGCTGATCTCGTACCCGTGGTCGCGACGGTTGGGATCGGCGCCGTGATCGAGGAGGCACTTGAGGGCGGCCGGGTCCAGCGACTCACAGGGCGCGAACAGGATGGGGAAGCGGCCGTGCCAGAGGGCGTTGACGTTCGCGCCGTGGGCCACGAGCAGCTCCAGCATCGGGATGCGAGAGGCGTTGAGCGCGGCTCGCATCAGCGGTCCGTCGCCGCCCTGGTGCACGTCCGACCCGTGCTCGATCAGCCACGTCGCCATGGCCAGCCGCGCCGGGCCCGGCGCTTCCCAGGGGACGCGGCACTCGGCCACCCACGTGAGCGGCCCGTCCTGGCCGTACCCCAGCGGAGCGCGGTGCAGCGCCGGGTTGCGCGTCACCAGAGCCTTCACGCGCTCGACGTCGTTCGTGTCGATCGCTTGCTTGAGCTGCCCGAGCTCATCGAGCGAGTCGACGTGGGCCTCGTCGGACGACATGTACGACCTCCCTTCATCGAAACGCCCGCTGCCCGCACATCGTAGGATAAGCGCATGACGGATAACGGACTGCCTTGCCTGGACCTGCTGCAGGCCACTCCCGGGATCATCCGCGCCCTGATGACGGAGCTGACCGAAGCGGACGCCCGCTGGAAGCCGGCGCCCGAGCGCTTCTCCGTCGCCGAGGTGCTGGCCCACCTGTCGCACTCCGAAGGCCACTGCTACCGCATGCGCCTCGATCGCTTCATGGCGGAGAGGCGTCCCGAGTTCGAGCCCGACGACGCGCAGATGTATCTCGACCTGTATCGCGATGCCGACCCCGCGGAGGCCTTCGACCGCTTCGAGGAGCAGCGCGAGGACAACATCGAGTTCCTCCACAACCTCCCCGCCGGGTCGGGCGATCGGCTCGCCTTGCACCGGGAGTTCGGCGAGATCACCGTGTCGCAGATGTTGA
>CAZMRX010000712.1:0-1527 GCA_964568755.1 uncultured Acidobacteriota bacterium | reverse complement strand
CGGAGCCGGGGGCGACCGCGGACGACTGGCAGACCACGGCGAACGAGCGCTACGGACCCGACACGCGCCCGCTTCCCAGGCTGACGCGGGAGGCGATGGCCGCGGCGGCTGCGCCCCCGGCCGCGGAAGCTGCGGCCGCGGAACCCGCGCCCATGGAGGCCGCGCGCACCATCCTGCTCGTCGACGACGAGGAGGACGTGCGGCAGGTGCTCGGCCTGCACTTCGGCGCCGCCGGGTTCGAGATCGTGGAGGCCGCCGACCCCGAGGAGGCGGCGAAGCTCGCCGCGAAGCTGCGAAGCGACGCGAGGCCGTTCGTGCTGGTGACCGACCTCGGGATGCCGGCCTCGGGCGGGGCCTCGTTCCAGGGCGGCTTCGAGGTGATCAAGCGCCTGTGGAAGATGAACCTGCGGCCTCCGGTGCTGATGATGACGGAGAGCCTGGGGCAGTCGCTGCGGCTGCGCGCGCGACAGATGGGCGTGCAGTCGTTCGTGTTCAAGCCCACGCTCAGCAAGCTCAACCCCCGCCAGTTCGAGGCCGACCTGTCCGCCTTCGCCGCGAAGCTGGTGAAGGACGTGCTGCCGCACCTGGCCGAGGTGGCCGTGCTGCGGCCGCAGAGCCCGCCGCCGCGCAAGGCGCAGGCGGCGGCCGGGCCAGCCGCGGAGGCCGGCGTTCCCACGGAGGGCGCCTCGCGTCCGTTCGAGTTCCTGAAGCGCAGGCTGGTCGAGCTGCGGCAGGGGGGCGACGCGAACGAGATCGCGATGCTGGTGATGAAGGTGGCACGCGAGTTCTTCGAGCGCTCGCTGCTGTTCGTGGTCAAGAACGACGAGGCGCGAGGCCTCGGCGGCTTCGGCCTCGCCCCGCGCGACGAGACGCTCAACCTGCTGGCGCGCCAGATCACGATCCCGCTCGGCGAGGCGTCGCTGTTCCGCGACGTCGCGCGCGAGCGCCGCGCCTTCAGCGGGCCGCCGCCGAGCGATCGCTGGCTGGGCCACATGCTGGGCCGGATCGGGCGCTTCCAGTCGCGCGGCATCGCCGTGCTGCCGCTGGTGGCGCACCGCGAGACGATCGCGATGGTGTTCGGCGACAACCCCGAGTCCGGGCGCGAGCCGGGGAGCCTGGAGCCGCTCGAGGTGTTCGTGCAGCAGGCCGGCATCGCGCTCGAGAACGTGTTCCTGCAGAAGAAGCTCCAGGCGGCCGAAGACAAAGACCGGGCTTCCCTGCGGTAGAATCCCCGCGAGGTCAGAGAAGATGTCGACAGACGATCTCTCCCGCAAGGGCCAGGACATCCTCCAGATCGTCGGCAAGGCCAAGGAGTTCACCGAGGAGCTGCTCAAGGAGAACGAGCGGCTGCGCTTCAAGATCGCCTCGCTCGAGGCCTCGGGCGGAGGCCAGGGGCCCGACGAGCGCGTCAAGACCCTGGACCGGCGCGTGCACGAGCTCGAGAACCGGCTGGCCGAGGTGGAGGCGCGCTACCGCAAGGTCGAGGAGGAGAACAAGGAGTTCGCCGATCGCTACATCGAGATCGAG
>CAZMRX010000711.1:0-1530 GCA_964568755.1 uncultured Acidobacteriota bacterium | reverse complement strand
TCCGAAAAGCCTTTCACGAGTTCCCGATGGTGGCCGAGTTGAGGCACTCCAGTTGGGCTCTCGACGAAGCCATCGGAACCTTGATCGACTATCGCGTCGGTTTCTGCAATCTCGACCAACCGGAGAATGGGAGGGCGATGCCGCCCCGCTCCCAGGCGACCTCGGAGATCGGCTACGTCCGGCTCTACGGCCGCGCTGGAGACGCCTGGTTCGCCGAGGAGACCAGCCGCGACTACTTATATACGCCACCCGAACTCGGCCTGTGGAAAGCCCGGATCGACCGGATGTCTTCCTACACGCGGGACATCTATGTAAGCTTTGCCAATGCAGCGGCAGGCAAAGCGGTAGTGAACGCGCTGCAGATGAAGGCCCTCGTCTCTGACCCGACCGCCCTGCCGAAACGGCGCTCCGATCGGACGACCCTCGAGATGCCCCGCCGCGGATCGGCCACGGCGAGCCGCTCCAGGACGTCCCGGTCGAGATACAGCGCCATGTCGACGGTGCCCTCGTTCTCGACCACGATCAGCTGCTCGTCGGCCGCGCGTCCCGGGGCTCCCGCGGTGAGGGCCGCGAGGAGGACCTTGTCCGTAACCAGGAAATCCCGGACGTCGTGGGGCACTGCCACGTCATAGAGCCAGCCCAGCTGGACCTTCATTGCCCCGAGCAGCTCCGGGAATGCGCTGGCCACGCCTAGTGCTCGCGAACGCTGCCCGGCTGCTGGAGTGGCTGGATGCCGATCTGGCGAAGCAGCCGCGCGGCTCGCCGGCTGCCGGTGGTCAGCCAGGCCTCGTAGAGGCGGAGAACGTCCTGGTCGCGACCGGCACAGCCTGCGTTGCGCACGTCATTGAGCACCAGCGACAGCTCCCCCTCCGAAAGGGCCCGCACGTCCGTGGACATCGAGGCAACCACCTGGTCGGCGATGATCCGTTGATCCAGCATCTGCCATCCGAGCACGACGATCAGCGCCGGCAAACCGCACCAGATGGCGGTCAGCAAGCCGTAGTGCGACGGCAATGAATGAAGCTTGCGGGCGCCGCGCGCGCCGCCGGCCACGCGCAGCGAACGGGCCCGCCCGAACTGGTAGGCGAGCACCGTCAGCACGATCAGCACCAGGATCAACGTGGACGTTGGCATCCGCTTCCCCGGTCCGGGCCACGGTAACCCGGCATTTCTACGCCCTGCCTGTTACCGGATTGTTGCATGGTAACCTGCATGCCGATGTCGCCGACCCTGGAACTGACCCGCGAGCTCGTATCCCGCCCCACGGTCAGCCCCGCCGACGGTGGCTGCCAGGAACTCCTGATCGCGCGGCTCGAACCGCTCGGTTTCGCCGTTGAACGCATGCGATTCGGCGAGGTGGATAATTTCTGGGCCGTGCGCCGCGGCGGCGAGGGACCGCTCGTCTGTTTCGCCGGGCACACCGACGTCGTGCCGACGGGCCCGCTCGAGCAATGGCACTCGGACCCGTTCGTGCCGGTGGTGCGCGACGGCCTGCTGTACGGCCGCGGCGCGGCCGACATGAAGAGCGGG
>CAZMRX010000710.1:0-1536 GCA_964568755.1 uncultured Acidobacteriota bacterium | reverse complement strand
CCGTGCGCGAGGCCGGCGAGCGCGCCAAGGTGGCGGTGATCTCGCGCGAGCGCGACGTCGACCCGGTGGGCGCCTGCGTCGGCATGAAGGGCACGCGCGTGCAGTCGCTCATCCGCGAGCTGCGCGGCGAGAAGATCGACATCGTGGAGTGGAGCGACGACCCGACCACCTTCGTCCTGAACGCGCTCTCGCCCGCCAAGGTGAGCCGCGTGCAGGTCGTGGACGAAGAGCAGCGCATCATGGAGGTGGTGGTCGAGGACAAGCAGCTCAGCCTCGCGATCGGCAAGAAGGGCCAGAACGTGCGGCTCGCGGCGAAGCTCGTGGGCTGGCGCATCGACATCAAGAGCGAGGAAGAGAAGCGGCGCGAGGTCGAGGCCGAGATGGCCCGCATGGCGCGCGCGGTCGACGAGATCCGCAGCCTCGAGAGCCACGGCATCGGCGAGAAGACGGTGCACACGCTGGTCGAGGCCGGCATCCACGGGCTCGCTCACCTCGCCGAGATGACGGACGACGACCTGGGGGCGCTCGAGGGCATCGGCCCCAAGACGGTCGAGAAGCTGCGCGAGGCTGCGGCGCTGGCCCAGGCGGAGTGGGACGCGCGCGACGCGGCGTACGAGGCCGAGCGCGTGGCCGCGGAGCAGGAGCAGGCGGCGGCCGACCAGGCGGCCGCGGAGCAGGCCGCGGCGGACCAGACCGCGGCCGAGCAGGCGGCGGCGGAGGCGGCGGCCGCTCCGGCGAGCGAGGGCGAGACTCAGATGGACGCACCCGTCGAGACGGCGGAGGCGGCGGCAGGTGGCGGCGCAGAGGAGGGTGGTGCGGATGGCGAACGTTAGGGTCTTCGGGCTCGCCCGGGATCTGAAGCTCTCGAGCCAGGAGGTCATCGACCGCCTGAAGAAGCTCGGGGTGGAGGTGAAGACCGCCTCCAGCTCGGTCGACGAAGACACCGCCGACAAGCTCCGCCGCATCATGAAGATCGACGCGCTCACCGCGAAGAAGAAGCGCGTCTACGGCAGCGAAGAAGACGAGGACGAGCGCGATCGGCTCGAGCGGGAGCAGCGGGAGAAGGTGGCTGCGGAGCGCGCCGCGCGCGAGGCCGCGGCCGAGGAAGCGCGGCTCGCCGCCGAGGAGCGCAAGTCGGGCCGGCGCCGCAAGGCCGAGCCGGACAAGCCGGCCGACGCCGGCGCCACGGTGCTGACGCACGCCGCCGGCGCGCCGCGCCTCGCCCCCAAGAGCGCGACGCCGCGGATCGAGCCCCTGCCTGTCGACGAATCCGAGGAGGCGTTCGAGGAGACGGCCGAGGTCGAGACGACGGCGGCGCCCACGCCCGAGCCGCAGGCGCCGACACCAGCCCCGGCTGCGCCTCCAGCCGCGCCGCCGGTCCCGGCGGGCCCGGTGCGGACGACGGTCACGGCGGCCCGGCTTGCCGGTCCCGTGCGCCCGATCGCCCCCGCGGCCCCGGCTCCGCCGCCCGCGCCGCCGGCCCCGGAGCCGGCCGGAGAGACGGCTGCGGCACCCGCACCCGCGGCTGCCGCACCT
>CAZMRX010000709.1:0-1541 GCA_964568755.1 uncultured Acidobacteriota bacterium | reverse complement strand
GGATCCCGGTCCGCCGCGGAGACGAAGGCCCCGGCCGTCGAAACCCCGCCCGCGCAAGCTGACATCCGCTTCGGTCTCGCGGCACTCAAGAACGTCGGCGAGGGCGCCGTCGAGGCCGTGCTGCAGGCGCGCCGCGAGGGCGGCCGCTTTCGCTCGCTCTACGATTTCTGCGACCGCGTGGACCTGCGAGCCGTCAACCGGCGCGTGATCGAGAGCTTCGTCAAGAGCGGGACCTTCGACTCGATCGACCTGCGGCGCTCGGCGCTCTTCGCGGCGCTCGACAGCGCGACCGAGGGCGGCCAGAGGCGCCAGCGCGACCGCGACTCGGGGCAGGCGAGCCTCTTCGGAGGCCCGACACCGGCCATGCCTGAGGCGCCGGACGATCCGGTCGCGGACGCGCCGCCGTGGTCCGAGGCCGAGCGGCTGGCCTTCGAGAAGGAGTCGCTCGGCTTCTTCATCTCCGGCCACCCGCTCGAGCGCTTCCGGGAGGAGCTCGTGCAGTGGACGAACGCCACCACCGGCACGCTGGCACAGCAGGCCGCAAACGGAGAGGTCACCGTCGGCGGCCTGGTGACGGCGCTGCGCCTGATCAAGACCAAGAAGGGCGACCGGATGGCGAGCTTCGTGCTCGAGGACCTCGAGGGCAGCGTCGAGACGCTGGTGTTCCCGGAGGCGTACAAGAAGGCGGGCGGACGCCTCGCCGACGACCAGGTGGTGCTGGTGAAGGCGCGGGCCGAGGTGCAGGACGACGGCAAGGCGCGCCTGCTCGCCTCGGACGTGCTCCCGCTCGAGCAGGCCAAGCTCGCGGAGGCGCGCCACGTCACGATCCGGGTGCCGCTCGGGGCCTGGGATCGCGGAAAGGGCGAGCGGCTCCGCGATATACTGGGCTCCCACCGGGGCGACTGTCCGGTCACGCTCGAGATCGTGCGCCCGGGCTCGTGGTCGGCGGCGCTCGCGCCGAGCGCCTACTATCGGGTGCGGCCCGACTCGGTGCTGCGGGACGAGGTCGAGGCGCTGCTCGGACCGGGCGCTCTGGTGCTCGCGCGCACGCAGGCCCCGCGGGCCTAGGGCAGCGGGCAAGGGACGCGAGGAGGTCGAGTTGGCCGAGACGGACTTCGAAGCCCCGCTCGTCGAGCTGCAGAAGCAGATCGACGAGCTCGCCAAGTGGCCGGGCGATCCCGCGAAGGACCGCGAAGCCCGCCGCCTGCGCGAGGCGCTCGAGGCGCAGCGGCGCGAGGTGTACTCGAAGCTCACGCCCTGGCAGAAGACGCTGGTGGCGCGCCACCCGAACCGGCCGTACACGCTCGACTACGTGCAGGCGCTGTTCACCGAGTGGACGGAGCTGCACGGCGACCGTCGCTTCGCCGACGACCCGGCGCTCGTGTGCGGCTTCGCGCTGTACCGCGAGCTGCCGGTGTGCGTGATCGGCCACCAGAAGGGCCGCGACACCAAGCAGAAGATCTACCGCAACTTCGGCATGCCGATGCCGGAGGGCTACCGGAAGGCGATGCGGGTGATGGAGCTCGCGGCCCGCTTCTCGC
>CAZMRX010000708.1:0-1582 GCA_964568755.1 uncultured Acidobacteriota bacterium | reverse complement strand
CTCGGTGGGGGTGATGGGCGACGACCGCACCTACCAGTACACGATCGCGCTGCGCGCGGTCGAGTCGCTCGACGGCATGACCGCCGACTGGGTGCGGCTGCCGTACGACCTCGTGGCCCGCGTCTCGAGCCGGATCGTGAACGAGGTGCGCGGCATCAACCGCGTGGTCTACGACGTCAGCAGCAAGCCGCCGTCGACGATCGAGTGGGAATGAGCACGAAGCCGGACTTCGTCCACCTGCACCTGCACACCGAGTTCAGCCTGCTCGACGGCGCCTGCCGCCTCGACGAGCTGGTGGCCGAGGGCGCTCGTCTCGGCATGAAGGCGATGGCGATCACCGACCACGGCAACATGTTCGGGGCCGTGGCGTTCCACGACACCTGCCGCGAGCACGGGCTGAAGCCGATCCTGGGCTGCGAGATCTACGTCGCGACCGGCAGCCGCTTCGAGCGCCAGGCCGCGAGCGCCTCAGAGGCCTACAACCACTTCACGCTGCTGGCCTCGAGCGACGCGGGCTACCACAACCTGGTCAAGCTGGTCTCGGCCGGGTACCTGGAGGGCTTCTACCACCGGCCGCGGATCGACAAGGAGCTGCTGGCGAAGCACAGCGAGGGGCTGATCGGCCTCTCCGGCTGCCTCTCGGGGGAGATCGCGCAGCACATCCTCGCGGGGGCCGAGAGCCAGGCGCTCGCGAGTGTCGGTGAGTTCAGCGAGATCCTCGGCAAGGACCGCTTCTACCTGGAGGTGATGGAGCACGGCATCCCCGACCAGCGCCGGGTCAACCAGGGGCTGCTGCGCCTGCGCGAGAAGACGGGCCTGAAGCTCGCCGCGACCAACGACGCCCACTACCTGCACCGGGACGACCACCAGGCGCACGACGTGCTGCTGTGCATCGGCTCCGGCAAGAAGGTGAGCGACACCGAGCGGCTGCGCTTCGACACGCAGCACTTCTACCTGAAGACCGCCGAGGAGATGGCGGCGCTGTTCCCGGACCACCCCGAGGCGCTCACGTCCACGGTCGGGATCGCCGAGATGTGCGACTTCGAGCTGCAGGGCGTCTCGACGCTGCCCGCCTTCGACGTGCCGCCCGGCTTCAGCATCGACAGCTACTTCGAGAAGGTGACGCGCGACGGCTTCGAGGAGCGGCGGCGCGTGCTCGAGCCGCTGGCGCAGGCCGGCCGGCTGCGCCACCCGATCGCCGACTACGCGGCGCGGCTCGACAAGGAGATCGCAGTCATCCACCGCGTGGGCTTCGCGGGCTACTTCCTGATCGTGTGGGACTTCATCCGCTACGCGCGCGAGCGCAAGATCCCGGTCGGCCCCGGCCGCGGCTCGGCCGCGGGAAGCCTGGTGGCGTACTGCCTGCGCATCACCGACATCGACCCGATCGAGAACCAGCTGATCTTCGAGCGCTTCCTGAACGAGGAGCGCATCAGCCCCCCCGACATCGACATCGACTTCTGCGAGGCGCGCCGGGGCGAGGTGATCGAGTACGTCACCCGGAAGTACGGCCGCGACAACGTGGCCCAGATCATCACCTTCGGCACGATGGGGGCGAAGGGCGTGGTGCGCGACGTGGGCC
>CAZMRX010000707.1:0-1593 GCA_964568755.1 uncultured Acidobacteriota bacterium | reverse complement strand
CTGGCGCGCCCGGAGGGACTCGAACCCCCAGCCTCTAGGTTCGAAGCCTAGCGCTCTATCCGGTTGAGCTACGGGCGCGCGACGTCCATCATAGCGCGCGTCGAGGTGATCGTGACCAGAGGACAGGTTCTGCGGAGCCTGCGTGCCCAGGCGATTCTCGCCCTCGTGGCCGTCGCACGAGCGGGCGCGGGCGACCGGCTGGACGCCTTCGTGGAAGGCGAACGGGAGACGCAGCGCATCCCCGGGGTCGGCATCGCGGTCGTGCGGGGCGGGGAGGTGCTGAAGCAGCAGGGCTACGGCCTCGCCAACGTCGAGCACCGGGTCCCCGTGAAGCCCGAGACGATCTTCCAGTCGGGCTCGGTGGGGAAGCAGTTCACGGCGGTGGCGGTCATGCTGCAGGTGGAGGAGGGCCGGCTCGGCCTCGAGGATCCGCTGACGCGGTTCTTTCCGGACGCCCCCGCCGCCTGGGGGCGCATCACGGTCCGCCACCTGCTCACGCACACCTCCGGCATCGCGGACTACGGGCGGGCCGAGGTGGACTACCGCAGGGACTACGACGAACAGGAGTTCGCGCGCCTGGCCTTCGGCCTGCGGCTCGAGTTCCCGCCGGGCTCGCGCCACAGCTACTCCAACACCGGCTACGCGCTGCTGGGCTTCATCGTGCGCAAGGTGTCCGGCCGCTTCTACGGCGAGGTTCTCGCCGAGCGCGTGTTCGGCCCGCTCGGAATGAAGACGGCCCGCGTCATCAGCGAGCGGGACATCGTGGCGAACCGCGCCGCCGGCTACCGGCTGGTGGACGGATCGCTCGCCAACCAGGAGTGGGTCTCGCCGCTGCTCAACACGATGGCCGACGGCTCGCTCTACCTGAGCCTCCTCGACCTCGTCGCTTGGGACCGCGGCTTGCGCGCCGGGGCGGTGCTTCAGCCCTCGAGCTGGAGGCAGGTCTTCACGCCCGCTACGCTCGTGGACGGGAGCCGCCATCCCTACGGCTTCGGCTGGAGGCTCGCCGAGGTGGCCGGCCAGAAAGTCCATCGCCACGGCGGCTCGTGGCAGGGCTTCAAGACCGACATCGCGCGCTTCCTCGGCAGCGACATCACCGTCGTGGTGCTCGCCAACCTGGCCGAGGCTCGGCCCGAGCGCTTCAGCGACGGGCTCGCCGGGATCCTGGATCCCTCGCTCGCGGCGGCGGCCGGGCCGAGCGAATAGCCGCGGCGGCCGGCGCTCAGCCGACGATCTCGAGCCGGACCTTTCCGGTCCCCGGGCCGATCAGGCCGATCGCCTTCGCGGCGCCGCGCGACAGGTCGATGGCGCGGCCCTTGTGCGAGGGGAAGCGGTCGTTGATCCGCACCACCACGCTCCTGCCGGTCGTGGGGAAGGTGACCCTGACGCGCGTGCCGAAAGCCCAGTAGGCGTGGGCGGCGGTGAGCGCGTCCTGGTCGAAGCGCTCGCCGCTCGCCGTCTTCTTCCCGTCGAACCCCGGCCCGTACCACGACGCGATCCCCTCGACGACAGTCCCAGCCGCCGGCACCTCGGCCGGCGGGAACTTGTAGTCCTTCGGACTCGGGTTGCTCGAGCACGACACGATCGCGAGCA
>CAZMRX010000706.1:0-1595 GCA_964568755.1 uncultured Acidobacteriota bacterium | reverse complement strand
GTGAAGACGGCCGAGTTCAGCGCGGCGAAGAAGTTGTCGGTGATCGGGACGACCGAGCCGAGGTACTTCTGGATGAGCTCGGGGTGGTTCTGCACCGCCTCCGAGAACGAACAGAAGATGACGCCCGCCTCGGCGAGCTTGGCCTTGAACGTCGTCGCGACCGAAACGCTGTCGAAGACGGCGTCCACCGCGACGCCGGCCAGCAGCTTCTGCTCGTCGAGGGGGATGCCGAGCTTGTCGAAGGTGTCGCGCAGCTCGGGATCGACCTCGTCCATGCTGGCCAAGGCCGGCTTTTTCTTCGGCGCCGCGTAGTAGCTGATCGCCTGGTAGTCGATCGGCGCGATCGTGAGGTGCGCCCACTTCGGCTCGCCCTCGGCGAGCGACATCTTCGACCAGGAGCGGAACGCCTTCAGCCTCCAGTCGAGCATGAACTGCGGCTCGTTCTTCTTGGTCGACAGCAGCCGGATGGTGTCCTCGCTGAGGCCCGGCGGAGCGATGTCGCTCTCGATGTCGGTGACGAAGCCGTACTTGTACTCGCCGCTCTCGACGAGTTCCCTGGCGTCCTGCGTGGTGCTCACTGGACCACCTCCCGGGCCTGCCCGCTCTCGCGGCCGCGGCCGCCCGGCCCGTCCCCGCACGCTTCGACCGCGCGAGACGACGAGAGCGCCGCGACGGCGGGACCCGGGCTTTCGGTCGCGAGCATCGAGCGCAGCAGCCAGGCGCGCGTCGCGCCCTCGTCGCGCGAGAGGTCGGCCAGCGTGATCGCCGTGAGCGCGGTCTTCAGGATGCCGTTGACGTTGCGCCACAGCGCGCGGATCGAGCAGTCCGTCGAGTTCGTGCAGTCGCGCTGGCTGCCGGTGTGCGCGTCGCAGAACTTCTCTTCGTAGAGCGGCCCGCCGAGCGCCTCGAGGACCTGCCAGACGGTGATCTCCACCGCGGGCCTCGCCAGCAGGTAGCCGCCGGCCGAGCCGCGCGTGCTCGCGACGAAACCGCCCTTCTTCAGCATGCGCAGGAGCTTGGCCGCGTACTCGAGGCTGAGGCCCTCGGCGACGGCGACCTCCTGGGTCCGCATCGGATCGCCGGAGTCGTGCTTGGCGACACGCAGCAGGCAGCGCAGGCCGTATTCTTCCTGGGCCGTGATGTGCATGAACCGAACGTTTCAATTCATACGGAAAAGTCAATATTCGTTGGCGAAGTCTCGGCGGCCGGTAAGCACTCGAAATCCCGGACTTTTGCGATCCCACGAGACAGGAACGCGCGGCCTTGGAGCACCTCCCCGCCAGGCCTCGGGGCCACGACCCGCCGGACCGTTCCCCCACGCGCGTGGGGTCCTGTCTCCCGGGACCACGCTCGGAGATCCGGGCCGACACGCTCGCCCGCGCGCGTGGCCGAGCCTCGAATCACGGAAGTCGCCAAGGGTGCTGTCGATGTCGTTCCCTAGCGGCCGCGGTGAACGAGAACCTCGGGATTGCTCCACCGCCCGCGCTCCGGTAGCCGGCGGGGGACGCCGTCCGGCGTCAGGGGAGTTTCATGACCACCACCGCCGCCGACCTGCCCGAGTTCAACCGCAAGACCGCCGACGCGATGATCGCCGC
>CAZMRX010000705.1:0-1598 GCA_964568755.1 uncultured Acidobacteriota bacterium | reverse complement strand
CCAGGATCCACACCGCGGACAGGTCGGCAATGTCGAACAGGATGTCGGCGGGCATCACGCGCATGCCGTGCACCGCGCTCTTCTGCAGCACGTAGCCGGGCAGCTCCGCGTGCAGGTCCACCGTGCGCTGGACCTGCCCGGTGCGCTCGAGCGCCGCGATGTCCTCCGGGCACACGTCCCAGAACAGCAGGCGCTGGCGCGCGGCCTCCAGGAGGTCGCTGCCGCCTTTCGCCACCGAGACGAGCCCGCTCTGCGCCAGCCGCTGCTGCGCGCGGTACGCGAGCAGGTACTCCTGCTGCGTCGCCACCAGCTCGGGCGAGTAGAGGGCTGCGAGATGGTCACCCTTCCGGACCATCTGGCCGATGAAGTTCACGTACAGCTTCTCGACGTACGCCTCGTACTTGGTGTGGACGTGGTGCAGCCGCCGCTCGTCCATCGCGACGCGGCCCACGGTCCTTATCGTCCGGTCGAGGTGGCGGCGCGTGACCGATTCGCTGCGAACGCCCAGCAGCTGCCGCCGCTCCGGCGACAGCGCCACCATCGCCCGGCCGGCCACCACCGGGGAGCTTGCGCCGGCGGCCGGCTGCTGCATCGGCACCAGGTCCATCTTGCAGATCGGGCACTGGCCCGGGCGGTCCGACACGTAGCTCGGGTGCATGGGGCAGTGGTACTGGGCCTGCGCAGCCTGCGTCGTGGCCGCCGTGTCGCCGCCGCCACGGCACGCGGCGAGGCCGCCGGAGAGGATCAGCGCCGCCGCCAGGGCAGGGAGGGCTCGCGTCATCGTCGTTGTCATCGCATCTCCCCTCAGTTCGCCATCGAGCCCGACATCGGAGCGGCACCGGCGCCCGCCGGCCCCGCTGCCTCGCTCGCCATCGGCCCGGCCGGGCCGGTCATTCCCCCCGCGGCCGCGGCGCCGCCCGAGGGCGCCTGCGACGTGGCGTCCAGGCTCGCCTCGGCGATCGAGGCCTTGATCCACTCGTGGGCCGCGAGCACGCCCAGGTGGTCGACGCGGTCGCGGTGGAGCGTCTGCAGCGCCTCGAGCACCGCGAGGAACGGCACCTTCCCGGCCTGGTAGCTCGCGACCCCGGCCTCGTAGGAGAGCCGCGCCTGCGGCAGCAGCCCGTCGGCGTAGACCGTCGCCAGCCGCTCGGCGGCGCGCAGCTGCGCGACGCGCTCGCGCGTGCGGAAGCGGATCTGCGCCCGCACGGCCTCGACCTCGAGCGCCGCGGCGCTGCGCCGGGACTCGCTCTCCGCGACCGCCGCGTGGCGGCGCCCGCGCCAGAGCGGCAGCGTCACGCCCACGCCGGCCTGCCACATCGGGTCGAGCCCGCCGCGGTTCATGTACCCGGCCTGCACCGCGAAGTCGGGCTTGAAGTCGCGCTGCGCGAGGTCGGTCGCGAGCTGCTCGCGCTCGACGGAAGCGGCGAGGGCGCGCAGCTCGGGCAGGCTCGCCTCCGCCTCCGCCTGGAGCGCGCCGAGCTCGCGTGGCTCGGGCCGCAGCGTCAGCCGGGCGCCCTGCGCGACCTCCCGCCCCACCTCGCGGCCGACGAGGCGGGAGAGCTCGGCCAGCCGAGCCTCGAGCTCGGCTTCCAGCTCCG
>CAZMRX010000704.1:0-1598 GCA_964568755.1 uncultured Acidobacteriota bacterium | reverse complement strand
GCCACGCGGTTGATCGCGATCACGTAGGCCGCGTCGCGCATGAAGAGCTTGCGCTTCGTCGCGAGCTCGCTCACCGCGTGGAAGGCCGCCGTCATCTTGCTGTCGAGCCGCGCCAGCACCTCGTCCTTCTCCCAGAAGAAGTTCATGTTGCTCTGGACCTGCTCGAAATAGCTGCAAGTGACGCCGCCCGCGTTGGCGAGGATGTCGGGGATCACGAAGACGCCCTTCTGCTGCAGCACCACGTCGGCCTCCGGGGTGGTCGGTCCGTTGGCCCCCTCCGCGAGCAGCCGCACCTTGCCGTGGACGCGCGGGGCGTTGTCGGCGCGGATCTGGTTCTCGAGCGCGGCCGGGATCAGGATCTCGACCGGCTGCTCGAGCCAGGCGTCGCCCGGCAGGATCTCGTAGCCGAGCTGCTTCGCCTTCGCCTTGTCGATCCCGCCGAAGCGGTCGGAGATCCCCACCAGCTGGTCGGCATCGATGCCCGACTCGCGCCTGAAGGAGTACGCGGTCTTGTCGGCCTCGTCCCAGCACGCCACGCAGGTGACGGTGCCGCCGATCTGCGTGTAGAGCCGGATCGCGTACTGGGCCACGTTGCCGAAGCCCTGGACGCTGGCGCGGGTGGTCTTCACGTCGATCCCCAGCTGCTTGAGCGCCTCGCGGATCGTGAACACGACGCCGTAGCCGGTCGCCTCGGTGCGGCCCTCGGAGCCGCCCATGCCCACCGGCTTGCCCGTGATGAAGCCGGGGTAGTGGCCGCCGTGGATCGTCTCGAACTCGTCGAGCATCCACAGCATGTGCTGGCCGGAGGTCATCACGTCGGGCGCGGGGACGTCGGCCACCGGCCCGACGTTCTTCGCCAGCTGGCGCACCCAGCCGCGGCAGATCTGCTCCTGCTCGCGCTGCGAGAGGTGGTGCGGGTCGCAGACGACGCCGCCCTTGCCGCCGCCCAGCGGGATGTCGACCACCGCGCACTTCCAGGTCATCCAGGTGGCGAGCGCGCGCACGGTGTCGAGCGTCTCCTGGGGGTGGAAGCGGATGCCGCCCTTGGAGGGGCCGCGAGCGTCGTTGTGCTGCACGCGGAAGCCGCGGAACACGCGCACGTGGCCGTCGTCCATGCGCACCGGGATCGCGAAGCTGTACTCGCGCATCGGCCAGCGCAGCAGCTCCCGCGTGGCCGGGTCGAGGTCCAGGATCGCCGCCACCTTGTCGAACTGCGCCTGCGCCATCTCGAATGCGTTCACGCCTTTGATCGCCATGCTGCCGGACCTCCAGCCACGATGCTACGGGACGCCTGGGACGCCCGGAAGATCAGCACGCACCGGATCTTCTGCCTCATTCGGTGCGTATGTGAGCCCTTGCAGGCGAGGGCGGGCGCCTCCGGTGGTGTAGTGCCAACTGCTCATGGCCCGTACACCCCGGGCGGTCTGTACCATTGACACGATCAGCGCCGCTGATCGCCCACGCTCCATGGATTGGGCGGACGCGGTGGCGGCCGACTGACGTCTTGATGGCAAGGGGATTCCCATGCATGAACGTGAGTACGTCTCGCAGCTGATGGCCGAGGTGAAGGCCAAGAACCCGGCCGAGCCCGAGTTCCA
>CAZMRX010000703.1:1352-1612 GCA_964568755.1 uncultured Acidobacteriota bacterium | reverse complement strand
GGAACAGCGGGCGCTGGGTCGCGCCCGGGGCGGCCGGGTCGACCGACACCAGCATGCCGTCGAGCTGGAAATAGAACAGCTCGCGGCCGTCGGCGCGGAAGCGCGGAAGCAGGCCGCCGCTGCGCGACAGGCGCCGCGGCGCGCCGCTGCCGTCCGTGGCGGCGAGATACACCTCGGCGCGGCCCGACTCCTCGGAGACGAAGGCCAGCGTGCGGCCGTCGGGGGAGAAGCGCGGGCTGTGGACGCTCGCCGGGACCTCG
>CAZMRX010000703.1:0-1342 GCA_964568755.1 uncultured Acidobacteriota bacterium | reverse complement strand
TCCGACGACCAGTCCATCGGAAGCTGCACCCCCGGCGCCTCCAGGATCGTGTCGACGCGCTTTCCGTCGAGGCTGCGCACCGCGACGTCGGGCGGGTCCCCGAGCACCCGGCCGAACGCCAGCCGCTTCCCGTCCGGGGACCAGACGGGAGAATTGGCCTCCCTGGATTCGAAGGTGAGACGCGTCGAGACGTTCGACACCACGTCGATCGTCCAGAGGTCGCGACTCCCTGTCTCCTGGCTCCAGATCTCGACCACGAGCAGCCGCCCGTCGCGAGTGAGGCTGAGCTGGCCGTAGCGCGCCTTTTCCCCGACGAGATCCAGCTCGCGGCCGTTGCGGTCCAGCCACGCGAGGCGCGACGCGCTCGGCGCCGGTTCGTGCGCCAGCACTCGGCCGTCCGCGGACACCGCGAAGCTCGCCGAGCCCGGCGGTCCGAACCAGCGCACGTCGGGCGCCGCGGTGACCGCCTCACCCGCCGGCCGGAGCGCCTCGGCATCGAAGGGCAGGGCCACGAGCGCGCCGCGGCGAACGCAGAGCACGTGACCCGTGCCCGAGTACGCGGGCGCCGAGTCGCAGGCCGCGAAGCAGTCGGGATCGCCCCCCGAGATCGCGGCGACACAGACCTTGCGATCTCCGACCTCGCCGCCCATCCCGCCCTGGAGGTAGAGGTAGTGCTCGCCGTCGGGGAGAAACGATGGGAAGCCGCGCAGGTCGGCCCGGCTGGCCACCGCGTGCAGCCGGCGCGGCTCGCCACCGCCGGCGGGCACCGCCCAAAGCCCCGCCTCCGGCCCGAGCCAGCGCGTGTAGAGAATCGTCCCGCCCTTGCCCCAGGTGCCGGAGTGACCGGCAACGGCACTCGTCACGAGTGTCGTGGGGCCGCCGGCCACGGGGATCCGCCGCAGCTGGTCGTCGGCGAAAAAGGCGATGTCGCGCCCGTCGGGCGAGAAGAACGCGCCCACGCCGCCGTCGGATCCCTCGAGCCTTCGGGACTCGCCCTCCTCGGCGGACCACAGCCACACGCCCAGCTGCTCGCCGCCGGTGCTCGCGACGAACGCCACCCTGCGCCCGTCGGGCGACACCGCGATCGGGAGACCCATCGTCGAGCGCGGCAAGAGCGCGCCCGGCGGAGGCTTCACCGCGAAGCGCAGCAGCCCGGGCCCGGGGTCGTCGCGGCGCAGCAGCACGGCCGCGAGCGCGGCCGCCGCCACGAGCCCCAACCCGGCCGCCAGCCCCTTCCACGCGCGAGAGCCGGCCGGAGCCGCGGCTGCGTCGGGCGCGTCGCCCACCAGCCGCAGCGCGAGCGCCACGTCGTCGGCGCTCTGCCAGCGCCCGCGCGGGTCCT
>CAZMRX010000702.1:0-1651 GCA_964568755.1 uncultured Acidobacteriota bacterium | reverse complement strand
CTCTCCACCCGTACGACGGGGGGCGCTTGCGAAGGCGCGGGCGTCTGCGGGGACACGGCGGCGCCGGCCCCCATCGCCGCCAGCAAGCACGAGAGAAGCGCCGTCGCCCTCGAACCCGCGCCGGCTCCATCGTTGCGTTCCACGCGCATGCCTCACTCCTCTTGCTCGAGCCGCTCCAACCCCGGAGCCTTGCTTGGTGGCCTTCGACCCACTACCTCTTCTCGAAGACTTCCTTCGCCACCGTCACCGCCGTGATGGCGCTCGGCCAGCCCGCGTAGAAGGCCAGGTGCGTGATCGACTCGACGACCTCTTCCTGCGTCACGCCGTTGTCGCGGGCGCGGGCGAGGTGGGAGCGAAGCTGGTCCGGCCGGTTCATCGCGATGAGCGCACTCACCGTCACGAGGCTGCGATCGCGCGGGGAGAGTTGGGGACGCGCCCACACGTCGCCGAAGAGCACCTCGTCGGTGAGTTGCACGAGCTTGGGCGAGAAGTCGCCGATCAGCTGCTGCGCCCGCGTCGGTTGATTGGCGGGAGCCGGGTCCGGGGCCGCCGCAGCGGCCGGTCGCGGGCGGAGGGGAGCGCCGTACTGCTCGTCGGTGACGTGCTCCATCCAGTCGACGCTCTTGCCGTCGAGCTGTTCGCCGATCGCGATGTGCGACATGGCCGTCGCGGGCGAGGCGCCGTGCCAGTGTTTCTGGCCGGCCGGGATCCACACGACGTCGCCCGGCCGGATCTCGTCGAGGGGGTCGCCCCAGCGCTGGACACGGCCCACGCCGCTCGTGACGATCAGGGTCTGCCCGAGCGGGTGGCTGTGCCAGGCCGTCCGGGCTCCCGGCTCGAACGTCACGCGAGCGCCGGACGCGCGTCCCGGCGCGCTCGCCTGGAACGCCTGCTCCACGCGCACGGACCCGGTGAAGTTCTCGGCCGGCCCCTGGCGGGAGGACTGCGCCTCGCTCCGCGTGACGACGATGGCTTGCCCCCCTGCCTGCTGTGCAGGGAGCGGCGCCGCGGCCGACACCAGGAACGACACGAGAACCAGCGAAGAGTGCTTCATCGGCGTCCTCTCATCCATTGCGAGACGGGCCCGCTCATCGGTCCACCATGCGCTGCGAGGCCTCGCCATACCGTGCCCCCTGCACCTCGATCCGAGACGCCGCGGCGTCGATCTCGCGGAGGTCGTCGGCCGTCAGCTCGACGTCGGCCGCGCCCAGGTTTTCCTCGAGGCGGGTCAGCTTCGTCGTGCCGGGGATGGGCACGATCCAGGGCTTCTGCGCCAGCACCCAGGCCAGCGCGACCTGTGCCGGCGTCGCGCCCTTCCGAGCAGCCACCGAAGCCACGAGGTTCACCAGCGCCTGATTCGCCTTTCGGTTCTCGGCCGAAAAACGAGGGACGGTGTTGCGGAAGTCCGTGCTGTCGAACGCTGTGGTCTCGTCGATCTTCCCCGTGAGGAAGCCCTTGCCCAGCGGGCTGAAAGGCACGAACCCGATCCCCAGCTCCTCGAGCACAGGCAGGATCGCCTCCTCGGGCTCGCGCCACCAGAGCGAGTACTCGCTCTGGAGCGCCGTCACCGGCTGGATGGCGTGGGCGCGACGAATGGTCTTCACGCCCGCTTCAGACAGGCCGAAGTGCCGGACTTTGCCCTGCTGGATGA
>CAZMRX010000701.1:0-1653 GCA_964568755.1 uncultured Acidobacteriota bacterium | reverse complement strand
TCAACGGCCTGGTGCTGGTGAGCTACATCAAGCAGCGCCGCGACGAAGGCGCCACACCCGAAGAAGCCGCGGCCGACGGAGCGCGCGTGCGGCTGCGCGCCGTGCTCACGACCGCGCTCGTCGCCTCCCTGGGCTTCGTCCCGATGGCGCTCGCAACGGGCTCGGGCGCCGAGGTTCAGAAGCCCCTGGCGACGGTGGTCATCGGGGGCTTGGTCACGTCGACGCTGCTGACGCTGCTCGTCCTGCCGACCGTGTACGCGTGGCTGTTCGCGGGCAAGGCCGAAGCGAGCCCGGGGCCGTCCGGAGCCGAGGAGGTGCGGTCGTGAAGAAGATCGAAGCCTACGTCCGCGTGAACATGGC
The DNA here is from genome assembly GCA_964568755.1 of uncultured Acidobacteriota bacterium. Classification (GTDB taxonomy): domain Bacteria; phylum Acidobacteriota; class Vicinamibacteria; order Fen-336; family Fen-336; genus DATBSL01. Next base: position 1,293 of record CAZMRX010000701.1, on the reverse strand, counting down.
CCAGCACGTGGTGGCGGCGCTCGCGGCAGAAGGCACCCACGAGTTCTCGCTCGTCGAGGTGCGCCGGATCATGCCGGGGCTGCCTCGAGACGACTACGACTTCTCCGTCACCCTCGGCGGCTCGTTCGAGCCGATGGTCCGCTTCGACATCGTGTGCCGGGACGAGAACGCGGATCGCCTGGTCGCGGCGGTCCGCAAGGCCGCGGCCACGGGCCGCCCGGGCGACGGCAAGCTGTTCGTGCTGCCCGTGGAGGAGGCGGTGCGGATCCGGAACGACCAGCGCGGCGACGCCGCGCTCTCGCTCTAGTGGAGACCGGTGCCATGAACTGCATCGTGGCGTTCATCCGGCCCTTTCAGCTCGACGCCGTCGTGGACGGCCTGCGCCACGTCCACGGCTTCGCGGGCCTCAGCACCTGCGAGGTCCGCGGCGTGGGCGCGAGCAGCGCTCACCCGCCGCGCTCGGGGCAAGGGGCCGAGGTGGACCGCTTCGAATCGATGGTCCGGCTCGAGCTGTTCTGCCGCGCCGCCGACGTGATCGGCATCGTGGAGGCCATCCAGCAGGCCGGCCGCACGGGCAACTCGGGAGACGGCAAGATCTTCGTCGGCCCCGTGATGCTCGCCCGGCGGATCCGGACGGCCGAGTGGGGCGAGGCGGCGTTTCGGCCGTGACATCCCCGGCCCCCTGCTCGTCGCCTGGGATCGACCCGAGGTGACCTGTGTTGGATCGACAGGGCCAGCGCCGGGGGTTTCTGATCTCGGCCATGGCGCATCTGGTCGCGCTGATGGCCTTGACCGCCGGCCCCGCATTGGATCGCCAGGCGGAGCCCACCGGCGCCGTGGTCTCGCCTCACCCGGCTGGCCAGCGCATCTTCCTGCCGCGGCCGGCGGAGCTGCGCCAGCTGCTCCCGCCCGCCGCCCGCGCCACGCCGCCGCCGCCGAGCAGCCCGAAGAGCCGGATCAGCGTGGGTCCTCCGTCGGCTGAGCGGAGCAAGGGGCCGGTCGTGCTTCGCCGGGACGACGACCTGCTGGCGGTTCCCAAAGGGACGCCCGGCGCGGCCTCGCCGCCGTCGCTCCCTGCTCCCGAGGTCACGCCGCCTCAGTCCCCCGCGCGGGCGGCGGAAGCCCGGGAGACGCCCCGAGTCCCCGGACTCGGCCTTCCGCCGGGAGTCGGTCGGTTACGGCCGGCCGACCGCGGGTCGCCAGCAAGACCAGCCGGACCGCCGACATCGATCGCGTCTTCGGCCCGCGCCTACGTGGAGCGGGGCTTTGGGGATGGCGCTCTTCGCGGCCTGC
>CAZMRX010000700.1:0-1679 GCA_964568755.1 uncultured Acidobacteriota bacterium | reverse complement strand
GGCGCCCAACAGCGCGGTGAGCGGCTCGGCCTCGCGCGCGAACTCGAGCGGAAGCGGCTCGTGCCAGACCGCGCCCGCGAGCTCCGCGAGCGCCGGCTTCGCCGCCCGGCGCATCCTCTCCTGCGCCAGGCCCTCGAAGCTCGCGAGGCCCGCGGTTCCCCAGCGCGTCGGCTCGTGCAGCGCGAGCGGCCGACCCGCGTCCACGATCCCGAGAGCCTGGAGCGACGCGGTGGTCCGGCCGTAGCTGTCGCCCTCGACCGCGCCGGTCACCAGCAGCTTCGCTCCCGCTTGCGTCGCCGCCAGCAGCGCCGCGGCCGCCTTCTCCTCCAGGACCTCGGGGGCCGGAACCAGCACGAGCCTCGCGCCCCGGAGGCGTTCCGCCGACAGCCGGATCTCGGAGAGCGCCGTCGGAACGACGCCGAAACGCTCGGCCAGCAGGCGCACCACCCGCTTGGTGGCGTCCGCACCGCCGGGGCGGCCCATGAAGACCCGCGAGTGCGGAATCACGACGACCACGGGGTCGGGCGCGAAGTCGTCGAGGTAGGGCGCGGCCGCCTTGAAGAACTCGGCGAGCTGACCGACCACCCGCAGCTCCGGCTTCGCCGTGCCGTCGGGCCGGAAGAAGCCGATCGTCGCCTCGTTCTCGATCGGCATGTAGGGGTTGATGTTCCAGGCCCACTGGATCACGCCGGCCCCGCGTCCGGCGAAGGCGTACGCGAACTTGCGCTCCAGCAGCAGCGCCGCCGCCTCGGGCGTGCGCCAGGCGAAGCCGTCCTTGTCGTGGAGGCTCATCAGCCCGGTCTCCTGGTGCACGTTCGGCAGCTCGGGGGACTTGGTCACGACCCCGTCCCAGAGCAGGTCGTCGTTGTTCCACCAGGTGTGCGCGGCCGTGTAGTCGAGCGAGTCGTAGTGGATCGACTGCGCCGGCCGGTCGGCCGTGCCGCCCTCGTCCTGCCCGAGCGTCACCAGCACGTCGCCGCCCGCAGCCTTCAGGATCTCGCGCAGCCGCCTGGCCCAGCCGGCCACCGCCCACTGCGAGAACTCGCCGAAGTCGCGCGCCTTGCGCGGCCGCCGGTGCTCGCGCAGGAAGTTGTGGCGCAGCTCGTCGGGCCGCGGCAGCTCGAACAGGTCGTCGCCCGTGTCGCGCCACAGGTCGCGCAGGACGGCCGGGTCGTCGCCGTGCGTCTCGCGCGCCCAGCGCGTCCACGCCCGGCGCTCGTGCGCGTCGCGGATCGGCTGGTTGCTCCAGAGCCCCTCGGGCGGTGCGTACGACGGCTCGTTGATCAGGTCCCAGTGGACCCAGGACACGCCCCGGTAGCGGCTGGCGAAGGCGGTCAGGAAGGCGCGCTGGCCGTCGAGCGCGCGCGGGCCCAGGTACGGGTTCGTGTCGCCGAAGGCCGGGGGCAGGAAGGCGTAGAAGTTGAACACCACCAGGATGCCGTTCTTCGCCGCGCTGAGCACGTACGCGTCGAGCGCCGACAGCACGTTCTCGTCGAGCGCCCCGGGGTCGAGCATCGCGCGCGACCAGGCCGTCCACAGTCCCGTCCGCACCATGCCGATCCCCTGCCGCTTCATCGCGGCGAAGTCGCGGTCCCAGGCATGCGGGTTGGGCTCGAACAGGAACGTGCGGTGCACGTCCGAGGCCATGTACGTCGTGCCGACGATCGGCAGCACCCGGC
>CAZMRX010000699.1:0-1688 GCA_964568755.1 uncultured Acidobacteriota bacterium | reverse complement strand
TTCCGCAAGAACCGGCACCTGAAGGCGGCCGAAGGCTACGTGGCCGAGAAGAAGTGGAAGGAAGCCACGATCGAGTACAGAAACGCCCTGCGCTACGACCCCCAGAACCTCGCGGCGGTGAAGCAGCTCGGGCTCGCGTATTTCGAGAACGGCCAGCTCGGCGAGGCCTTCCCGCCGCTGCGGCGCTACCACGACCAGAACCAGGGCGACCTCGAGGTGCGCCAGAAGCTCGGCACGATCTACCTGATGGGCCGGGCGAACGACAAGGCGCGCGAGCAGGCCGAGGCGATCCTGGCGCAGCAGCCGCAGAGCCTGGACGCGTTGCTGCTGCTGGCCGAGTCGGCCGACACGCCTGAGGAGATCCAGGACGCGATCGCGCGGCTCGAGCAGAGCCGGGCGACACTCGGCGATCCCGATCGGGTGGCCCGCGCGCTCGGCGTGCTCTACGCGCGCAACCAGGACGTGCCGCGCGCCGAGGCCGAGTTCCAGAAGGCGGTCACCTCGAAGCCCGACTCGCCCGAGGCGCACCTGGCGCTCGCGCGGCTGCACCTTGGCAAGCGCGAGATCGACCTCGCGGAGAAGGAGTTCAAGGCGGCCGCCGCGCTCGCGCCCGCGGGCTCGTTCGCGCGGCTGCAGCTGGCGGATTTCTACCTGCTGACGCGGCGTGTGGACGAGGCGACCAAGGTGCTCCAGCAGATCACCACCGAGGCGCCCGACGCGTTCCCGGCCTGGCTGCGGCGCGCCGAGATCGCGTTCGCGCAGGGCAAGATGGAGGAAGCGCAGTCGGCCGTGGACGCCGTGCTGAAGGCGAATGCCGAGAATCCCTCGGCGCTCATCATCCAGGCGCGCATCCACCTCGCCAAGCGCGAGGCGACGAAGGCCGTCGAGGCGGCCCAAAAGGCCGTCAAGGCGCAGCCGGCGAACGGCATGACGCACTACGTGCTGGCGCTCGCGCAGGCGGCCGCGGGCAACAACGCGCTCTCGCTCTCGGCGGCCAAGGACGCGGTGGCGCGCGCGCCGATGATGGCGGAGGCGGTGTTCCTGCTCGCGGAGCTGGAGCTGTCGAGCGGCAACACTGTCGCGGCCAGCGCGGCGCTGAAGGCGTACCTCGAGAAGGCGCCCGGCGACCCGCGCGCGTGGGAGGCGCTCGGCAAGGCGCAGCTGCGCTCGCGCGACACGGCCGGGGCGCTTGCGTCCTTCACCCGCACGGTCGAGCTCGCCCCGGCGAGCCCGCGCGGGCCGTACCTGGTGGGCCTGGCGCTGCGCGCGCAGGGCAAGCCCGCCGAGGCGCGGGCGCAGTTCGAGAAGGCGATCGCGATGGCGCCGGGCTTCACGGAGCCGCTCGAGCAGCTGGCTGCCATGAGCTTCATCGACAAGAACCCGCAGGCGGCGATCACTCGTATCGAGCGCCAGGCGCTCGTCGAGCCGAAGTCGGCCTCGCTGCAGTACCTGCTGGGGCGGGCCTACCAGGCGAGCGGCGACACCAAGCAGGCCGAGAAGGCCTACATGAAAGCGATCGAGCTCAACCCGCAGGCGGTGCCGGCGTACGTGAGCCTCGGCCAGATCTACGGCGCGTCGAAGGAGTACGACCGCGCGATCGCCGAGCTCGACAAGGCGCTCGCCACGCGGCCCGACCAGCCGGCGGCCCTGATGCTGAAGTCGATCGCGCAGCAGATGAAGGGCGACGC
>CAZMRX010000698.1:0-1695 GCA_964568755.1 uncultured Acidobacteriota bacterium | reverse complement strand
GGAACAGCGGGCGCTGGGTCGCGCCCGGGGCGGCCGGGTCGACCGACACCAGCATCCCGTCAGGCTGGAAGTAGACGAGCTCGCGGCCGTCGGCCCGGAAGCGCGGCAGCAGGCCGCCGCTGCGCGACAGGCGGCGTGGCGCGCCGTTGCCGTCCGTGGCGGCCAGGTACACCTCGCCCCGGCCCGACTCATCGGAGACGAAAGCGAGCGTGCGGCCGTCCGGCGAGAAGCGCGCGCTGTGAACGTTCGCCGGGACATCGTGAAAGCGGCGGCGCTGGCCGTCGAGCGAGACGAGCCACAGCTGCCGCTGGTCGCGCCGAGCCAACAGGAAGTCCTCGTAGGCGATCAGGCCGTCGGAGGACCAGTCCATCGGAAACTGCACGCCCGGCGCCTCCAGGATCGTCTCGACGCGCTTGCCGTCGAGGCTGCGCACAGCCACGTCGGGCGGGTCCCCGAGCACCCGGCCGAACGCGAGCAGCTTCGCGTCCGGTGACCAGACCGGAGAGTTGGCTTCCTTGGAGTCGAAGGTGAGGCGCGTCGAGACGTCCGACTGCATGTCGATCGTCCACAGGTCGCGGTTTCCCGTCTCCTGGCTCCAGATTTCGACGGCGAGCAGCCGTCCGTCCCGCGTGAGGCTGAGCTGGCCGTAGCGCTTGGGCTCGCCAATCAAACCGAGCTCCCGGCCGTTGCGGTCGAGCCAGGCGAGCCGGGACGGGCTCGGCGCCGGCTCGTGCACCAGCAAGCGTCCGCCGCTGGACACGCCGAACGTGGCGGTGCCCGGCGGGCCGAACCAGCGCACGTCGGGCGCCACGGTCACGCCTTCACCCGTTGGTCGGCGCTTCTGCGCATCGAATGGCAGGGCCACGAGCGCGCCCCGGCGGACGCACAGCACGTGACCTGTCCCCGAGTACTGGGGCGCCGAGTCGCAGGCGGCGAAGCAGTCGGGCTCACCGCCTGTGGCCGCGGCGACACAGACCTTGCGGCTGCCGACGTCGCCGCCCATTCCCCCCTTGAGAAAAAGGTAGTGCTCGCCGTCGGGGAGAAACGCCGGAAAGGCGCGCAAGTCGGCCCGGTTGGCGATCGCCTGAATCCGGCGCGGCTCGCCTCCGGCGGCGGGCACTGCCCACAGCCCCGCCTCGGGCCCGAGCCAGCGCGCGTAGAGGATCGTCCCACTCTTGCCCCAGGTGCCCGAGTGTCCGGAGAACACGCTCGCGATGCGCGTCGCGGGGCCGCCCCCCACCGGGACACGCCGCAGCTCGTCGCGCGCGAAGAAAGCGATGTCGCGCCCGTCGGGCGAGAAGAACGCGCCCACGCCGCCGTCGGCTCCCTCGAGGCGGCGCGACTCGCCGTCCTCGGCCGACCAAAGCCACAGGCCTGCCTGCTCGCCGCTGGTGCTCGCGACGAAGGCCACCTGGCGCCCGTCGGGCGAAACCGCGACCGGCATGCCCGTCGTCGAGCGCGGCAGCAGCGCGCCGGGTGGGGGCTGCACCACGAAGCGCAGCGGCCCGGGCTCGGGGTCGCCCGGGCGCAGCAGCACGGCCGCGACCGCGGCCGCCGCCACGAGCCCCAGCCCGGCCGCCAGCACCTTCCATGCCCGAGCGCCGGCCGGCGCCGCGGTTGCGTCGGGCGCGTCGCCCACGAGCCGCAGCGCGAGCGCCACGTCGTCGGCGCTCTGCCAGCGCCCGCGCGGGTCCT
>CAZMRX010000697.1:0-1695 GCA_964568755.1 uncultured Acidobacteriota bacterium | reverse complement strand
GCCGGACACCCAGGACCGGCTGCGCGAACGGCCGATCCTCGAGGGCAATCTGTTCAGCGGCCACCTGCCGGTGGTCCCGCTCTCCAGCCAGGCCCAAAGGACGCGGCGCAAGGTCGCCGTGGTCGGCGCGGGCCCCGCCGGCATGTCGGCCGCGCACGACCTGGCGCTGCTCGGCTACGACGTGACCGTGTTCGAAGCCTCGCCGGAGCCGGGCGGGATGATGCGCTTCGGGATCCCCGAGTACCGCCTGCCGCGCACGCTGATCCACGAGGAGATCCAGAAGATCCTGGCGCTCGGCGTGACGCTGAAGACGGGCACCCCGCTCACGCCCGTCTTCGGGCTCAACGAGCTGCGAGGCGAGGGCTTCGAGGCCGTGTTCCTCTCGGTCGGCGTCTCCAAGGGGCGCGACCTGCAGGCGCCGGGCGTCGAGCTCGACGGTGTCGTCAAGGCCGTCGACTACCTGCTGAACGTCAACCGCGGCTACCGCATGAACCTCGGCCGCCGCGTGGTGGTGATCGGCGGCGGCTTCGTGGCCTTCGACGCGGCGCGCACGGCGCTGCGGCTCGGGCGCGAGGACGAGGCGCACGAGCTCGCCGGCGAAACCGACGCGCGCATGAAAGAAGCCTTCGACTCGGCGCGCGCGGCGATCCGCAGCGGCGCCACCGAGGTCACGATCGTCTCGCTCGAGAGCTTCGCCGAGATGCCGGTGCTGCAGACGACGCAGGGGCACGAGGAGTTCGAGGAGGCGAAGAAGGAAGGCGTCGCGTTCCTGCCGCGGCGCGGACCTAAGGCCTTCCTGGGCGACTCCCACCTGCGGCAGGTGGAGCTGCGCGGGGTGCTGTCGGTCTTCGACGAGAACGGCCGTTTCAGCCCGCGCTACGACGACGCGGACGTGCTGACGCTGGATGCCGACGCCTGCGTGCTGGCGATCGGGCAGAAGCCCGATCTGTCGTTCCTCAAGCCGACCGACGGGGTCGAGCTCACGCCCGGGGGCACGATCCGGATCGACCCGAAGACGCTCGCGACTTCGGCGAAGGGCGTCTGGGCCGGCGGCGACGTGGCCTTCGGCCCGCGCAACCTGATCGAGGCGGTAGCCAACGGCAAGCTGGCCGCCCGCTCGATCCACGAGACGCTCGCCCGCGAGCACGCGCGGGTCGAGATCACGCTCGACGTGGAGAAGCTGCCGACCCGGGACTACCGCATGCTCGCGGGCTTCGAGGTGCTCGACCGCGAGACGCCGCCCACGCTCGAGATCGGCCGCCGCACCGGCATCGCCGAGGTCGAGACCGGCTACGAGCAGGAGGCAGCCGTGCGCCAGGCGGCGCGCTGCCTGGTCTGCCACGTGCAGACGATCTACGACCCCGAGAAGTGCGTGCTGTGCAGCCGCTGCGTCGACGTGTGCCCGGAGTACTGCCTCGCGATCGTGCCGTTCGAGTCGCTCGAGCTGGGCGAGGCGGAGCGGGCCGAGCTGGTGCAGCGGGCCGAGGCGAACGGCCTGCCGCTCTCCGCGATGATCAAGGACGACGAGCGCTGCATCCGCTGCGGCCTGTGCGCCGTCCGCTGCCCCACCGACGCCATGACCATGGAGCGCTTCCAGTTCCAGGAGCGCTTCGCTCCCCCGCCGCCCGCCGGCGCAGCGCCCAAGGAGAGCGGATGACCGAAGAGAAGAAGGACCGCCGCGACTTCCTCGTGAAG
>CAZMRX010000696.1:0-1698 GCA_964568755.1 uncultured Acidobacteriota bacterium | reverse complement strand
CGGGGAGCTGGAGTCCCTGAGTCGAGGCGTCAGCGCCCCGAGCGCTCGAGCGCCACGAACGCGGCCTGAGCCTCGTCGTTGACTTATGATGGGCGGGCATGCGCGAACGCGACCGCCCTCTCTACAAAGTCAGCTTCCTGAGCCAGGGTCAGGTGTACGAGGTGTACGCAAAGAAGGTCGCCCAGGGGGGACTGCTCGGCTTCGTCGAAGTCGAAGGCGTCGTCTTTGGCCAGAAGACCACCGTCGTGGTCGACCCGAGCGAGGAGCGCCTGAAGCTCGAGTTCGAGGGGGTGCGGCGCTTCTACGTGCCGATCCACTCGGTACTGCGCATCGACGAAGTGGACAAGCCCGGCCCGAGCCGCATCAGCGAGGCCGGCAAGGGCGGGAACGTGGCCGCCTTCCCGATGCCGATGTTCAAGCCCCCGCGCGGAGAGAGCTAGAGCGCGCGGCGCCAGTGCGGCGGAGCGCTCACATAAGAAGGACCGAGCTCCGCGACCGACGGGCAGCCCAGGAGCCGGAGCGTCCGCTCGAGATCGCTGCGCAGGATCTCGATCGCCTTCGCGACGCCGGCTTCGCCGCCCGCCCCGAGGCCGTAGGCGTAAGCGCGGCCCGCGAGCACGGCGCGCGCGCCGAGGCCGAGGGCCTTCACGACGTCGCCGCCGCGGCGGATGCCGCCGTCGAGCAGCACCTCGACCTTCGAGCCGACGGCTTCCACCACCTCGGGCAGGACGCGCAGCGTCGCCGCCACGCCATCCAGCTGCCGCCCGCCGTGGTTCGAGACCACCACCGCGCTCGCGCCCGCGTCCACCGCCTGGCGGGCGTCGTCGGCGGTGTGCACGCCCTTGATCACGATCGGGCCGCCCCAGGCCTCCCGGATCCAGCGCAGGTCGTTCCACTCGGTCGCGGACTGCGCGAGGGCGGCGCCGACGTCCACGTACGGCATCGGTCCGCTCGGAAGCATGACGTTCGGGAAGTTCATCAAGCCGCCGTCGGCCAGGAAGGCCGCGAGCCAGCGCGGCCGCGCCAGGAACTGCCACACGAACGGCAGCGCCGCGAGCGGCCGGCCGCTCAGCAGCTCCTTGACGCCGTTCCTGAAGTCGCGCTCGCGCAGCCCGGCGACTGGAGTGTCGACGGTCACGACCAGCGCCTTGAACCCGGCGGCCTTCGCGCGCGCGATGCCGGCGAGCGCGCCGGCGCGCCCCCCCCACCGGTAGAGCTGGGACCAGCAGGTTCCCCGCGAGGCGGCCTTCACTTCCTCGAGCCGCGTGCCCGACAGCGTCGAGAGAATGTAGATGGTGCCGGCCTTGCCGGCGGCGCGCGCCGCCTCCGCCTCGCCCTTCGGCCAGAACATCCGGCAGCTTCCGACCGGCGCCAGCAGCACCGGGAACGCGATCTCGGTCCCGAGCACGCTCGTCCGCAGGTTGGCGGCCTTCGTCACCACCGCCGAGCGCGGGCGCAGCGCGACGTCGTCGAAGACGCGGCAGTTCTCGCGCAGCGTCACTTCCCCGTCGGCCCCGCCGTCGATGTAATCGAAGGCCACTCGCGGCAGCCGCCGCTGCGCGAGCAGTCGGAGATCGGCGACGTTGACGACCTGGGCGGACGTGACGCTGCGTGGCATCGCTCTTCGACCCCGGACTCTACCCCATCGCCCGCCCTGGTGTCCCCGGTCAAACGGTCCGGGGTGCCATGCCGACCTCG
>CAZMRX010000695.1:0-1706 GCA_964568755.1 uncultured Acidobacteriota bacterium | reverse complement strand
GAGGACCCGGTCGAGGTCGCGCGCCGATACCGCCACCTGGTGAACGCGGCCACCGAGCAGTTCAACGAGGGCAACCTCGGCCGCGCGGTGCAGATGTTCGAGCTCGCGACCGAGCTCGCGGCGGAGAAGAAGATCGAGGCCGGCTTCATGGAGCCGATCCTGAAGAAGGGGCACGAGGCGCTCGACCCGGCGCGCCTGCGCCAGTACATGGACCGCCCCGAGCGGCTGCCGCAGCTGCACCAGGTGATGGACTTCTTCGAGGCCGGGATGTCGGCGCAGACGCTGCTCGACCAGCTCGAGGCCGAGGAGCGCCGCGACAAGCGGCGGCTGCTGCTCGACCTGCTGGTCGTGCACGGCGAGGCGGCCCGCGCGCTCGCGCGCGGGCGGCTCGAGGCCGCGGCCACGGGCTCTGCGAGCGACTTCGCGCGCCGCAACTGGATCTACCTGCTGCGGCTCGTGCCGCGCCCTGCCGCCGAGCCGCTCGAGGCCGAGATCGACGCCGTCGCGCGCTGCGCGTCGCCCGGCGAGCCCGCGTTCCTGGTGAAGGAGGCGCTCACCTACCTGGCGCAGGCGCGCCATCCGCGGCTTGCCGAGATCCTCATCGCCCTGCTCGGCGCCTGGGAAGCGGAGGCCGCGCGCCCGGACCTCGACGACGCCGCGGCCGACGAGGCGATGGCGGCGCTCGACCGCATCGCCGCCGCGCTCGCGCGCCAGGGCGGCGCCAAGGGCTGGCGCGCGCTGGTGCGCCACGCGCTGTCGCGGCGCCCCGAGCTCGGGAACACCACCGGCCGCCTCGTCGAGCTCGGCTCGCAGGACCTCTCGCCCAGCCACGACGTGGTCGAGGCGCTCACCACCATGATCCGCGAGGGGCTGCCGAAGGGCATGCTGAGCCGCTTCGTGTCGCGCCAGGACCACGACCTGCCCGCGCTCGTGGCGGCGCTCGCCGGCACGCGCGCGCCGGAGGTGAGGGCGCTCTTCGAGGAGCTGCGCCAGCGCTTTCCCACGCAGGAGGCCGGCAAGGCCGCCGCGCGCGCGCTCGAGGCCCCGCCCGCGGCCGCGGGGCCGCAGGCCGCCTCCGGCCCGCAGCAGCCGACCGTCGCCGCCTCGGGCGAGCTCGACGCCTACAGCCTGCCCGCCCTGCTTCACCGCCTGGCGCAGGGCCGCGCCACCGGCACGCTCAGCCTGCTGCCGCCCGAGGGCGGCGGCGCGCCCGCCGCGCTCGGCTTCTCGGACGGGCGGCTGGTGAGCGCGCGCTTCGCGCACCGCGCGGGCGAGAGCGCCGTCTACCAGCTGTTCGAGCGCCCGTTCGCGGGCGAGTTCGCCTTCGACGCGGACAAGCCGCCCGGCGAGGGCGAGCCGGAGCTGCCCGAGCTCGCGACGCTCGTGCGCGAGGGCGTGCAGCGCTCGCGGCTGCTGGCCGCCACGAGCGCGATCGTTCCCGAGGACTTGCCGCTCGAGGCGACCGGCGAGGCGCCGGGGACGGTGGCGGACGAGGCCGACTACGAGCTGATCGTGCTGCTGTGGCAGAAGGCCACGAGCCGCGTCACGCCGCGCCAGCTCGAGGCCGAGCTCGCGGCCGACGCGTTTCGCATCATGCGCCCGCTCGCCCAGTGGCTGGAGCAGGGGGCGCTGAGGACGATATCGCCCCCGTCCGCTCCAGGCACATGAGCGTCATGTCGTCGCGGGGGCGGGCGTTGCCGCAGTGC
>CAZMRX010000694.1:0-1707 GCA_964568755.1 uncultured Acidobacteriota bacterium | reverse complement strand
CGGAGGTGATGGAGACGATCGTCGACAAGTTCGTGCTCGAGCTGGAGGCCCAGCTGCGCGAGCGCAAGGTGGCGATCGAGCTCGAGCCGGCGGCGCGCACGCACCTCGCCAAGAAGGGCTTCGACCCGGTGTTCGGCGCGCGCCCGCTCGGGCGCCTGGTCCAGACCGAGGTGCGCAACCCGCTCACCGACGAGATCCTGTTCGGCCAGCTCGAGCACGGCGGCACGGTGCGGATCGGCACAGACGGCGAGAAGCTGACGTTCGACTACCGCCCGAGCCCGCCCCCCCAGGCGCCGCCAGCCCCCGTGGCCCCGACGGAGGCCGCATAACCGGTATCTCCGTATCTCGTGTGGGCCTGCTAGACTGAGCGTTTATGGCGCAGGACTTCGGCCCGCGGTATGCGGAGCTCGTGCGTGAGCTGGAGCGGCGGATCCTGGTCATCGACGGGGCGATGGGGACGCTGCTGCAGGCCCATGGCCTGTCCGAGGACGACTACCGGGGCGAGCGGCTGCGCGGGTGGGCGAAGGACGTCAAGGGCAACCACGAGCTCCTGAACCTGAGCCGGCCCGACCTGGTCGAGGCCGCTCACCGCGAGTACCTGGCGGCCGGGGCTGACATCGTCGAGACGAACACCTTCAACGCCAACCGCATCTCCCAGGCCGACTACGGGACCGAGGCGCTGGTCCACGACCTGAACGTCGCGGCGGCGCGCGCGGCGCGCAAGGCCGCCGACGCGGCGATGGCCGCGGAGCCCGGCCGCGTCGCCTGGGTGGGCGGCGCGCTCGGCCCGACCAACAAGACCGCGTCGCTGTCCCGCGACGTCAACGATCCCGGGGCGCGCGCCGTCAGCTACCGCGAGCTCGAGGCGGCGTACTGCGAGCAGGCGAAGGGCCTGCTCGAGGGCGGCGCGGACCTGCTGCTCGTCGAAACGGCTTTCGACACGCTCAACGCCAAGGCGGCGCTCGCCGGCGTCGCCCGGGCGCAGCAGGAGACGGGGATCCATCGACCGGTGATCGCGTCGGTGACGATAACCGACCGCTCTGGGCGCAACCTGTCCGGGCAGACGGTCGAGGCCTTCTGGATCTCCGTGCAGCACGCGCCGCTGCTCGCGGTCGGGCTCAACTGCGCCCTCGGGCCGCGCGAGATGCGCGCCCACGTCGAGGAGCTGTCGGGCCTCACCCCCTGCTTCGTGAGCGCCTACCCCAACGCCGGGCTGCCCAACGCCTTCGGCGGCTTCGACGAAACTCCCGAGTCGATGGCGCGCGACCTCGGGGAGTGGGCGCGCTCCGGCTTCGTGAACCTCGTCGGCGGCTGCTGCGGGACGACGCCCGGCCACATCCGGGCGATCGCCCAGGCGGTGCGCGGGCTGTCGCCGCGCGTCCGGCCGGAGGTGCCTCGCCGCACCCGGCTCTCCGGGCTCGAGGCGCTGGTGCTTCGGCCCGACTCGAACTTCGTCAACGTCGGCGAGCGCACCAACGTCACCGGCTCGCCGCGCTTCGCGAAGCTCGTGCGCGCCGGGCAGTACCCGGAGGCGCTCGAGGTCGCCCGCCAGCAGGTCGCGGGCGGCGCGCAGATCCTCGACGTGAACATGGACGAGGGGCTGCTCGACTCGGTCCAGGCGATGCGCACGTTCCTCAACCTGCTGGCCGCCGAGCCCGACATCGCACGCGTGCCGATCATGGTGGACTCCTCCGACTTCCGCGTGAT
>CAZMRX010000693.1:0-1724 GCA_964568755.1 uncultured Acidobacteriota bacterium | reverse complement strand
CGCGAGAGGATCGTCTCCGGGATCTTGTGGTACTCGGTGGTGGCGAAGATGAACTTCACGCGCGGCGGCGGCTCCTCGAGCGTCTTCAGCAGCGCGTTGAACGCGGCGCCGGAGATCTGGTGCACCTCGTCGATGATCCAGACCTTGAAGCGGTCGCGCGCCGGGCTGTAGCGCGCCATGTCCCGCAGCTCGCGAATGCTGTCGACGCCGGTGTTCGAGGCGCCGTCGATCTCCTGCACGTCGAGGCTGCGGCCGTCCGCGATCTCGCGGCAGCTCGGGCAGGCCGCCGCGCGGCTCTCCTCGGTCCGCGTCGAGCAGGGGCTGGCGGTGGGCCCCTCGGCCCGCGAGCAGTTGAGCGCCTTCGCGAGGATGCGCGCGGTCGTGGTCTTGCCCACGCCGCGGGCGCCCGACAGCAGGAACGCGTGGCCGATCTTGCCGCGCTCGAGCGACCTCTGCAGCGTGCGCGTGACGGTCGTCTGCCCCACCACCTCGTCGAACGAGGTGGGCCGGTACTTGAGGGCGAGGACCTTGTAGCTCAAGGGCTTCTGTGGGGGCTCGAGGGATCGCGGGGCGGGCCCCACGTGGGCCCCGGCTGGCCTGCGGCACACCGGAGGCTCGCCTTACCGTTGCTCCCTTCCGGGCCTGGCGGGGTTCGGCGACTCCGGTTGCGCAGGGCCGGGACCCACGTGCGGCCGACCCAGAGGCTAGGTTACTCCATCTTCCCGCGGGCGGGGGTCCGCTGCGGCTACGCGCTTTCGGAGATCAACCGGCGCAGGTGCTCGACGTCGGGCGTCTCCGGGTCGAACTGGACCCCGTAGCGGCTGGCTCCAGGCTTGCTGCCGGGACCGGTCCAGACCACCCTGCCCTCGGCGTGCACCGGGCGCGACGCGCGCGCGAAGCTCACGGCCAGGCTGACGTCCTGGCCGGCCTTCAGGTGCGCATCGGACCAGACACAGACGCCGCCCTCCGAGAGGTTGGCGACGACTCCGTAGGCTCTGGTGTTGTCCCGCCCTTCGAAGACCACGGTGACGGGGCGGCTGGGGACGAAGCGGGCGTTGGCCCTCTCGCGCATCACTACACACTCCGGACGTCAGAAACCCCGCGGAGGGATCGCGAGGGGCGCGTTCTCGGAGCCAGGGACGCCCAAGTCCCCCGGAGGGAAGGCTCCGCACGCCAACGAACGACTGAAGCCTAGACCCGCGCGGGGGCCACGGTCAAGCGGCGGGGCCGTCCTTGGCCGCGGGGGCGGCTTCGGCAACGTAGGGCTGGCGCAGGTGCACGGGCTCCGCGCGGTGGCCGGCGCGCAGGTTCAGCATCTCGACGAACAGCGAGAAGGCCATCGCGAAGTAGATGTAGCCCTTCGGCACGTGGTGGCCGAAGCCGTCGGCCATCAGCATCACCCCGATCGCGACCAGGAACGCGAGCGCGAGCATCTTCACGGTGGGCCGGCGCGAGACGAAGTCGCCGATCGACCGCGCGAAGATCATCATCACCAGCACGGCGACGACCACTGCGGCGATCATCACGCCAACCTGCCGGACCATCCCCACCGCGGTGATCACCGAGTCGAGCGAGAACACCAGGTCGAGCGCCATGATCTGAGCGAGCACCGACGCGTACGAAGCCGCCACGCGCTCCGACTTGGCTCCCTCGTGGCCCTCGAGCTTGTTGTGGATCTCGTGCGTGCTCTTGGCGACCAGGAACAGGCCGCCCACGATCAGCAC
>CAZMRX010000692.1:0-1732 GCA_964568755.1 uncultured Acidobacteriota bacterium | reverse complement strand
GTCCTCGAGCGCCTCGCCGAAGCCGCGGATCGAGGTGAGCGGCGTGCGCAGCTCGTGCGAGGCGTTGGCGACGAAGTCGCGGCGCATCGCCTCGAGCCGCTGCCGCTCGGTCGTGTCGTTGAACGTCAGCACGGCGCCGTGCGGCGCGCCCTCCGCGCCGGGAAACGGGACTCCCGTGACGGTGAAGCTGCGCCGCAGCGCGTGGATCTCCACCTCGGCGGAGCTGCGTCCGCCGCTCTTCAGCACTTCCTCGACCAGCGCGCCCACCTCCGGCTGGCGGATCGTCTCGAGGTAGTGGCGCCCGAGCGGGGAGCTCATCGCCATCGCGCGCGTCAGGCTCGGGTTCGCGAGCGTGACCACGCCCCGGTGGTCGACGGCGAGCACCCCGTCGTCCATCGCCGAGAGGATCGCGTCGGTGCGGCCGCGGTCGCGCGCGATCTCGCCGAGGCGCAGCTGCAGCTCGTCCGCCGACCGGTTGAGGATGCTCGCGAGCTCGCCGAGCTCGTCCTCGCGGCGCACACGGATGCGGGCCCCGAGGTTGCCGCTCGCGAGCTGCCGAGCGGTCTCGACGATCTCGGCGAGCGACCGGCTGAAGCCCACGGACAGCAGCAGCGACACGAGCGCGCTCGCGGCGAGCGCCAGGAGCCCCGCGAGCGCGGCGCTGCGCCAGAGCGCCTTGTTCTGCGCCTCGATCCGCTCGATGCCGCGGCTGAGCCGCGCGACCCCAACGATGCCGCCCGCGCGGTGGATCGGGACCGCCGCGTACAGCAGCCGAACTCCGACCGTCGTGCTCGCGCGCTCGGCCCGCGAGACGCGGCCGGCGAGGGCGCCCACCACCTCGGAGCGGCTGCCGTGGTTCTCGACGGCTGCGAGCTCGGCGCCCGACAGCGAGGAGTCCGCGAGCACCCGTCCGTCCGTGCCGACGATCGTCGCCCGGGCATCGACATCGCGGGCGGCGGCGTCGACGAGGCCGTCGAGCTCTCGGTCCGACGCGCCGCTGGCGAGGGCGTCCTCGACGACGCGCGCCATCAGCCGGGCCTCGGCGGTCAGGCTGGCGAAGGCGTCGTCGCGGGCGCGCCGCTCGAGCACCGGGTTCGCGACCAGCAGCAGCACGCCGAGCACGACGGCGGTCGCCACCACCGCCGTCATCACCATGCGTCCCCGGAGCGACAGCCCGCGATTCACACCTCGGTCCCCCGGGCGAAACGATAGCCGAGCGATTTGACGGTGATGAGACGACGGGCCAGCTCCGGGATCTTCTCGCGCAGGCGGCGGACGTGGACGTCAACGGTCCGCGTTCCCTCCGCGTAGGAGTAGCCCCACACGCCCTCCAGCAGGGCCTGGCGCGAGAGCACCCGCCCGTCCGCCTCGACGAGCGCCAGCAGCAGGGAGAACTCCTTGGCCGTCAGGTGGACCGGCTGGCCGCTGGCGAGGACCGTGTGGCGGGCGCGGTCGATCTCGAGCCCGCCCACGGCGAGCGGGGACTCTTCGGGCTCGCGCCGCTCGGCGCGGCGCAGCAGGGCCCGCACCCGCGCCACCAGCTCCTTGGGGCTGAACGGCTTGACGACGTAGTCGTCGGCGCCGACCTCGAGGCCCACGACGCGGTCGGCCTCGTCGCCGCGGGCGGTGAGCATCACGATCGGCAGGCCGCTCGTGCGCTTGTCGCGCCGCAGCTCCGCGCACACGCTGAGGCCGTCGAGCCCCGGCAGCTGCAGGTCGAGGATCAGCAGCC
>CAZMRX010000691.1:0-1746 GCA_964568755.1 uncultured Acidobacteriota bacterium | reverse complement strand
CGTCATGTGTTCGTGCATGGGAGCTTCCTTCGGGCAACCTGCTTCCCCCTCTCCCCTTATGGGAGAGGGTTGGGGCGAGGGGCATTTTGCCCTGACCCCTCACCCCAACCCTCTCCCACAAGGGGAGAGGGTGCTTGGCTTAGGGCAGCAGGGGGAACGAGCCTTCGGCGTCGCTGGTTTCGGGGCCGACGAGGGCGGGGACGAAGACGGCGATGACGCGGAAGTCGGTCTTCACGGCGAGGCGCAGGCGCTCGCCCTTCTCGGCGGCCCACAGGCTGCCCGGCCGGATGCGGTGGAGCACGCCGCTGGCGAGCTCCTCGAGCTCGGCCTCGCCCTCGATGCAGTAGCAGACCTCGACGTGGTGCTTGTAGCCGTAGACGCCCTCGGAGCCGGCGGGCACGCGCACGTCGCTGACGGTGAGCCCGAAGCCGTCCTCGCGCAGCAGCATGCGGGTGGTGGCCCACTTGTCGGTGGCGACGGAGCCCTTGGCGCCGTCGCCCTGGTCCCGGTGCTTCACGCGCATCGCGAGCGTTCCTACTGCAGCGTTTCGGCGAGGAAGGCCTGGGCGCGGCGGGCCGAATCCTCGGTGGCTGCGGCGTCGTACTTCAGGAAGTGGCCGAGGTAGTTCATGCCGTTGCCGACCGAGACTTCGTCGTAGGAGTGGGTGGCGCCGGGATAGACCACCATCTCGACCGGCCGGCCGGTTTGGGTCTGCACCTTTACCATGCCCTCGCAGTTCCCCATGGGCGTCCAGTCGTCCGCATCGCCCATGAGGATGAGCGTGCGAAGCTCGATGTCGCCGTCCATCACGCCGCAATAGGGATAGAACGCCAGCACCGAGCGGAAAGGTGTCGGCTCGAAGTCGAGGAAGCGCGTGTTCTGCTCGGAGGGAACGGCGAGCTTCAGCACGGTCGTGCCGCCGTGCGACCAGCCCGCAACGGCGATGCGTCCCCCGTCCACGAACGACTGGCCGCGCAGATAGTTGGCGGCCGCGTAGGCGTCGAAAACGCGCGCCGTGTAGGAAAGCTTGAGGAAACCCGCGTCGGTGCACAGCGTCTCGATGCCGCGGGTGCTGAGCGAGTCCACGATCAGGGCGACGTAGCCCATCTCGGCGAAGCGCCGCACCCAGGCATGGTGGTTCATCTCGACGCCCGAGCAGCCGTGCACCAGAACGATGGCGGGGAAGGGGCCTTCACCCTCGGGCTTGCCCAGGTAGCCCTTCAGCGTCACGGGCTGGCCGCTGTCGGCGTAGGCGATCTCGACGACGGACTGTTCCAACGCCCGGCCTGTCCCCGGCGCCAGCAGGTTGAGCATCGTCACGCGCATGGTCACGGAGCCTCCCTCGCTGCCGCCAGCATGCCCCAAAAACGAAGGGAGCGGCGTTTCCGCCGCTCCCCCGGTCTCGGGTCCCGAAGGACCGCGCGTCGAGTGTCCTTACTGGACGAACTCGATTTCCACGCGGCGGTTCTCGGGGTTCGGCACGCCGTCGTCCGTCTGGACCAGCGGCATGCTCTCGCCGTACTCGGTCACCTGCAGCTTGTCGGCCGAGACGCCACCCTGCGACAGCAAGGCTGCCACCGCATCGGCGCGGGCCTTGGAGAGCTGCAGGTTGTAGGCGTCGTCGCCGGCGCGGTCGGCGTGGCCGGCGACCGTGATGGCCGACGGGTTCTCCGAAGCCGCCTGCGAGGCGATCTCGCCGATGACGCTCTGGGCGCTGTCGGCGACCACGGCGCTATCGAACGCGAA
>CAZMRX010000690.1:0-1773 GCA_964568755.1 uncultured Acidobacteriota bacterium | reverse complement strand
CAGGTGTAGGTCCAGGTGTCTGTTCCTTCTGTCTTGGTGCTGAGGTTTCCATTTGAATCAATGGGAATCTGCAGGGGGTCCGCACCAAGAAAACGCGGCCATGAAGGGCTTTCGGGCGCGCGGTGGCGGGGCCAGAGCACAGCTGATCTTACCGCCGCGGCCTGTGCGCACCCTACCGGCGCGGGTGCGCTCGCGCGAGCACCTCGCGCAGGTCCTGGATGGCGACCCTCGTGTAGAGCGCCGTCGTCGCGAGGCAGCGGTGCCCGAGCAGCTCCTGCACGTGGCGGATGTCGGCGCCACCGCGCAGGAGGTGCGTCGCGCAAGTGTGCCGCAGGGCGTGGGGAAAGACATGGACGCCGATCGCCTGGCCGTGCTTCTGGACCGCCGCCCGCAGGCCGACCATGCTCAGACGGCCGCCGTGACGGGAGATGAAGAGCGCAGCATCCACGCGTCTCACGAGCTCGGGACGCGCGTCGGTCAGGTAGATGTCGAGGGCTACGGCCGCGCGGCCAGGAATGGGCACGACGCGGTCCTTCTTGCCCTTGCCGCTCCGCACGAGCAGCACGCCTTCGCGAAGGTCGAGGTCCGAGACGTCAGCGCGCGTCGCTTCGCCGAGCCGGATCCCGGTGCCGTAGAGCAGCTCGAGGATGGCGCGGTCACGCTTCCCGATGCGGCTGCCGGGAAACGGCGTTGCGACGAGCCGGCGCGCCTGGCTCTCGCTGAGGATCCTGCGCGGGAGTCGCGCACACTTCGGAAGAGGGATCGCCTGGGCCGGATCTCTCAGCACGTGCCCTCGGCTCGCGAGGAAGGCGAAGAAGCGGCGCATGGTGCTCAGCGCCGAGGCCCGGCTCGAAGCGGATAGCGGCGTGCCCCAGCGGGTCGTCCGCCTTTCGAGATGCCGTGCGTACGCGACGAGGTGCTCCTCGGTGACCGCTCGCGCGTCACGGACGCCGATTTCTCTTAAGTGATGAATCAGCCGCGGCAGCTCGAAGCGTACTTTCTCGAGCGAGGAAGCCGAGTAGCGCCGGACGCGCAGCTCCTCGACGTAGCGCGTGAGCAGCGCGCCGAGGTCACCGCCCCCGCGGGTGCGCACGCCTCACGACCGCCTGCAGGTCCGAGATCTCGACGTGCGTGTAGCGCTCGGTCGTGGTGAGGCTCTCGTGGCCGAGGAGCGCCTGGATGTGGCGGATGTCGGCGCCGTGCTTGAGGAGGTGCGTGGCGACGCTGTGGCGGAAGGTGTGCGCCGTGACGCGCTTCTTGACGCCGGCCTGGCGGGCCCAGCTGCGGATGAGCTTGTCGAGCGTCGCGCGGTAGAGCACCCCGCCGCGCGGCGAGACGAAGAGCCGTTTCGAGGCCTTCGCCGGGTAGACGCCGGAGCCGGACTTCGCGACCGCCAGGAGCATCGGCCGGCTTCTCGCGAGGTAGCTCTCGACCGCCGCGGCGGCCGGCGCGGTCACGGGGACGTTGCGGTCCTTGCCGCCTTTGCCGCGCACGACACGCAGCGTCCTGTCTTCGGTATCGACGTCGAAGGGAGAGAGCTGGATCAGCTCGCTCGCGCGAATGCCGGTCGCGTAGAGCGTCTCGAGGATCGCGCGATCGCGTAGCGCGAGCGCCGTACGGGTGCCGGGCGCCTCGATGATCCTGCGCGCCTCGCTCGGCGTGAGAATCGTCCGCGGCAGGCGTGTCTCGAGTCGCGGCCGCTCGAGGCCCGCCATCGGGTCGTGGAGCAAGAGCTGCCGGCGCGTGAGGAAGCCGAAGAAGCTCTTCAGCGCC
>CAZMRX010000689.1:0-1773 GCA_964568755.1 uncultured Acidobacteriota bacterium | reverse complement strand
AAGGGTGAGGGGCCGGGACCCGACGGCCTCTTTACGCCTCCCTGGCCCGGCCGGAATCCCCGCTGCGGCTCACCCTCGCGATGGCGCCCCTCAAGGGCGACCGCATGGAGCTCGTGATCCAGAAGGCCACGGAGCTCGGCGTCGCGGAGATCTGGCCCGTGGTGACCTTCCGCACCGACGCGGCCGCCCGCCCCGCCCTCAGCGGCTCGCGCGCCGAGCGCTGGGAGCGCGTGGCGTCGGGCGCCGCGGAGCAGTGCGGACGCGCCGTCGTGCCGCACCTCGCGCCCACAACGACACTCGAGGGCTTGATGGAGCGCCCGTTCGACGGGGCGCGAGCCGTGCTGCTGGAGACGCCGGGGCACCAGGCGCTCGCGGCGCTGCGCGTCGATCCCACCTCCCCGCTCCTGCTCCTGGTCGGCCCGGCCGGCGGCTTCGAGCCTGCGGAAGCGACCGCCCTGCGCGCCGCGGGCTTCGCCGCCGTCTCCCTGGGACCGAGAATCCTCCGCGCCGAGACTGCCGCCGTTGCCGCGGTCACGATCGCCCAGGCGACCTGGGGGGACTTGCGGCCGTGACGCTCCTCGCCGGGCTGCCTGTTAGGTCCCGAGCGCCTGTAGCGCCGTGACCACCGCGACGTCGGCGAAGTCCTGGACCGAGCAGCCCCGCGAGACGTCGTTCACCGGCTTGTTGAGGCCCTGGAGGATCGGGCCGATCGCGCGGGCGCCGCCCAGGCGCTCCGTGATCTTGTAGGCGATGTTGCCCGAGTTCAGGTCGGGGAAGATGAACACGTTGGCGCGGCCCTCGAGCGGGCTCCCCGGGCACTTCTTGGCCGCCACCTCGGGCAGGATCGCCGCGTCGAACTGCATCTCACCGTCGACCAGCAGCCCGGGCTCGGCCTGCTTCACCAGGGCGACCGCCTGCTTGACGCGGTCGATCGAGGCGTCCTTGGCGCTGTCGCGCGTCGAGAACGAGAGGAACGCGACGCGCGGCTCGTGCCCGAAGGCGCGGGCGCTCGCGGCCGTGGCGCGGCCGATCTCGGCGAGCGTTTCGGCGTCCGGCGCGATCACGGTCGAGCAGTCCGCGTAGAAGTACACGCGATCCGGCCACGCCATCACGAACACCGAGGACGCGCGCTTGATGCCCGGCCGCATCCGTACGATCTCGAAGGCCGGGATGAACGGCTTCGTCTCGCTGTTGAGCCCGCACACCATGCCCTGGGTCTCGCCGCCGTCGACGAGCAGCGCGCCGAAGTAGTGCGGCAGCCGCGCGCGGGAGCTCGCCTGCTCCGGCGTCACGCCCTTGTGGCGGCGCAGCTCCAGGTAGCGCGTGGCGAAGGCCTCGCGCTTCGCGTCGCGCGCCGGGTCGCGCAGGCTGACGCCGTCGAGCGCCACGCCGAGAGCGGCGGCCTTCGAGCGAATCGCGGCCTCGTCCCCTACCAGCACGGGAGCCACGAGGCCGCGCGCGACCAGCCAGGCGGCGGCCCGAATCGCCCGCTCTTCGACGCCCTCCGCGTACACCACGCGCGCGCCGCGCCCCTCGACCCGCGCGTACGCCTGCTCCATGAAGCCCATGTGCACTCCCTCGTGAACCCGAGATCGCCCGCAGCCGACGCCACTAGCTTCGTTCAGAATGCCCGCACACGCCAATGGAACGTGCGCATTACCCGACGCTGCGGAGGCCTCCTGCTATACTGCGCGCGCCCCATGTTCCTGCTCGGCGAGACGGTCGGGAAATACCAGATCCTCGCCAACCTCGGCTCCGGCGGCTTCGGCACCG
>CAZMRX010000688.1:0-1783 GCA_964568755.1 uncultured Acidobacteriota bacterium | reverse complement strand
GCTCCATGTGCACCACCCAGCCCGCGTGCTCGGTGCTCGAGCCCGAGAGCAGCACGCCGTCCGGGAGCTCGACCGGCTTCGCCCGGATCGGGCCCAGGATCCCTTCGGGAAGCCGCGCGGCCTCGGACCAGCTGCGCCCGTGGTCCGTCGACGTGCGCACGAGGCCCCACCACTCGCGCGGGCTGGGGCCGACCTTGTAGAAGAGCAGCAGCGGCCCGATCGACGGCTGGAACAGCACAGGGTTCCAGCAGGGGAATCGCGCGCCGTCCGGCTGGCGGCCGTCGGCGACTCGTTCGGGCGCCAGCCAGCGCGTGCCGTCGTGGCGCGCAATCCAGATCGAGACGTCGGGGTGGCCCTCCTCGGAGCCGCCGAACCACGCCGCGAGCATCCCCTCGCGGGTCTCGACGATCGTCGAGGCGTGGGCCGAGGCGAACGGCGCGCGCTCGAACACGAAGCCGGACGAGACGATGGCCGCGGGCGGGGCGGGCGGGGCGGCAAGCGCGGCCGAGGAGACGCAGGCCAGGGCGACGATCCCCACGACCAGCGTCCGTCGCGCTACGTGGATCACCAGCTCGAGCCGCCGCCGTCGCCTCAGCGGCGCGCCGTGGCGGTCTTTCAGCGGCTGACGCACGTGAAGTCCCGCATCACTCCCTCGGCGTCGAAGAAGATGAAGTAGAGCATGTCTCCCGCTTCGTAGACGCGCAGCTCCGCGTGGCGCGCGGCCTTCTCGCGGATCTCCGCGAGACGGGCGCCGCCGCGAGTGACCGCTGCCTTCTCCCTGTCCTCGGCGGTCGAGGCCGTGGCCAGGAGCATGGTGCCTTCAGCGGCCAACCCGCGCGTGAGCCGGTCGGCGGTCGGCTTCTCGCGCATGACCTTCGCGAGCCGCCCGTTGTGCTGGCTGTAGCGCCGCACGTCGAAGCTGGCCGTGCCCAGCCAGAAGGCGATCGCAAGCGCGCCGACCGTCACGGCCAAGGCGCCGGCGAGGATCCAGAAGCGGTTCAAGGGCGGAACCTGTGGGATTCTACAGCCAGCACTGCGTCCCCTGACTCAACTCGCCCCGGGGCGAGTTGTCCTTGCCGGCCCGACCCGGGAAGCGGGACCGCCGCGGAAGACGATGGCCCACGGCCGAGCCACGACCGAAGAGCCACCGGTAGCGGCGGATCCCGAGGGATGGCCCACCGCCGAGCCACGACCGAAGTCCGGTGAGGGAGAATCGGCCATGCGGATCGGGGTCGACCTGGGCGGGACCAAGATCGAGGCGATCGCGCTCGGGGACGACGGCCGTGAGCTCGCGCGCCGCCGCGTCCCGACGCCGCGCCACGACTACGACGCGACGCTCGGGGCCATCGTGTCGCTGGTGAACGCGATCGAGCACGAGACCGGCAGCCAGGGCAGCGTGGGCGTGGGTATGCCGGGGGCGCTGTCCCCGGCGAGCGGGCTCGTCAAGAACGCGAACTCCACCTGGCTGATCGGGCGCGCGATCGACCGGGACCTGGCGCGGGCGCTCGGCCGCCCGGTGCGCTGCGCCAACGACGCGAACTGCTTCGCGCTCTCCGAGGCGAGCGACGGCGCGGCCGCCGGCGCGCGCGTGGTGTTCGGCGTGATCGTCGGCACGGGCACCGGCGGCGGTGTGGTCGTGGACGGCCGCGTGGTGACGGGCCCGAATGCGATCGCCGGCGAGTGGGGCCACAATCCCCTGCCGTGGCCGCGCGACGACGAACGCCCCGGGCCGGCCTGCTACTGCGGCAAGTCCGGCTGCATCGAGACCTTCCTGTCCGGGCCG
>CAZMRX010000687.1:0-1784 GCA_964568755.1 uncultured Acidobacteriota bacterium | reverse complement strand
TCGCGGAACGGGTAGGCCGAGTAGCAGTCGAAGAGATCCAGGGCGCCGAGCGACTCGGCTTCGGCCGCCTCGACCACCGCCCGGTGCACCTCGCGGTGCGGGTAGCGCTCGAAGCGGTCGCCGAGGACTGGCATCACGACCACGAGCCCGGGAATGCCGCGCGAGGCGACCAGCGCCCGCAGCACTGCGAGCTGGCCCCGAAGCGCCCGCGCCTGCGCGCCCAGCGCCTCGGCGAAGAGCGTCCCCTCGAGCGGGTTCTTGGCCTTGACGAAATGGCGCCGGGCCTCGAGCTCGGTGAGACGGTACTCGACCCACGCGAAGAGGCGCGAGCTGGCCACCAGCCACTCGCGAGCGCGGCCCACGAGCGTGCGGCGGCGGTCGCTGCGCTCCTGCACCAGCCCGAGCTCGTACGAGAACAGGCCCTCGAGGTCGTTGAGACAGAACAGCACCACCACCAGGTCCGGAGAGAACGCGAGCGCCCTGGCGCGCAGAGCCTCGATCTCCTGCTCGAGGTTGTAGCCGGGGACGCCGAAGTTCAGCACCTCGACGCGGCCGCTCGCGGCCCCTGCGTCGTTCAGCAGGGCCTCGAGCTGGTGCGCAAAGCCCTGCTCCTGGCTCACCCAGTAGCCGAAGGCGATCGAGTCGCCGAGCACCGCCACCCGACGCACGCCCGCCGGCTTCTCGAGTGTCGTCTCCGGCCCGCGCAGGCCGAGCTGGTTCACCCGGTACTCGACCTCGGCTCGCGCCTCGCCCCCGGGCCGCAGCTCGAAGCGCAGCCGCGGGTTGTCGCTGCGGCGGACGGTGGCGCGGTTGATCTGGACGGTCCCGACCGGGACGCGCGCCACCCGGAACGCGGCCTCGAGAACGAGAAGGGCGAGGGCGGTGCTCGCCGCCGCAAGGGCCAGCGACCTGAGGAGGGTGCTGCGCCTTTGGCTCACGGTCGCGCTAGCGTATCAGCTCCTGCAGGCGCGCCTCGAGCTGCTTCACCAGGTCGGGCCGCGCGCGGCTCAGGTCGTGCTTCTCGGCGGGGTCGGTCTGCAGGTCGAAGAGCGTGGTGCTGCCCGACCACGTGCCCGGCCGAAGGTACTTCCACCTGCCGGAGCGAAGGCCCGCGGCGCCGGACGGGCCCGAGAAGACCAGCTCGCGGCCGCCGTCGATGCCGCGGCCGCCGATGCGGTCTACCTCGCCCGTCACGAGCCGCGAGACGTCCTGTCCGTCGTAGTGCTTCGCCGGCAGCGTGGCCCCGGTCAGCGTCACGAGCGTCGGGAACAGGTCGAGCGAGCTCACGACCTCGTCCACCACGCGCCCGGGACGGATCCGCGCCGGCCAGCGCATGATCGCCGGCACCCGCACCCCGCCCTCCTCGCACGAGAACTTGCCGCCGCTCCAGGGACCCGCCGAGCCTGGGCCGCGCGGCGGGATCACCGGGCCGTTGTCGCTCATGAAGACCACGAGCGTGTTCTGCTCGAGCCCGGAGTCGCGCAACCACTTCATGAGATCGCCCACCGAGGCGTCGAGCTGCTCGATGACGTCGCCGTAGGCGCCCGCCGCGGAGCGCCCGGCGAACTCCGCCGCGGGGAAGTTGACGAGGTGCGGGTCGCGGTGCGCGAGGTAGGTGAAGAAGCGCCGGTCCCGCGACTGCGACGCCATGAACTTGACCGCCGTCTCGGTGTAGCGGCGGGCGAGTTGGTCGGGCGAGACGGCGTCTCGCGTGGGCGAATCGCCCAGGATGAAGTCGGTTTCATCCTCGCCCGCGGGCAGGCCGTAGTAGAAGTCGAAGCCGT
>CAZMRX010000686.1:0-1792 GCA_964568755.1 uncultured Acidobacteriota bacterium | reverse complement strand
TCGAGCAGGCGCGAGAAGATGATCAGCGTGTCGTCCTCGGGCATCGGGCACAGCTTGAGGATCGACTGCACGTCCCACTGGCCGTTGATGCGCGAGAGCACGAAGCCCTCCTGCGGGTCGAAGTGCTGCTGCGCGAGCGCGATCGCCGTCAGGCGCAGGCTCGGCACCTTGTCGAGCGGGATCTTCTTCGCGGCCTTCGCCTTCTCGCGCGACTCGGCCACGGCGATCAGCCCCTTCTTGGCCGCCTGGTTGACCCCGTCGAGGCTCAGCACGCGCTCGTAGGCCTCGGTCGCGGCGTCGAAGCGGCCCTCCTTGAGGCGCATGTCCCCGCCGGCGAGGAGCGTGTTGATGATCCCCACCGGGTCCGTCTCCGGAGCGCCCGACTCGATGCGGTCGACCTGGAGCACGCCCTTGTCGCACAGCTCGGCGACCAGGATCGTGGTCTCGTACTCGGAGCGGCGCGACTCGAGGCTGATCCCGGCGAGCGTCTTGCCCCAGACGGCGAGGTCGAGGACCTGGCGCAGCACCGGATCGGTGACCGCGACCGGGTCCGCCATCAGCTTGAACGTCACCTCGTTCGAGCCGAAGCGCGAGCGTAGCTTGTGCCACAGCTCGCGCCGCTTGCGCCCCTCCTCGAGCACGGGCCGCAGGTCGATCTTCAGGTCCGAGGCCTCGGGCGCGGGCGGCCGCTCGTCGTCGAAGTCGAAGCGGCCGTTCGACCACAGGAACAGGTCGTAGAGGTGGGCCAACGCGTTCGTGTGCAGCGTCTTCGTGAGCTGCGGCTCGGTCAGCAGGCCGTCGCCGATCAGGATCTCGCCCAGGCGCCGCTTGTCCTTGGCCGTCTCCTGCTTCAGCAGCGCGCGGAACAGCGGTTCTTCCTGGATCAGGCCCTCGCGCACCAGCGCCTGGCCGATCGTCTCGCGCGGGTCGTTGGAGCTCGACCACTGCACCTGGCCGTCGCGGAACGCCAGCCGCTTCTTCGTCGAGCGGCGGGTCATCTGCAGGATCCCGGGGCGCTTGCGCCCCATCAGCCAGCCGAGCAGGTCGAACACGTCGAAGGTGTGGAGGTCGCCGCCGAAGCTCATGCCGTTGCGCTCATCCGATCTTCACCATCTCGCGCAGCTCGCGCTGCACGTCCTCGGCGCTCGCCAGCCGGAGCTCGGGGCGCGGGTGCAGGCCGCGCAGCAGCAGCTTGTCCATCGCCTCGGGCACGCCGGGAGCCAGCTGCGAGGGCAGCGGCAGCCCGGCCCCCTGCGCTTGCGACAGCGGGTGCGTGCCGGTGAGCAGGTGGTACATCACCGCGCACAGCGCGAACAGGTCGTCCGCCGGGCTCGGGCCGCCCTCGGGCGCGTCGTAGGAGGGCTTGAGCCCCGCGGCGCGCGCGAGCTTGCCGAGCCCGAGGTCGGCGAGCTTGATCACTCCCGAGGCCACCATCACGTTCGAGGGACGGATCGAGCCGTGGACGAGGCCTTTCTGGTGCAGCAGCGCCAGCACCTGCGCGATCACGCGCCCGAGCGCGTGCACCTGCTGGAAGCCGAGCTTGCGCCCGCTGGCGAGCGCCTCCGCGAAGGTGCGGCCCGCGACGTACTCGGTGACGACGCAGCGCGCGCCTTCCCACTCCATGAGCGCGATCACCTTCACCAGGTTCGGGTGCGAGATCTGCGACGCCGCCTTGAGCTCGGCGGCCAGCGCGCTCACCAGCGGCGCGCTCGTGAGCAGCGCCGGGCTGAGCATCCGCATGGCTACGCTGCGGCCGTCGGTCGCGTCCTCGCCCCGGAAGATCGCACCCAGG
>CAZMRX010000685.1:0-1796 GCA_964568755.1 uncultured Acidobacteriota bacterium | reverse complement strand
TTCTCGCGCTTCCGCCTGGTCGAGGGCGACGTGGCTTCCGCGAGCACCTGCCGCGAGGCGGTCACAGGCGCGCAGATCGTGCTCCACCAGGCGGCGCTCGGATCGGTGCCGCGTTCGATCGAGGCGCCGCTCGAGTCGAACGCGGCCAACGTCACGGGCCACCTCACGCTGCTGGAGGCCGCGCGCGAGGCGGGCATCCGCCGCTTCGTCTACGCCTCGAGCAGCTCTGTCTACGGCGACAGCGAGACGCTGCCCAAGCTGGAGGCCGACCTGGGCCGGCCGCTGTCGCCCTACGCCGTGACCAAGCTCGCCAACGAGCTCTACGCGGGCGTCTACGGCGAGCTGCACGGGATGGAGACGGTCGGCCTTCGCTACTTCAACGTCTTCGGCCCGCGCCAGGATCCAGAGGGGGCCTACGCGGCGGTGATCCCGAAGTGGGTGGCCGCGATGATTCGCGGCGAGCGCGTGATCATCCACGGCACGGGCGAGACGAGCCGCGACTTCTGTCACGTGGCGAACGTCGTCCAGGCAAACCTGCTGGCCGCGACGGTCGCGTCGAAGGACGCCCTGAACCAGGCTTACAACGTGGCCGCGGGACACCGGACGACGCTTGCCGAGCTCCACGGCCTGCTGCGCGACCGGCTGGCGGCGCGCCACCCGAGCCTCGCGGGGCAAGCGCCCGAGCACGGCCCCTTCCGGGCCGGTGACGTGCTCCACTCGCTCGCCGACATCAGCAAGGCGCGCCGCCTGCTGGGCTACGAGCCGACCCACACGATCGAGCGGGGCCTCGACGAGTCGCTCGACTGGTACGAGCGCAGCCTCCGATGACGTGTGTCGTGTGCGGGAGCCCGGGACGCGGGCTCTTCCGCGCGCACGGGCACGAGATCCTGGGCTGCGAGCGCTGCGGCCACCGCTTTGCCGCCGTATCCGCGTCCGCGGACCACGTGGCCCGAGTGTACGGGGACGAGTACTTCTTCGGCGGGGGCGCCGGGTACGACGACTACGCCGGCGAGGCCGGGATCCTGCGGGAGCGTGGCTCTGCCTACGCCCGGCTCGTGCGGACGCACCTCGCACCCGGCGCGGTGCTCGACGTCGGTGCGGCTGCCGGCTACCTGCTCGAGGGATTCCTCTCCGAAGGGTGGACGGGCTCGGGCGTGGAGCCGAACGCACGGATGGCGGCGCTGGCCAACGAACGGCTGGGACCCGTCGTCGACGTGGGGACGCTCGAGAGCTACGCGCCCGGCCGAGCCTTCGACCTCGTCCTCATGCTCCAGGTGGTCGCGCACGTCCAGGACCCTCGTCGCGGGCTGGAACGGGCCGCCGCGTTGACGCGAGCGGGAGGCTTCTGGCTCGTCGAGACGTGGGACCGCGACAGCTGGACGGCGCGCGCCTTCGGCCGGCATTGGCACGAGTACAGCCCCCCGAGCGTTCTCCACTACTTCTCGCGCGAGGGACTGAGGCGGCTGGCCGGGTCGCTCGGCTTCCGGGAGGTCGCCTGGGGCCGACCGCTTCGGCGCATCGGCGTCGCGCATGCTCGATCGCTACTGCAGCACAAGCTCGGGAGCGGGCCGCTCGGTTGGCTCGCCACGCCGCTCGGCCTTCTACCCGGTTCGCTCGGGATCCCCTATCCGGGCGACGACATCTTCTGGGCCCTCTTCCAGGACGAGCGAAGGGCCGGCACTCCCGCGAGCGGCTGAGGGGTTACTGCGCAGCGATGGACTCTGAGCGGGAGCCATCTCAAAACGCGAACCCGAACTTCAGGTAGACGCGGGTGTCGCCCTGCTCCTGGAAGCCGT
>CAZMRX010000684.1:0-1814 GCA_964568755.1 uncultured Acidobacteriota bacterium | reverse complement strand
CCATGCGCTCGACCGCGCCGAACAGGGTGGTCTTGATCTCGCCCTTGCCGTCGAACGGCTGGCCGAGCGCGTTCACCACGCGACCCACCATCGCGTCGCCCACCGGCACCGACATGATGCGCTTGGTGCGCTTGACCTGGTCGCCCTCGCGGATCTCCTTCGACTCGCCGAAGAGAACGGCGCCGACCGAGTCCTCCTCGAGGTTGAGCGCCAGCCCCATGACGCCGTGGGGCAGCTCCAGCAGCTCGCCGGCCATGCAGCGCTCGAGCCCGTGGATGCGGGCGATGCCGTCGCCCACGCTCAGCACGGTCCCGACTTCCGCGACGTCGATGTCGGCGCTGAAGCCCGCGAGCTGGTCGCGGAGGATTCTGGTGATCTCGTCGGCGCGAATCTCCATGCGGCGTCCTTCCTGGTCTTCTCGTTAGCTGGATGCGGCGAGCCGCCGCCTGAGTGCGGCGAGGTGCGCGCGGATGCTCCCGTCGTAGGTCCGCCCGAACGCGCGGACCACGAGCCCTCCGACGAGCAAAGGCTCGACCTCGGTGCGCAGCTCGATGCCCGCGGCGTCGCCCTTGAGCGCGGTCTCGAGCGCCTGCTTCTGCTCGGCTGCGAGCGGGACGGCGGAGATCGCCTCGGCAGCGACGACGCCGTGCGCGGCGTTCGCGATCTCGGCGTAGGCCTCGGCCACGTCGGGCAGCAGCGCCAGCCGGTCGCGCGTGCTCAGCAGCTCGACGAGCCGCTTCACCAGCGGCGTCACCCTGGCGGCGTCGGCGAGCGCCAGCATCAGGCGCCGCTTCTGCTCCGCCCCGAGCGCGGGGTGCGCGAGCGCCAGTCGCAGCTGCGGGTGGCTTACGAGCTGCGGCACGAACGCGCGCAGCTCGTCGCGCAGCGCCATGGCCCGCTCGCGGCCCTCCGCGTTCGCCACGAAGGCGAGCGCGCAGGCATAGCGGCGCGCGAGCGCCCGGGGTGGCCGGCTCACGCTGTCACCTGGGTGGCGCGGAGCTCGTTCGCCCGCGCGGAGCTGCGGCTTTCTGGTCTTGCGTCCATGGTGCGGGTCTTGCGGGCGTCCTGGGACCACCCTGAAGAGGCGGTGCAGAATAGCATGGGTCTCGAGGCGGTCAAAGAGTCGCTTCAGGGCCTGACGACGAGCGGGCGCGCACCCGCGCTCGTCGCCCGGCCCACGATGCTTGCCCCTGCGAGTCGCGCCAGCAGCGCCTCGACCTCCGTCTCGGGAACGAGCAGCAGCAGGCCGCCGGATGTCTGCGGGTCGTAGAGCAGGGCCTTCCTGGCCTCCTCTGCCCGGCCCGCGTACTCGACTTGCGGCTCGAACGCCGCCCGGTTCGCCAGCAACCCTCCCGCCTGGAAGCGCAGGGCGAGCTCGAGCGCCCCTGGCAGCAGCGGCAGCGCCCCGAGCTGGATCTCGAGCGTCAGGCGGCTCTCGCGCGCGATCCCCGCGGCGTGGCCGGCGAGCCCGAACCCGGTGACGTCCGTCGCCGCCTGGACGCCGCGGCCGAGTGCTTCGGCTGCCGCCGCCGCGTTGAGCGTCTTCATCGAGTCGGTCGACGCGAGCACCGACTCCTCGGGCGCCTGCCCCGCCTTGAGCGCGGTCGCGATCACTCCCGTCCCGAGCGGCTTGGTCAGCACCAGCAGCTGCCCGGGCCGTCCCGCGGCGTTCGTCAGCATCCGGGCGGGGTCGACGAGCCCGGTGACGGCGTAGCCGAACTTGATCTCGGGATCGCGCACGCTGTGGCCGCCGACGAGCGCGCAGCCCGCCCGGGCCAGCGTCTCGGAGCCGCCCCGCACGATCGCCCGGGCCC
>CAZMRX010000683.1:0-1859 GCA_964568755.1 uncultured Acidobacteriota bacterium | reverse complement strand
GCGGATCTCGCCGCGGGTCTCGAGCCGGCGGCACGCGCGGGCCACGTCGCGCCACGGCAGCGGCTGCTTCTCGCGCGCGAGCGTGCGGCGGAAGACGACGCCGGTGCGCCGCAGCAGCTGGCGCGCGACGAACTCCGCGGCCTCGGCGGGCGCGGGAGCCGTTGCGGGTGCTTGCGCCGGGCGGCGCACGGCGCTCCAGCGGCCCGCGGCGCCCCCGGTCCCCGCACGCCGCCACGACGGGACCATCAGCCAGCGCAGCCCGGCGAAGGAATCGCAAGTCGCGCGGCCCAGCCCCACGAGCTCGGCCAGGCTGGCGTCGAGCTGGGCGGGCGTTAGCGACGCCGCGGCGGCCAGCTGGTTGTAGAAGAGCGCGCCGCGCTCGGCGAGCGCGCGCTCGACCTCGCCTACCGTTCCCGCGGGCTCGGGCGCCGCGCTGGCCAGCGCCGCAAGGGAGAGCCAGGTCGGCAAGTCCTCCCGCGGCACGAGAGCCATCGGCGCGCGCCGCAGCGGCCCCGTCGCGGACGCGCCCCAGAGGCGCACCCAGGCCACCTCGCCCGAGAGCGTCGCCTGGTCGAGCCACTCCCGCTTGTAGCCGCGCACCCGCGCGGGAAGCACGCTCGCCTCCCAGGCCGCCGCCATCACCTCGAAGCCCGCGAGCTGGCGCACGGCCTCGAAGACGCCGCGCGGCCCTTCGAGCTGGTGCTCCAGGTCGACGTGCTGCCAGCAGGCGAGGAAGCGCAGGAACTGGGAGGCCGTGACCGGCTCGATCTCGCGCCGCAGGCGGTCGAGCGTGTAGCGCTGGATGCGGGCGAGCAGCCGCCTGTCGCACCACGCCTCGCGCCCGTCCAGCCGTGTGCGCAGGACGACGCCCTCGGCCTCGAGCTGCAGCAGCAGCGAGGCCGCGTCGGGCCCGAGCGCCGGGCTGTCGGCGGCGAGCGGCCCGAGCGCCTCCAGGCGCCCGCGCAGGACCGTTTTCGGATCCCGCGGCGCCTCTGTCGCGAAGAAGCGCTCGCCGTCCCTCACGACGCGCCCCGCGGCCGCGAGCTCGTCGAGCCACTCGCGCCAGTTCCCGCTCTCCTCGAGCGTGACGTAGCCCATCCAGAGCAGCGCCTCGTGGACCTCGTCGGCATCGCGGGGATCCGGCCACGCCTCCTCGCGCACGCGCTCGATCGCGTCGGGGTCGAGCGCTCCCAGCTCGTCGGCGGTGCGGATGTCGAGCACGCGCCGGGAGATCACCGCCTGCGTGCGCCGCTCCTCGAGCGGGGCGTCGTCGAGGAAGCTGTAGGGCTGGGCGGCCAGGATGCCGCGCGCGAAGGCCGAGGGCTCGGCCGTGTCGATCGCGAGCTTCTCGATGCGGCCGTCGCGCAGTCCCGCGAGCACCTCGAGGAAGCCGTCCACGTCCATCGCCTCGTTGAGGCAGTCCTCGACCGTCTGGCGCACGACCGGGTGCTCCATCGGCACCTCGATCGGGCCCCCGGGCAGCGTCTCGGGGCAGGCGAGCGCGTGCGGGAAGGCCGCGGCGAGCAGGTCGTCGGCCCGCATCCGCAGCAGCGCGGCCGGCACCTTCTTGCCGCCGCGCGAGCGCTCGAGGAGCAGCGAGCGCTGGACGTTCCAGCGCCAGCGCGTCTGGAACATCGGCGCCGCCAGCAGCGCCTGGATCAGCACGTCGCGCGCGGTCTCGGGACGCAGGTAGTCGAAGACGCCCGCGAGCTCGAAGCTGTGCTGGGGCCCGAGCGACAGCACGATCGCCTCCTCGTTGGCCGCCGCCTGCAGCTCGAAGCCGAAGCCCACGCAGAAGCGCTTGCGGAGCGCCAGGCCCCAGGCGCGGTTGATGGCGCCGCCGAACGGCGCGTGGACGA
>CAZMRX010000682.1:0-1882 GCA_964568755.1 uncultured Acidobacteriota bacterium | reverse complement strand
GCCGCGGCGAAGGAGCACCGGGCGCGCATCGTCGGGATGAGCGCGTTGCTCACGACGACCATGGTCTACATGAAGACCGTGGTGCAGAAGTTCAAGGAAGCCGGCCTCGACGACGTGCGGCTGTGCGTGGGAGGCGCGCCGGTGAGCCCCGACTACGCGAAGCTGATCGGCGCCCACGGCTACGCCGCCGACGCCGCGAGCGCGGTGCAGCTGTTCCAGCGGCTGATCGCGGAGCAGGACGCGGCCACGGTGGCCAAGGCGCCGGCCGGGGCGCAGGCGACGTGATCCCGGCCCCCCACGCCGCCTCGGCGCGTGGGACGCTCGAGATCGACGGCCGGAGCGGCGAGCTTCAAGCCGGCGAGACGCTCTTCGATCGCGCCGAGGCGCTGGGCGTCCACGTTCCCACCTCCTGCGTGAAGCAGGGCAAGTGCCGCGAGTGCCTGGTGGAGGTGGAGGCAGGCGCCGAGCTGCTGACGGCACCCGCCCCGCAGGAACGGCACCTCGAGGGGCGCTTCCGGCTCGCCTGCCGCACGCGGCTCGCCGAGCCGGGGACGGTGCGCTGCCACACGCTGCGGCGGGGCGCGCTGCGGATCGAGACCGAGACGGACGGCCTCGAGGAGAGCCGGCTGCGGCTCGACCCGGCCGTGACGCGCGACGGCGCCTTCGTGCTGCTCGACGGCCAGCCGCTGGTCCAGGCGGCCGGGGCGCTTCACGGCCTGGCTCTCGACGTCGGCACCACCACGGTGGCGCTGCGGCTCTACGATCTCGAGAGCGGGCGGCTCGTGGCCACGCAGTCCTTCGAGAACCCGCAGCGCTTCGGCGGCTCCGACATCATGGCGCGCATCCACTACGACGGCGAGCACCGCGGGCGGCTGCTGCAGCGGACGCTGCTCGGCTACCTGACGCGTGCCATCACGAGCCTGCCGGTCGATCCGCTCTCGATCTACGAGATCGCAGTGGCCGGCAACCCCACGATGCGGGATCTCCTGTTCGGCCTCGACGTGCAGCCAATCGGCGTGATGCCGTACCGGTCCATCACCGAGGTGGCGCTCGACGAGGGCCGAGCCGCGTCCACGAGCCTCAGCGTCAAAGCGCGGCGCCTGCGGCTGCCGGTCCACCCGGAAGCGCGCGTCTACGGCTTGCCGCTCGTGGCGAGCCACGTCGGCGCCGACGCGGCGGCGTGCCTGCTCGCCTCCGGTATCGCTGAAGGCGACGCCGTCCAGGCGCTGGTGGACATCGGCACGAACACGGAGGCGTTCCTCGGGAACCGGCATCGGCTGCTGGCGGCATCGTGCCCCGCGGGGCCGGCCTTCGAGGGCGGGGGCGTGAGCTGCGGGATGCCGGCGCTCGAGGGCGCCATCGAGCGCGTGCGCCTCGGCACGGGAGGCCAGCTCGTGACCGAGACCATCGGCGACGGCGCCCCGGCCGGGGTGTGTGGGTCGGGCCTGGTCGACCTGCTGTCGGAGCTGCGACGGACGGGCCGCATGAACGGCCAGGGCCGCTTTACCGACGACAGCCACGCGCTGCCGCTCGGCCACGGGCTCGAGCTCCGCGAAGCCGACGTGAACGAGCTGGCGCAGGCGAAGGGCGCCAACGCCGCCGGTGTGCGGGTGCTGGCCGAGACGTACGGCGTCCCGCTGCAGCGCATCGAGCGGCTGTACCTGGCCGGAGGCTTCGCGCGCCACATCGACGTGGACGCGGCGCGCCGGATCGGCCTGGTGCCGGACCTGCCGCCCGAGCGCATCGTGAAGGTCGGCAACGCCGCGCTGCTCGGGGCCGCGATGGTGCTGCTGTCGCGCTCGCGCCGGGCCGAGCTCGAGGCGCTGCTGAGGCGCGTCGAGCACGTGCGGCTCGAGACGCACCCGCACTTCTTCGAGTTCTT
>CAZMRX010000681.1:0-1885 GCA_964568755.1 uncultured Acidobacteriota bacterium | reverse complement strand
GGGCGGAGAGCTGGATCGGCGTGAGCGGGTTCTTGATCTCGTGGGCCAGCTTGCGGGCCACCTCGCCCCAGGCCGCGACCTTCTGCGCGCGCATCAGCGGCGTCAGGTCGTCGACCACGATCATGGCGCCCGGCGCCGAGCCGAGCGAGCCCGGCAGGCTGACCACGGTCACGGCCAGGTGGCGGTCGC
The DNA here is from genome assembly GCA_964568755.1 of uncultured Acidobacteriota bacterium. Lineage (GTDB taxonomy): Bacteria > Acidobacteriota > Vicinamibacteria > Fen-336 > Fen-336 > DATBSL01. The sequence continues at coordinate 1,696 of CAZMRX010000681.1, read as the reverse complement.
GCTCGCGCGAGGGCACGATCACCTCGCGCTCCTGGCGCGAGACCCGGCCCGAGAGCAGCCGCAGCACGAGCGCCTGGATCTCCTCGCGGCCGGGGCCGCGCATGATCCGCTCGAGCGGCAGGCCGAGCGCTCCCGGCTCGAGCTCGAGCAGCCGCTGCGCGGCGGCGTTCAGCGCCGTCACCGTGGCCTCCTCGTCGACCACGACCACCCCGGTGCCGACCGTCTCCAGCACGGTGTCGGTGAGCCGCCTTCGCTCCTCGAGCTCCTGGTTCTTGCGAACGAGCCCGGCCCGCGAGAACTCCACCTCCTCCTCGCTGCGCGCCAGGCGCTCCGACATGCGGTTGAACGAGGCGATCAGCGCGCGGAACTCCTCGCTGCCGGTCGGGAAGTCGACGCGCACGCCGCGCTGCCCGGCGGCGATGCGCTCGGCGCCCTCGGCCACGAGCCGCATCGGCGTCGTGATGCGGCGCGACAGGTAGAGCGCCAGCCAGACGGCGCCGAACAGGATCAGCAGCGCCGGGAACAGGTAGAGCGAGCGGTAGAACGAGAGGATCGGCTGGCGGAAGGTCTGCGTCTTCCTGAACTTGGTGTAGCCGTCCTGCACCTCCTGGACCGCCGAGGCCACGTCGGGCCCCACGAAGCTCGAGACCACCACCGCGCCTTCGGGCCGCCCCTGGGCGTCGCGGACCGGTGCCGCGGCGCGCGCCAGCCGCCCGGCTCCGAACGCGACCGCCGCCTGCGCCTCGCGGCCGGCGGCGGCGGCCTCCGCGAGCGCCTCGCCCGCCACGGCTCCCCAGTCCGGCGTGGGCGGCAGCCGCGGGTCCATCACCGCGACCACCTCGTTCGGACCGGCGTAGACGTTCACCAGGTCGAGCTCGCGCTGGCGCGCCCTCAGCTCGACGGCGCGCCGCAGCCGCCCCTGCTCCTGCGGCTGGAGCAGGCCTCGCGCCTCGATCTCGCTCGCGAGCTGCCGGGCGTGGACGCGGCTGGTCTCGAGGGCTTCCGCCTCGAGCGCCAGGCCGAGCGTCTGCGAGGAGGCGAGCATGCGCTCGACGTCGACGTTGAACCAGCGGTCGACCGTCTGGCGGATCAGGTCGCTGCCGACGAGCAGGATCAGCATCGACGGGGCGATCGCCATCACCAGGAACACGAGCAGCAGCTGCACGCGCAGCCGCGCGCCGAAGACGCCGCGGCGCCACTCCATCAGCATGCGGACGAGGTTGCGGCCCAGCACGAACAGCAGGACCAGGAGCAGCGAGAGGTTGAGGACGGTGAGCGCGTAGAGCAGCGCCGAGGCCAGGAAGTCCGGCTGGAAGTCACGGCTCTTGCGCAGCAGCAGCTCCGCGAGCAGGAACAGGACGAGCAACCCGCCCGTCACCGCCAGCACCAGCCGGAGGTTGTTCTGGAACCGCTCCCGGGGCATCGGGCTAGTGTAGCTCCCCAGCCACACCGCACCCAAACCTAAGGGCCATAGCCAGATAGCGGGGCCCGGGTTCTCGGGACTGGGCTTACGGGGGGCTAATCGCCCCCCGTGCACCCCATGGCTAGTCCCTGGCTTCCAGCAGCCCCTTGAGCGTCGCCATGAACTGGTCGACGTCCTTGAAGTCGCGGTAGACGGAGGCGAAACGGACGAAGGCCACCTTGTCGAGCTCTTTGAGGCGCTCCATCAGCACCTCGCCGATCTGCTCGGCGGGCA
>CAZMRX010000680.1:0-1906 GCA_964568755.1 uncultured Acidobacteriota bacterium | reverse complement strand
CCCTACGATTCCGTGATCGGGGTGGAGAAGGCCGTCGTGATCCAGCGCTTCCTGACGGCCATGCCCAATCGCTTCGAAACGGCCAAGGGCGACCCCCGTTTCGCCGCGGTCGTGGTGGACGCCGACGAGCAGACGGGCCGGGCCCGCGGGATCGACAGGATGCTGCTGAGCGAGGACGACCTGAAGCGGTTCTAGGCTGGATCGATCACGAGGGCGCCTGGACCTGCGGGTGAGCGGCCCCGCCTGGGTCAGCTACGCCGCGACGGCCAACGAAGACCGGACCGTTCAAACGAAAACCGGACCATTCAGGAGCCGGCGCAACTGCCCTCCTGAATGGTCCGGGTGAAAGGCTATACTCTCGCCGTGCCGGCTCGCCCCGTGAAGAAGAAGGCCGCCGCCGATCCCCTGGGATCCGTCTTCGACGCCCTGCCGATCGGGCTCTACGTGGTGGACCGCGAGCTCACGGTGGTGGCGTGGAATCGGCTGCGCGAGCGCGGTCCCCTGGGCCGGCCCCGCAGCCGGGCGCTCGGCCGGCCGCTGCGGGCGGTGCTGGGCCAGGAAGGCTTCCGCGCCACCGAGCCCGTGCTGCGCCGGGTGCTCCGCAGCGGCAAGCCGCACGAGGAGATCGTCGAGACCTCGGGCAGCATCTACCACGTGCGGCGGCTCCCGGTCCTGCGCGGGACGCAGGCGACGCACGTGCTCTCCTGGTTCGAGGACATCACCACGCGCCGCCAGCTCGAGATGCAGCTGATCGCACGCGACCGGCTCGCGTTCCTGGGCCAGCTGGTCTCGGGCGTGGCGCACGAGATCTCGAACCCGCTGGCAGGCATCGCCGGCTGCGCCGAGGCGCTCGCCTCGCTCGCCGCCAAAGGCGGGCGCGACCAGCGCCGCGAGGCGCGCCAATTCCGCGACCTGATCCGCACCGAGGTCGCGCGCTGCGAGCGGATCGTGCAGTTCCTGCTCGACTCGTCGCGCTCGGATGCCGGGGAGCGGGCCGACGTGGGCGAGACGCTGGCGCTGTCGCTGCGGCTGCTCGAGCGCCACCCCGCGCTCGCCCGGCTGCGGGTGCGGGCCCGCCTGCCGAAGACGCTGCCCGCGGTCCAGGTCGACGCCGGCTCGCTCAAGCAGGTGGTGATGGCCCTGGTGATGAACGCGTCCGCGGCGATGCCCGCGGGCGGCACGCTGGCGGTCGCCGCGACGCGCAGGGGCGGCACGCTCCACCTCGACGTCGCCGACAGCGGGGCGCCGCTGCCGGAGGCGCAGCGCGCGCACGTCTTCGAGCCGTACGCCAACGCCGATGCCCAGCGGGGGGCAAACCTCGGGCTCGCGGTCGCCCGGGGCCTGCTCCGAAGCCGCGGGGGTGATCTCGTCTACCGGCCCCGCAGGGACGGCAACGTGTTCCGCGTCGTCCTGCGCGTCGCGACAGGGAAACGATGAACGTTACCGGCTTCCGCGTGCTCGTCGCCGAGGACGAGCAGACCTTCGGGCTCACGGTCACCCGCTTCCTGCAGAAGGCGGGCCACGAGGTCAAGATCTGCACCAACGGCAAGAGCGTCCTGAAGGCGCTCGACTCGGCCGAGTGGGACGTGCTGCTGCTCGACCTCAAGCTGCCCGACGCCGACGGCGTCGACATCCTGGCGCGCGTGCGCAAGGAGCACCCCGAGCTGCAGACGATCATCGTCACCGGCTTCGCCAACGTGCAGTCCGCGATCGACACGATGCGGCTCGGCGCCTTCGACTACCTGACCAAGCCCCCGAACTTCGAGGAGCTCGGGATGCGCGTCGAGAAGGCCGGCGAGAAGACGCTGCTCGAGCGCGAGAACCGCCGCCTGCGCTTCCAGGTGCAGCGCAACCTGTCGTCCGACATCCTGACGCGCTCGCCCGTGCTGCAGAAGGTGCTGCGCAC
>CAZMRX010000679.1:0-1910 GCA_964568755.1 uncultured Acidobacteriota bacterium | reverse complement strand
TAGAGGATCATGCTGTGCGAGCAGTCGAGCATCAGCACCGTCGCGCACGAGGACTGGTACTCGGACTGCCGCACGTGCAGGTCCGCGTAGTCGACGTCGAGCGGGACCCCGAGCCCCTCGCGGGCGACCGCCGAGAGCAGCGTCGCCGAGACGTCGAGGTTCATCGTGTCGCCGAACTCCCAGCTTTTCGTCGGACCCGAGGCCTCGACGCCCGTCGCGAGATCGCGCGTGTCGTGGCGACCGAAGGAGGCCTTGCCGATCGAGCCCAGCAGGTCGCGCAGCGCCCGGTAGCCGAGGAAGTCGACGGCCTTCTCGGTGAGCTCGAAGCGCACCGGCGGCCCCGGCCGGCCCGCGCCCCCGGCCGTCGGGTCGTGGAAGGGCTCGGCCTCGCTCGCGCGCAAGTAGCCCTCGCGCATCAGCCGCTCCACGGTCTTCTGCAGCAGTTCGTCGAGCGCGTCCTTGTCCGCCATCACGCGCTCGAGGTCCTCCGGCGAGAGCAGGCCCTTGCGCAGCATCGCGTCGAGGATCGCGTCGTGAAGCGCCTGCAGCGCGTCCTCGTCCCACTCCCCGGCGTCCTCGCCGAAGCCGCTCTGCAGGAAGAAGTCGGAGAGCTCGTCCACGAGCGACTCGAGGTCGAGCTCGTCCCACAGCTCGCCGGTGTAGCGGTGGTAGCGCCTGACGACCATCAGGGCCTCAATTCACCTGCTTCTTCAGGCGGCGCAGGCGCTCGAGGTGCTCCATGTCGATCTCCAGCTCGGCGCGCCGCTCGGTCGCCACGAAGCCGCGGTCGTCGCTGCGCCCGATCTTCTTCTGCGCCCACAGCCCCTCGAGCACGAACTCGCCCGCGGCCGCCTGCAGCGCCTCCGGCCCGCTCGAGTCGGCCCCGAGCGCCGCCAGGTTCTCGAGCACCTGCGGCACCTTGCGCAGCTGCGCCAGCACCTCGGCCGACGTCGAGCCTTCGCGGATGCGGAGCGTGCCGCCCTCCTCGAAGAACTGCACCACCTGCTTCAGGTCGGCCGAGCCCAGGTAGGTCGAGAACACCTCGCCCACCGCCTCGCGGATCAGCTCGCGCGCCACGTTCTCGGCGCCGACCAGCTCGCCCTCGTACTCGAGCTCGAACTTGCCGGTGAGCGACGGCAGCGAGGCGTAGATGTCCGAGACGCGCGGCACCACAGGCGTCTCGCCCGAGACGAGCGCCCGCCGCTCGGCGTTGCTCACCGCGTTCTCGAGCGCGCTGATCGGCAGCCGCTGCGAGACGCCGCTCCTGCGGTCGATCTTCTTGTCGCGCCGCGCGGCGAAGGCCACGGCCTCCACCACCTCGCGCACCCAGCGCGGGATCAGCAGCCCCGGCGCGCGCGCGGTCCAGGCCTCCTGCGAGGTGATCGCGACGCCGTGCTCGATCGTGGTCGGGTAGTGCGTGCGCACCTCGCTGCCGATGCGGTCCTTGAGCGGGGTGATGATCTTGCCGCGCGCCGTGTAGTCCTCGGGGTTCGCGGTGAACACCATCGAGACGTCGATCGGCAGCCGCACCGGGTAGCCCTTGATCTGGACGTCGCCCTCCTGGAGGATGTTGAACAGGCCGACCTGGATGCGGCCGGCCAGGTCGGGCAGCTCGTTGAGGGCGAAGATGCCGCGGTGGGCGCGGGGCAGCAGCCCGTAGTGCATCGTGAGCTCGCTCGACAGGTCGTGGCCGCCGCGGGCCGCCCGGATCGGGTCCACGTCGCCGATGAGGTCGGCGATGGTGACGTCGGGGGTGGCGAGCTTCTCCACGTAGCGCTCCTCGGGCGCGAGCCAGGCGAGGGGCGTGTCGTCGCCCATCTCCCGCAGCAGGTCGCGGCAGCGGCGGCACAGAGGGGCGTAGGGGTCGTCGTGGATCTCGCAGCCGGCGACGGCCGGAAGCTGGGGATCGA
>CAZMRX010000678.1:0-1917 GCA_964568755.1 uncultured Acidobacteriota bacterium | reverse complement strand
AGCCGCCGATGTGGCAGATCCTGCTCTCGATCGCGCTGCTCGTCCTCGGCATCCTCGGCGTGGTGTGGGTCGCGGCCCGCGTCTACCGCGTCGGAATCCTGATGTACGGGAAGCGGCCGACGTTCCCCGAGCTGATGCGCTGGGTGCGCCACGGCTGATCGCTTGCCCCGCCGCGGCGCAGGCTCCGCCTCCCGTGTTCGACTCCACGACGAGCCTCATCCTGGTCGACGTCACCGTCACCGACGACGAGCGGCGTCCCGTGCTCGACCTGACCGCCGCCGACTCCCGGCTTGCGGTCCTGCGAGGGTCTTTCGGACGGGCTACCGGAGGGACGACGAGCTCGAGGAGCTCGAAGAGCCGCCGCCGGAGGAGCTGGACGAGCTCGAAGAGCCGGAAGACGAGCTCGAGGACGAGCTCGTGCTGCTGCTCGACGAGCTGGCGCTCGGGGAGCTGGAGCTCGGCGACGAGGAAGAGGAGGTCGCACCGGTGGGGCTGTCGCCGCCGCAGGCCGCGAGCATCCCCACGCCGGCCAGAGCCGCGCCGCCGGAAAGCAGCATCAGGAACTCGCGCCTCTCGGCGAGCGCCTTGTCGTCGTCACGCACGTCGTCATCGGCCAATATCCCCTCCTCGTCTCGGGTGAGGTGTCGAGTATGGCCCGCCGGTCGCCCGCGCGAGCGTGACGCGGCGCACGGATTCGCAGGGTTTCACAGCCGTCGAGGTTTGATTGGTGGGCTTGGAGCGTCCACGGCCGGGCTGCGAGCGTGATCAGAGCTGCTCGGGCTCCGGCGAGCCCGGGTTCTCGCGCGGCAGGTAGGAGAGCGCGCCGCCGCGAAAGTAGGTCTCCACGCGCCGGATCACCTCGTCGGCGCCGATCATGTCCATGCAGCGCGGCAGCTGGCCCACCACGTCGAGGCACAGCTCCTCGGGCGCGTCCTTCGGGTCGCCGTCCCCGAGTGGCAGCGTGCGCGACTTCCAGCAGCCGCCGTCGTCGCAGCAGACGAGCGCCCCGACCGTGTGGATGAACTGGTGCTGGGGATAGGCCGTGAAGTGCGGGGGCTCGCGGCCGCCCGCGATCACGACGCAGGGGCGGTTCTTCGGCATCCCCGGCTTGACCTCGACGGCGGCGGCCAGGTGCATCAACAGGCTGACCGCAGAGATCGCACCCTGCGCGTGGTACATCAGCCGAACCAGCTGCCGCAGCGCGGTACGCCCGCGCAGGTCGGTCACGCCGCGCACGTCGGGGTGATGGTGGTGGGTCTCGCCGACCTGGACGAAGTCGATCCGGCCGCGAAAGTGGTCGACCACCTGCTGGTAGCGGGCCGCGTCCCACCACTTGATCGTGTAGTCCCACTTCCCCCCTGAGGCGAACAGCCAGTAGGGCCGCGCCTCGCCGCGGGCCTCCTGGACGCGCGCAAACCACTCGCGCTCCTCGGGCGTCAGGTGGACGTCGCCGCGGTACTCCGTGGGCTGGATGCGCAGGCCGAGCACGTCGTTCAGGTGCTCGGTGAAGCCGAACAGGAAGTGCCACGGCGCCTGGTTGCTCTTGTGGATGATGGGGTACTGGCACTCGACCACGCGCACGCCGGGCTCGTCGTCGCGCAGCGGCGTGAGCCAGGGGTTGCCGACCCAGAGGTCGGAGCACGAGGTGCGAACGTCCGTCACGAAGCGACCCGGGTAGCACCGGTGCAGGTCGCGCACCGTGGCCGTGAGCATCAGGATGTCGCCGGCCGACTGGAAGTTGCGGAGGATCAATCGCTCGGGCATGAGCTCGCTCGGTCTAGCCCCCCGAGTCTGCGGCCTCGGCCTCCACGCCGGGCGGGGCGTCGTCGTCGAGTTGGTCCAGGTAGCCCTCCGGAAGCGCCACCTTCTGCGTGCCGCCCGTCTTGCCGCGCGGGACGCGCATGGCTTCGGGCGGAT
>CAZMRX010000677.1:0-1937 GCA_964568755.1 uncultured Acidobacteriota bacterium | reverse complement strand
GGGCTCTGCTATGATCCCGCGCGCTCCAGGTCGTTCTAGCGGGAGGTCACGTATGTTCACTCGCCCCAGACTCGAGACCCTGGTCCTCGCCGCGTTCGCGTCCCTCCGCCTGGCCGCGCCCGAAGCGGCGGCACAGTCGGCGGCGAAGGCCCCGCCTTCCCCCGCCGCGGCGGCGCCGGCCGAGCGCAAGCCGTTCCCCGTGGCCCCGGACGACAAGGGCCCGCTCGGCCAGCTCGAGTGGCGCAACGTGGGCCCCGTCAACATGAGCGGCCGCGTCGCCGACGTCGAGGGGATCCCCGGCAACCCGCGCGTCGTGTACGTCGGCTCGGCCTCGGGCGGCGTGTGGAAGACCGAGGACGCCGGCCTCACCTTCAAGCCGGTCTTCGACGACCAGCCCACCGCCTCGATCGGCGACATCGCGCTCGCGCCGAGCAACCCGGAGGTCGTCTACGTCGGCAGCGGCGAGTCGAACGCACGCAACAGCGTCTCGTCGGGCAACGGCGTCTACAAGTCGACGGACGGCGGCAAGACCTGGGCGCACGTCGGCCTCGCCGACACGCGGCACGTCTCTCGCGTGCTGGTCCACCCGCAGGACCCCGACCTCGTCTACGTGGGCGCGCTCGGCCACCTGTTCGGCCCGAACGCCGAGCGCGGCGTCTTCCGCTCCAAGGACGGCGGCGCCACGTGGGAGAAGGTGCTGTACCTCGACGACCGCCACGGCGTCGCCGACATGGACATGTCGCCCAGCAACCCCAACCTGCTGTTCGCGGCGCTCTGGCACTTCGACCGCAAGCCCTGGACCCACACGAGCGGCAGCACCGAGGGAGGCGTGTGGCGCAGCGTCGACGGCGGAAGCACCTGGAAGAAGCTCACGAAGGGCCTGCCGAAGCTGCTGGGCCGCATCGGCGTGAAGGTGGCGCCCTCGGACCCGCGCGTCGTCTACGTCATCACCGAGAGCCAGGAGGGCACGCTCTACCGCTCCGACGACGGCGGCGACAGCTTCAAGAAGGTGACCGACAAGCCCGAGATCGTCTCGCGCGGCCTCTACTACACCGACATCCGGGTGCACCCCACGAACCCGGAGGTCGTGTTCGCCGTGGCGAGCCTGCTGCAGAAGTCGATCGACGGCGGCAAGACCTGGGAGCGCATCTCGAGGACAACCCACATCGACTTCCACGCGCTGTGGATCGACCCCTCCGATCCCGCCCGCATGTGGCAGGGCCAGGACGGCGGCGTCGCGGTGAGCTACGACGGCGGCAAGGCATGGGAGCCGATCCGCAACCTGCCGCTCGCGCAGTTCTACCAGCTGCAGGCGGACAACCGCGAGCCCTTCTACTACCTCGGCGGCGGGCTGCAGGACAACGGCACCTGGTGGGGGCCGAGCCGCACGCGCGAGCCGGGCGGGATCCTGGAGGACGACTGGCGCATGCCGAGCTTCGGCGACGCCTACTTCGTGGTGATCCACCCCGACGACCCCGACATCATGATCAGCGAGTCGCAGGGCGGGAACATCATGCGCACCGACCTGCGCACGCGGCAGCAAACGGACATCAGCCCGCAGCCGAAGCGCAACGACGGCGGCCCGGTCGCCGACCTTCCCTACCGCTTCAACTGGAACACGCCGATCGTCGCCTCGCCCCACGACGGCAAGACCGTCTACTTCACCGGCAACGTGGTGTTCCGCAGCCGCGACTTCGGCGACAGCTGGCAGGCGATCAGCCCGGACCTGACCACGAACGACAAGGAGAAGCAGAAGGACGCGGGCGGGCCGGTGTGGAAGGAGAACACCACCGCCGAGTACCACTGCACGATCATCAGCTTCGCCGAGTCCGCGGCGCAGGCAGGCGTGCCATGGGCCGGGACCGACGACGGAAACCTGCAGGTTTCGCAGGACGACGGCAGGACCTGGACCAACGTGATCGCCAACGTGAAAGGCC
>CAZMRX010000676.1:0-1939 GCA_964568755.1 uncultured Acidobacteriota bacterium | reverse complement strand
GTGCCGGCTTGATGACCTCGATGATGTTCCGTACACCACGCTCCAAGCGCGCGTCGGTCGTCACGAGCGCGCAGCCAAGCCGACGCGCCAGGACCACGTACTCGGCGTCGTAGGTCTTCGCCCAGCCAAGAGATCGCGCCAGGTCGAATGCCTCGCGGCGATGGGACGGGCCGTGGTCGATGACCTCGACCGCCATCGACTCCAGTCGCTCAAGCAGCAAGATGCCCACTTCGGCAGGCAGGACGCCTCGGTTGACCGCGGCGGACAACGCCGACGTTCGCTCCGATGGGAAGTTCGGCGGCGCGACGAGTTCATAGCCTCCGAGTCCGGGTACGGCCTCGGCCGCGGCCGCCATGTACAGCGCGGCGCCCGCATCGATCACGAGCTGGGGGTGCCTCAACGCGCGCTGCGGATCTCTCGGACGATCGACGTCCAATCCGGCATGGGTCCGCCCCAAAACGTCTTCTGCCATTGCGGCGGCAACGGCAAGGTATCGGAGCCTTTCTCGAGGATCGCGGCGAGGTCCTCCTCCTCGAGGACGTGCTGGGTCCCGACCTTCCGAGCGCGCAGCTTCCCCTCGCGGATCCAGCGGCGGATGGTCTCGGGATTGCGCCCGGCGCGGCGAGCGGCTTCAGGAACGGTCAGCATCGTTGTCGCATACTACAACACTCAGGGACGACTCGGTGCTCGCTAGGAGGCATCCGCGGGAAGGACGCGGAACGGTCGGTCAGCCGGTCCCAGCATGGCCCGGAAATGGCGCTCATCAAGCGTCAGGACGTCGTGGACGCCGTAGCGGAGCGCCAACACGACGATCGACGCATCGGTCAGGCCGATGTCGTGGTCGGAGTATCGGTCCATGATCCGCGTCGCGGCCCCGACATCACCTGGACCCATGGCTTCCAGCCGGAGCGCGCCGGCGCTGACTTGTCGCAGAAGCGCGTCGGCGGCCGATGCTGACACGCGGCGCCGAATCAGGTAGTCGAGCTCAGCCAGGACGAACGGCGACAGCAGCAGCGGGCCTGGAGTCCCGCGTAGTGCCGCGGCTGCGGCGGCATGGTGCCGCTCCCCTGCATCGAGCGCGGCCAGCAGCCCGCTCGTGTCGACGAGGATCACCGCTCCCCGAAGCCGTCGAGCAGCTCCTCCGAACGCGACGCCAGGTCCGCCTGACCGCTGTCGAAGAGCGGCAGAGTCAACTCGGCCACACGATGGCGCGCGGTGACCACGTCGACGCCCTCACGGATGAGTTCGGCCTCGCTGCGGCCGCTCAGCCGCGCGATCTCCTCGAGCCCGGCCTTTTGCTGCTCGGTCAGATAGACCGTCGTCCGTTCCATGCCATACATCGTAGCATACGTTCCGGGCCGGTCAAGTCGGACCGGAGCCCCGGTACTCGCTGATCTCGAACAGGTGCCCGTCCGGATCGCGGAAGAAGCAGCGCGTTTCGGGACCGTGCGCCACGGGCGCCGTCAGGAACTCGGCACCACGGCCGCGAAGCTCCTCGTAGGCGGCCTGGCAGTCACCGACCCGCATCGTGATCAGGTGGTCCAGGACCGCGGGGTCGCCGGGCGGAGCGAGGGCGATGCCGGGCTTGTCGTCCGTTGGTCCCCCACCGCTCACCAGCAGCAGCCATGAGGTCCCGAGCTGCAAGACGACTGAGGTCCCGCCGTACTCGCCGTAGAGCGTCGCGCCGAGCACGTCGAGATACCAGGCGCGCGATCGAGCGATGTCGGCCACGACGAGGATGTTCGTGACCGCGAGGTCACGCTCGGGGAACGGCATGTCAGCTAGCCTACGTCGTCTCGAGGGACGGGCCGACGCGCAGCGCCCTTGTTGGCCTTGCCACCCAGGCGCCCGGAATCCGTCAACGCCCGGCGCAGCAGGAACTCCACCTGGCCATTCATGCTGCGCAGGTCGTCGGCGGCCCAGCGTTGCAGGGCCTCGA
>CAZMRX010000675.1:672-1946 GCA_964568755.1 uncultured Acidobacteriota bacterium | reverse complement strand
CTCGCGCGCGCCGCGCCGCAGAGCACGAGCAGCGCGAGCAGCGCGAACGGGGACCCGGGGCGGAGGATCGCGAGCATGATCTCGGCAGGCTACCCGTTCGGGAAGGCAGGGGGCCAGCCGATCCGGAACGGCGCAGGCTTCACCCGATCGCGGCCGGTCCCGGGGAAGGGCGCAAGGGCGCGGAATTGGGCGGGGCCGGTCGTGGGTGCGTGGTAGCGTGCCGCCGGCAATGCTGGCCGCCGATCCGGAATCGAGTCCGCAGTCCCGGGTGCGGACAGGGAAGCGCACGTCCTACCGATGAGCGGCGGTGTGAAGGGATGGCTGGCGTTCTTCGCGAGCGCGACGGTCGCGCTCCTGTTTGCGTTGGTGTTCCTGCTGTGGCGGGTGGCGACGCTCGATCCGGCGCTCAACACGCAGGCCGCGCTGGACGATCCGGCCGTGCGCGCCGAGCTGGTGCAGCGCCTGGCGGCGAATTCGATCGGGATCTGGGATACGCACAACGATCCCGAGGTCGGCCGCATGCTGCAGGCCAACCGCGAGGTGATGGCCAGCGGGGTGCCCATCAAGACCAACGCGCTGGGTCTGCGCGAGCACGAGATCGAGCTGCCGAAGCCGCGCGACCTGCTGCGGGTGATCGTGCTGGGCGATTCCTTCGTGCAGGGCTACGGGGTCCTGGCCGAGGATCGTCTGGGGGTGTTCCTCGAGCGTTACCTGACGGACCACGCCAGCGGCTGGCCGGGCCGGATCGAGTGCCTCCACGTCGGTGTGGGGGGCTGGAACGCGAGCACGGCCTGTGCCTGGCTGCGACGGATGCTCTCCGAGCTCGCGCCCGACCTCGTGCTGCACGTCCTGGTCACGAACGACCTCGATGACCACATGGGCGTGCGGGGCTTCGGTGAGCTCGCATCCTTCGCGCCGCTCACCACGCAGCACACGGACGCGCTCGTCTCGCAGGTGTACTCGACACGCTTCTCGTCGCCTTCCAACCCCAACCACCTGTTGAGGGGTTGGGACTACGAGAGCCGTCATCGCTACGAGCAGGTCGCGGAGGACATCGGCAGGCTGGCCACGCTCTGCCGCCAGTCCGGAGCGGGCTACCTGGCCGTGGCGCACTGGGGCCGTCACACCAGCCGGCTCTGGGGCTACCTCCGCCCGCACCTGCGTCTGGCCGAGTTCGTCCCGCTCCCCTGGCGCCTGATGACCGAGGCCGACCTCTTCCACGGTCCGGGCGACGCATCGGCACGGCCAGGCCATGCCAAAGCCTCCTCGATCTG
>CAZMRX010000675.1:0-662 GCA_964568755.1 uncultured Acidobacteriota bacterium | reverse complement strand
GACGCGCACTGGACCCGCGCAGGCCACGAAACGGTGGCGCGACTCCTGTTCACCTGGATCCGCCAGAACGGGTTCTTGCCCCAGCTGGCGCTGCGACCCTGGCCAGAGGTGGAGGAGCCGGCCAGCGAGGAGTTCGAGGAGGCGAAAGCGGAGCTGGAGAAGCCTCGGACCGACCAGAAGGTCTCCACGGACGTCGTCTCCAGTCTGGCGCCGGCGCGTTTCACGGATGCCGAGTGGCGCCAGGTGTACACCGGGCTCGACGCCCAGGGCCTGGTTTCGCCCTTCGCCTCCCTCATGTTGCGGCGCACAGTGGAACAGGTGCTGCGCCTGCGTGGACGCGCGCTGGACCGACCCGAGCTAGTCGGTGCTCGCGTGCGCATCAGCGTCGAGGCCAGCGAGGTGGGCGAGGTCGAGCTCGTCCCCGGCCAAGCCTTCGACGTGCGCTTCGAACTGCCCAGGGGCGCCATCAAGGCGCGCGGGGCCCTGAACGTGCGCCTCGAGACGAGCGACTACGCCTACGCCGGTCCCGAAAGGCAGCACTGCGTCAGCTTCGCGCTGGAAGAGCTCGCGCTGGAGTAGCGCCCTAGACGCCGCTCAATCGAGGCTGGCCCGATCCGACGGCCCCATCTCGACGCCGCCGGCGGGGAAGTACTCCTTCCAGC
>CAZMRX010000674.1:0-1946 GCA_964568755.1 uncultured Acidobacteriota bacterium | reverse complement strand
CGACCTCGAGAGCGCCTTCCGCAAGATCCAGGAGCTGCTGCCGCAGGAGGTGCGCGTCTCGCCCGCGAAGCTCGACGACTTCCTGTCGTTCGACGCGGGTCCGCTGCACACGCCGGACGCGGACGTGTTCCGCGCCCTGCTCGCGGCGCTGCGGCTGCGACGCCGGGTCCTGATCCGCTACCGGAGCCTGAGCAGCGACCGCACCACCGAGCGCCGGATCCACCCGTACCACGTCTTCAACCACCGAGGCGATTGGTACCTCGCGGCCTGGGACGAGGCGCGGAAGGACGTACGGATCTTCGCTCTACACCGGATCCGGCGGGCGACGCCCACCACCGGGTCCTACGAGGTGCCCGCGGACTTCAGCTTCGCGAAGTACATGGCCGACGCCTTTGGCGTCCAGAAGGGCGACAAGCCCGTGAACGTTTCGATTCGTTTCGCGCCCCGCCAGGCGCGCTGGATCCGCGAGCGCCGCTGGCACCGCAGCGCCCGCGTCCAGGAAGGACTCGACGGCAGCCTCGTTCTCAACCTGACGATCGCCGAGACGAGCGAGATCGTTCGCTGGGTGATGCAGTTCGGCAGCGAGGCCGAAGTGCTCGAGCCGCCCTCGCTGCGCGCCGCCGTGGCCGAGCAGCTGGCGGCCGCCGCCGCCGCGTACCGCACCCCGAGCGGGCGCAGCCGCTAGCCTTCCAGCCCCTAGCCTCCGCTCGCGCTGCCGCCAGACCCGGGAGCAGGGCCGCTGCGGCGCCCGCCGAGGCCACCCCGGCGACGCGGCCGAGTACGAAAGGACCGCATTCCGCGTACGGCATTCGCGCCCGAAAGGGAGCGTCCCTCTCGCGGCATACCCACACGAGGACGCCCGAGCGACCGTCGCCCTGACGTCCGATGTCAGGGTCAGAAGCGCACGATCGGGACGTCTACGAATCAGCGGGGGAGAGCGCGATGACGAGGAGCGATTCATGAGCGTGCGGATCGGCGACCTGGCGCTGGCGGCGGGCGTGGTCGGGCCCGCGCAGCTGAACGAGGCGCGCGAGCAGCAGAAGAAGACGGGCCGGCGCCTCGGCGCGCTGCTGGTGGAGCTCGGCTACCTGAGCGAGCGCCAGGTCACCGAGCTGGTCGCGAAGCAGTACGGCCTGCCGGCGGTGCACGACCTCGACACTGTCGAGGTCCCGAAGGACGTGCTGGGGCGGGTCCCGCGCGAGCACTGCCAGTCGCACTGCGTCGTGCCGCTGTCGCGGGAGGGACCGATCCTCCGCCTGGCGATGGCCGACCCCACCAACGTCTTCGCGGTCGACCCGGTGCAGTTCCGGACGCGCCTGACGGTCAAGCCCGTCGTCGCCGCCGAGAGCGCGATCGCGCGCGCCATCGTGCGCCTCTACGGCGAGGAGAAGGGCCTGCAGGAAGTGATCAAGCCCGTCTCGGGCGGCCGCAGCCGCACGTCCGACGAGGCCGCCGACCTCGGGCAGGACCTCGAGGCGAAGGACATCGCGTTCGACGGCGTCCAGATCGACCCCGACGCGCTCGGCGACGACGACGCGGACGTCGAGCAGGTGCAGGTGGGCCCCGAGGAGATCGACCTCGCCTCGCTCACGCGCGGCAGCAGCGACCGGCCCGTGGTCGGCCTCGTCAACCGCATCCTGGTCGAGGCCTACCGCCGCGGCGCTTCCGACATCCACATCGAGCCGTACGAGAAGGAGTTCTCGGTCCGCTTCCGCATCGACGGCCTGCTGAGCGAGTTCGGCAACCTGCCGCCGCGGGTGCGCGAGAGCGTCACCACGCGCATCAAGATCATGGCCAACCTCGACATCGCAGAGCGGCGCGTGCCGCAGGGCGGCCGCATCAAGATCCGCATCCGCCAGGACGACAAGGCGCGCGACCTGGACTTACGCGTCTCCTGCCTGCCAACGCTGTGGGGCGAGAAGTTCGTGCTGCGCCTTGTCGACAAG
>CAZMRX010000673.1:0-1948 GCA_964568755.1 uncultured Acidobacteriota bacterium | reverse complement strand
GCCGCTGCCTCGAGCGCGAGACGCGGACGCGCCTGCGCGACATCGGCGAGGCGCGCGTCGCCCTCGAAGGGCCGTTGGCCGACCCGGCGCCCCCTACGGTCGTCACCCCCCGGCGCGCGCCGGTCGTGCGGGCGCTGCCGTGGCTGCTGAGCGTCCTCGCCGCGGCGTTCGCCGGCTGGGCGCTCTTGCGCGGGGCGGCGGGGCCGGTTTCGTCGCGCGAGGTCGTGCACCTGGAGGTGGGCTTCCCGCCCGGTGTCGATCCGGTCACGGGCCGTCAAGGCGGCATAGCACTCTCCCCGGACGGTCAGACGATCGCGATGGTCGGCTTCACCAAGGGTCAGCGCCGGCTCTTGGTGCGCCGCCTGGACGCGCCGGAAGCCGTCGACGTGACCGGCACGTCGGGCGGCGGTGCGTTCTCCCCCGACAGCCGGGAGCTGGCGTTCATCAGCAACTTCACGGCGTTGACCCGGGTTTCGCTGGCGGACGGTCAGACGAAGGTGCTCGCTTCGGGCGGCGACTTCGTGAGCGGCGTGAACCTCGGGTGGGGCGCGGCGGCGGTCCTGTTCACGCGCAGCGGCACACTCTGGAGCGTGCCGGAGGCGGGCGGGCAGGAGCGCCAGCTCACGACGCTCGACGCCTCGCGCGAGGAAGTCTTCCACGCCGACCCGATCGTGCTTCCCGGTGGGCGCACGGTGCTGTTCTCCTGCCTCACGCGGGGGCAGGGCACCGATCGCATCGAGGCGGTGCCAGCGCAGGGCGGGCAGCGCTCGGTCCTGGTCGAGCGGGCGACGACGCCCGTGTGGTCGCCCACGGGACACCTGCTTTTCGCGCGCGACGGCGCGGTCTGGGCCGTGGCGTTGGATCCCGGCGCGGTTGCCGTGCGAGGTGCGGCCGTGCCCGTGATCCCGTCCGGCGTCGTGGGCAGCATTCGCACGGGCAGCCTCGGGCTCCAGCTATCCGCGAACGGGACGCTGCTGTTCCTGCCGAAGAACTCCGACAGCAAGCACATGGTCTCGGTCGGGCGCGACGGCTCGGAGCTGCCGCTCGGCCTGCCGCTGGGCAGCTACGGCAACCCGCGCCTGTCGCCCGACGGCCGCCGCGTCGCCGTCGAGAAGGAAGGCAGCGTCATCGAATCGGTCGACCTCGCGCGCGGGACGCGCGCCGTGGTCGTGCCGGCCGCGCTCGGCACCCTGTTCGTGATCTGGAACGGTGACGGGAGCCGGCTCGTGTTCCGTCGCTTCAACGAGCCGTTCTGGGCCGCAGCCGACGGCGGTGGGCAGACGGGCGTCGTCCCTGGTGGCGACGTCAACACCTCGCCCGCCTCCCCCGGCCCCGACCCCGATTCCTTCATCGCCATTCGCCTCATGCCCGAAACGGGCGGCGACCTCTACCTGTTCTCGATCAGCGGCGTCTTTCCGCCGAAGCCGCTGCTGCAGACGCCGGCCTACGAAGGCAGCCCGCATCTGTCGCCCGACAAGCGCTGGCTCGCCTACCAGTCGAACGCTTCCGGACAGCCCGAGATCTACGTGCGGCGCTATCCCGAGCTCGACCGGCACTGGCCGGTCTCGGAGGGCGGCGGCGTCCAGGTGCGCTGGAGCCCGACGGGGCGGGAGCTCTACTACCGTGGCGCCGGGCGGCTCATGGCCGTCACGTTCGACGGCTCGCGCGCCGAGCCGGTGCTCGGAAAGCCCGTGCCGCTCTTCGCCGACGTGTACGACTTCGGCCAGGGCCTTTCGATCCCCAACTACGACGTCACTCCCGAGGGCCGCTTCCTAATGCTCCGCCGTGACACGCAGGGCGGCACGCTGCGCGTGGTCCTCAACTGGACGGAGGAACTCAAGCGGACGCTCGCGAAGAGCGGCGTGCGCTGAGCCGCCGCGCTACTCGAAGAATGGCACGCCGGGCTGGGCGTGCTTGCGCATGGCTTCCTCGTCGATCTCCACGCCGA
>CAZMRX010000672.1:0-1954 GCA_964568755.1 uncultured Acidobacteriota bacterium | reverse complement strand
CGGCTTGCGGCCGACGTGACCCCGCCCGCTCTCGGCCGTCTCGCGGCCCGAGAACAGCAGCCGCACCCGCACCCGCCTGGCGAGCAGCAGCTGCTGTCGCCGCGCGTCGAAGCGCAGGGGCGAGATCTCGACGACCGCGCTCTTCGTCTCCCCCTGGAAGACGCTCGGCAGCAGCCTGACGAGATCCGCCGACGCGCCCGGCAAGGCCGGCGACCGCATGCCGCGTCGGTTGGCGCGCACCGTGCCGTCCCACGAGACCTGCATCTCCGCCTTTCCGAGCGCCCCCGGGACGAGCCCCGGGAAGGCCACCTGGTCCATGGCCCGGACCCCGCCGAGCGCGACCCGACGGCCGACGACCGCGTCGACGAGCGCCCGTCGGAACGGCAGGGCAGCGGCCTGCGCGTCGGCTGGGAAGTCGAAGCCGGGGACGAAGACGCGCACAGCGCCCCCGACCTCACGCAGGGAGTAGAAGCCGCCCGTGCGCAGCTCGAGCGTCGCCGAGCGCGAGTCGCGCGAGACCACCTCCAACGAAACCGCCTCCGGATCGCCGTGGCGGGCGCACACGAGCGCGGCCGTCGTGCCGTTCGCTCCGGTGGATGACGCGTAGGCCGACACGACCCAGTCGGGGCACGCCGCTCCGGCCGCGACTTTCTTGCCCCTGGTCTCTCGGTTCGCCCCGCTACCGCCCGCCGCAGCGGCCGAGCCGCCAGCCTGGGGAACGGCCGCCACCGGGCCGTGCGACGTCGTCCGCGAGGCGGCGTCCACGTCTTCCAGCCGATAGTAGTAGCGGGTGCCGTTCACGAGGCCCGAGTCCTGGAACGCGTACGCCTGGCCCGTGGCCGACGAGCCGAGACCCGGGATGAGCGACGGGGTCGCTTTCGTCCACGGGCCGTCCTCGGACAGCGAGCGGTAGACGTGGAAGCCCAGGTTGTCGAGCTCCGACGCCGTCCGCCACTCGAGCGCCACCGACGCGTCGCCCGCGGCGGCCGTGAAGCTCATCAGCCGGACCTCGGTCGTGCCGAGGTACTCGTCGGCTCCCACGTCCCAGGCGCCCGCCGGGCGGAGCGTGGCGTCGATGTCGGTCTCGAAGTAGTAGTCGAGCGTGCGCCCGACGTTGAGCGCGGCGCTGCCAGCCTGCAGGTGCAGGTTCTCCGAGCCGACCGTCGTGTTAACGAAGGCGACGCTCCCGAGCGCCACGGCGTTCTGGCCGGCCACGAACCCGTTGCGCGGACTGTTCATGAGCCCCGTCATGTCGAACGTCAGGTTGGCGGTGCTCGCAATGCTCACGTCTGCCCGCCCGATCTGCGCCTCGACCGGCTTGATTGCGGGCGGGACCGTCGCGAGGCAGGCACGCACGTAGTAGAGGGCGGTGGCGTCGCTGACCGTGGTCGTGACCCAGCCGACCGGGTCGTCCGACCAGTAGACGAGGCCGTCGTACTGGAAGTTGGACGTCCCGTCGGAGAAAGCCGCGGTCTCGAGATCGGTCCAGGCGCCGTTCCAGTAGCTCCACTGCCAGTCCGAGCCGCCCGAGCCTCCCGACACGAGATTGACCGCGAGCCCGCGGAAGGGGAACTGCGATCCCACGTACAGACAGTCCGTGGGCGTCGTCACGAAGTTCAGCGTGAAGTTGGCCGTGCTGTCGGCCACCTGGGTCCGGATGTCCGTGTAGACCCCGTTGAAGAACCACGCGCGGTCGAAGGGCGGCGCTATGCCGATGTCGCCGGTGTTGTTGCTGTGCACGATGTTGTTGCGCAGGTCGATCCGCTGCGTGGTCTGGCGTACGGTGGCCTTGATGCCCGAAGGGCCGGTGCCGCCGGTGTTGCCGTAGATCGTGTTGTTGAAGACGTTGAGCCGCGCGTTCGGGCCGAGGTCGATCCCGGGAAGGCGGATGCCATAGTTCGTCGCGTAGATGACGTTGTTGTGCACGTCCACGACGGCGTCGCCGTCCGCGATC
>CAZMRX010000671.1:0-1977 GCA_964568755.1 uncultured Acidobacteriota bacterium | reverse complement strand
GCGAGTGCCTGAAGCTCGTGAACGACGCGCGCCGCGGCAAGAACATGTTCGCGCTCGGCATGCTGTGCAGCATCTACAGCTTCGGGCTCGAGCACGCGCGCGAGCAGATCGCCCTAACCTTCGGCAAGAAAGAGCAAGCGGTGATCGAAGCCAACGTCAGGCTGCTCGATGCCGGCCACGCCTGGGCCGAGGCGAACCTGGATTTCAAGTACCGCATCCCGGCCACCCGCTCGAAGGTGCCGCAGATCGTCGTCAACGGCAACACCGCGCTCGCGCTCGGCGTGCTCGCCTCGGGGATGGAGATCTGCGCGATGTACCCGATCACGCCGGCGACCTCGGCCTCGCACTACCTGAGCGACGTGTTCGAGAAGCTGGGCGGCATGGTGCACCAGGCCGAGGACGAGATCGCCGCGTGCGCCTTCGCGATCGGCGCTTCCTACGCGGGCAAGTGCGCCGTGACCATCACTTCCGGCCCGGGCTATTCGCTCAAGCAGGAGGGCATCGGCCTGGCGGTGATGGCGGAAATCCCGCTGGTGGTCGTCAACGTGCAGCGCGGCGGCCCCAGCACCGGGCAACCGACCAAGGCCGAGCAGGGTGACCTGCTGACCGCCATGTTCGGCAGCCACGGCGACGCGCCGAAGGTGGTGATGGCCGCGAGCACCATCGAAGACTGCTTCTATTCGGTCATCACGGCGCGCAAGATCGCCGAGACCTTCAACATGGTGGTGGTGGTGCTCACCGACGCGGGCCTCGCCACCTCGCAGCAGCCGTTCCCCCGGCCGCAGTTCAGCGAAAACTGGCTCGCCCCGCCCATCGACCAGACGCCGCTGCCGAACGGCGCCAAGCCCTATGACTGGGACGCGGCCACCGGCCTGGCGCGGCGCTTCGTGCCGGGGCAGCCGAACGGCATGCACACGGTCACCGGGCTCGCGCACGACCGCCAGAGTCACGTCGCCTACGACCCCGACATCAACCAGGAAGGCCTGCGCATGCGCAGCCTCAAGCTCGCCGCGCTTCAGAAGACGCTCAAGGCGCCGCCGGTGTTCGGCAAGGACAGCGGCGACCTGCTCGTGATCGGCTGGGGCAGCACGCAGGGCGCGATCGAGGAGGCGGTCACGACCCTCAACGCCGAAGGGCTCAAGGTGTCGTCGATGCACTTACGCTTCCTGCAGCCGCTGCCTCCCGGAATCAAGGAGGCGATGCAGCGCTTCAAGCGGGTGATGACGATCGAGAGCAACTGGAGCGACCGTCCCGAGGACGAGCTCATCGACGAGGACAACCGGCGCTATTCGGCGCTCGCCATGCTGCTGCGCTCGCGCTACCTCGTCGACGTCGACTGCTGGAGCGAGGTGCGCGGCCAGCCCATCAAGCCGGGGACGATGTGCCGCGTGATCCGCGAGAAACTGAACGTCAGCCAACGCAAGGTGGCCAAAGCATGAACACCGCGACCGAATGCCTGCTGCGCATGGTGGAAGAGCACCACGAGCTCGAGGACTACCAGAGCGGCGTGCCGCGCTGGTGCACCGGCTGCGGCGACAACGCCATCCTGACCGCAGTGCAGCGCCTGTGCCGCGACGAGAACCTGCGCCCCGAAAAGACCGCCTTCATCTCCGGCATCGGCTGCTCGAGCCGTTTTCCCCACTACATGCGGACCTACGGCTTCCACGGCATCCACGGCCGCGCGCTGCCGATCGCCGAAGGGGTGAAGATGGCGCGCCCCGACCTGCACGTGTTCGTCAACACCGGCGACGGCGACTGCTGCAGCATCGGCGCGGCGCACTGGATCCACGCCGTTCGCTACAACATGAACATGACCCTGATGCTGCACGACAACCAGGTCTACGGCCTGACCAAGAAGCAGGCCTCGCCAACCTCGCCCATCGGCACCAGGACCAACACCTCCCCGCGCGGCTCGTACCTGGAGGCGCTCAACCCGCTCACCGTGACGCTGGGCATCCAGAACGTGTCCTTCGTCGC
>CAZMRX010000670.1:0-1990 GCA_964568755.1 uncultured Acidobacteriota bacterium | reverse complement strand
GCTGCCGGAGCGTGCCGGCGGGTCCGAACTGCTCGGAGCCCAGGAGGTCGGCGAGCGGGCGCCCCTCCGCCCGCTGAGCCGCTCCCTCCCCGAGCAGGTGGTCGAGGTGCGACGATGCGTGGATCACGTGGAACGACGCGTCCACGCAGAAGAAGACGCGGCCGAGCGAGGCGAAGGCCGAGCTGACGCCCGCCAGGGCCGCGGCGAGGACCGAGTCCTGACCGGCGGGATCGGGCCCCGGCGCCACGACACGAGGCGCCGGGAGTGTGGAGCCAAGGGTGATTGCTGGAGTGGTTGCAGGGCTGCTCATCGTTCGCTCCTGCAACCCAACGTTGCAGGGCGCGTGCCAGCCTAGCGAACCGATCGGCCGCGTCCTCGTTGTCCGGTCCCGTTGCAGGTGCCGCGGCCGCTGCCCTGGCCATACCCGGAGCCGTCGCGCGGACCGATGCCCTGGTTGCCCGAACCGGCGCCACCCTTTCCCTGGCGCGCCTTCTGGCCCTTCCCCTTCGGCGTCCCCGTGCAGTTGTCACAGATGCCGTCGCCGTTGGCGTCGACGAAGCTCGGCCCCGTTGTCACGGGCGGCTGGGGCGCGGGGGGATTCGATGTCTGCGCGCGCACCGCGGCGGCCACCGAGAACAGGGTTCCGAGGGCCCCTGCCACGATCGTCAGTCGCTTCATACCGAGTCTCCTTCGAGTGCCGCGGCTCTCGTCGCCGCTGCCCGGCCAAGCGGCAAGAGCCGTACCGCGCACCGCGAGGGCACGGGCCCTGCCCCGCAACGCGTTGCACGCACTCACCCTTGCGTGCGATCCAAACCGATGCGGGCGGGGCATTCGGGAGCCCGGCTTTTCGACCAGATGGTCGAACGATTCGACGGCGGCGTCGAGCGTCGGCTCGACAAGCCGCGCGGGTCGCACCGGATCTGGCAGACGGGCCTCGGCTTACACGTGCGACTCGCAGGCGGCTGGACTGGTCCATGACTTGCTCCCCCGAAGACTGCGGAGGGGCTGTCCATGAGCAACGGCACAAGGATGTTGTCGGCGACGCTCGTCGCCACCGGGCTCGCGCTCGCGCCGGCATCGACGAGCCGCGCCCAATCCACCGCGAAGCCCGAACCGCTGAGCGATCGATCGCAGGCAGCGATCGCGGAGGCTCTGCGGGACGAGCTCCGGGGCGAGGCGTTCTACGCGCGTGTGCTGAAAGACCACGGCGACGTGCGCCCGTTCTCGAAGATCGTCGGGGCGGAGCGCCGGCACGCTGCCTTCCTCGCGGACCTGCTGCAGGCCCGCGGCCTGTCCGTCCCTGAGTTCCGTCCGGCGACGGCTGAGCCTCCGGCTCACGCGAGCGTGAAGGAGGCCTGCGCCGCCGCCGTCGAGTTCGAAACGCAGAACGTGGCGCTCTACGATCGCCTGCTTGCGGCGGGTTCCCTGCCCGACGACCTGAAGCGGGCCTTCGAGCACAACCGCATGGCCTCGCTCGACCACCACAAGCCGGCATTCGAGCGCTGCGCCGGTCTCGCCACGGCGCACGGCACGGGCCGCTTCGCGGGACGTGGTCACGGATGCCACGGGCACGGCTGCGGGCACTGCGGCCAGGAATGCGAGGCGTGCGAGCCAGGATGCGGGAGTTGCGGCGGCGGCGGCGGCGGCGGCGGCGGATGCGGTCACGTCGGCCAGCGGAGCGGGCAGCCTTAGGCCCGTTCCGTCGCAGGGCTACGCGCCGTACTTCTTGAGCTTGTAACGCAGGTGCCGCTCGCTCATGCCGAGCGCGGCCGCGGCGCGCGTCTGCACGCCGCCCGCCTTGTCGAGGGCTTCGAGGATCAGCGCCTTCTCGAAGGCCAGCACGCGCTCGGCGAAGCTGCCCGGCTCGCCCTTCACCTCGGGCTTGAGGCCCCCCAGGTGCAGCGGCAGGTCCGAGGTCGTGATCGTCTCGTCGCGCGCGAGCACCACCGCCCGGTGCACGAGGTTCTCGAGCTCGCGCACGTTGCCGGGG
>CAZMRX010000669.1:0-2009 GCA_964568755.1 uncultured Acidobacteriota bacterium | reverse complement strand
CGTCCTCTCGCGCGACCGCCTCGCTGACGCGCGCGAGGTCCGCGGAGCGGCTCGCCGGGGCGTCTTCGGCCTTCGAGGCGATCCGCTCGGCCGAGGCCGGGAGGCTCGACCCCAGGACCAGCACGGCCGCGAGCGAGCGGAGCAACCGTCCCGACCGCGTCGTCATCATTCTCGGCGTCTCCTCGGCCCCGCAGGGCCTCGTTGCCGGATGATCGCCAACCGCTCGGCGGTCTGTCAAGACGTGCGCCTGCCGTGCCGCTCCCGGAGCACCATCTTCTGCACCTTGCCGGTGGGTCCGATCGGCAGGGCATCCACGAAGACGACGTCGTCGGGGAGCCACAGCCTCGCAACCTGCCCTTCGAGGAAGTCCAGCACGGACTCCCTCGTGGGCGAGGCGCCGGGCGCGGGCTGGACGATCAGCAGCGGGCGCTCGCCCCACTTCTCGTGCGGGACCCCGATCACTGCCGCCGTCGCGACCTCCGTGCCGCGCCGCCGCGTTCTCGAGGTCGAGCGAGCTGATCCACTCGCCCCCCGACTTGATCAGGTCTTTCTTCCGATCCGTGATCTGCATGGTGCCGTCGGGATGCAGCACCGCCACGTCGCCGGTCCCGAACCAGCCCTCGGCGTCGAGGGCGCTTCCAGGCTCGTCGCCCAGGTAGGCCGAGCAGATCCAGGGGCCGCGGATCTGCAGCTCGCCGACGGACTTTCCGTCGCGGGGCAGCGTGGCGCCGGTTTCGTCCACGACCCGCAGCTCCACGCCGAAGAGCTTCCGCCCCTGGCGCATGAGGAATGCGACCTAGGCCGCGTCGTCCAGCGTTTCCTCGGCGGCCGTGATCCGGCTGATGGTGCCGACGGGACTGGTCTCCGTCATCCCCCACCCGTGCACCACGCCGATCCCGCGCGAGCGGAACTCCTCGATCATGCTGGCCGTGGGCGCGGCGCCGCCGGTCGTGATCGTCTTCAGCGTCGAGACGCGCTCGCCCGACACCTTCCAGTGGGCGAGCAGCCCGAGGTGCACGGTGGGGACGCCGCAGTAGGTCGTGACGCGCTCGGCGTTCATGAGCTCCGTGAGCCCCGCGCCATCCAGCCGCGGCCCGGGCATCACCAGCTTGAAGCCGCACATGGCGGCTCCGTACGGGATCCCCCATGCGTTGACGTGGAACATGGGCACGACCGGGAGCAGCGCTTCTCCTGGCCCCACCGTGATCGCGCCGGGCAGCGCGATGGCATACGCGTGGAGCACCGACGAGCGATGCGAGTAGACGACACCCTTGGGATTCCCGGTCGTCCCCGACGTGTAGCAGATCCCCGCGGCGGTGTTCTCGTCGAACGTCGGCCACTCGAAGCCTCCGTCCTGCGCGGCCAGGAGGTCCTCGTAGCAGAGCGCGCCCGGGATCTTGCAGTCGGGCATGTGGGCGCGGTCGGTCAGGATCACCAGGTGCCGCACGGACTCGAGCCTGTCCCAGACCGCCTCCACCAGCGGCACGAAGCTGAGGTCCACGAAGAGGGCGCGATCCCGGGCGTGGTTGAGGACGTAGACGAGCTGGGTCGGGTGGAGCCGCGGGTTGACCGTGTGCACCACGGCCCCCATCCCCGAGACGCCGTAGTAGACCTCGAGGTGCCGGTGGGTGTTCCACGCGATGGTGGCGATGGCGTCGCCGTCGCGGAGCTCGAGCGCGTGGAGCGCCTGCGCCAGCTGCTTCGAGCGTCGGCGGACCGACGTCCAGTCGTGCCGGACGATCGGGCCCTCGACCGTGCGCGTGACGACCTCGACGGAGGCGAAGACACAGGCGGCGTGCTCCAGCAGGGAGGAGATGAGCAGCGGCCTTTGCATCATGAGCCCGTGCATGGCGACCTCCGCGCGCTGGAATCGGCGAAAGGCCGGCATTCTACGACGAGGTCCGGGCTGACGCTCCAGGCTTGCTACAATCGCGGCACTCGCCCCTGCAGCGAAGAAGGAGCGCCCATGCCCCGCATCGTCCGAGGCGGACTGATCCAGGCGAAGAACG
>CAZMRX010000668.1:0-2012 GCA_964568755.1 uncultured Acidobacteriota bacterium | reverse complement strand
TCGGAGCCGAGCCGGATGTTCGACGCGACCGTCCCGCTGAACAGGTGCACGTCCTGCAGCACCAGCGCCATCGACGAGCGCAGGCGCTCCACGTCCCACTCGCGCACGTCGCGGCCGTCGAGGCTGACGCGGCCGCGCCCGACGTCGTAGAAGCGCATCAGCAGGCTGATGATCGAGGTCTTGCCGGCGCCGGTCGCGCCCACGAGCGCCACGCTGCGGCCCGGCTCGACCTCGAAATCGATGTCGGAGAGCACGGGCGCACCCTCGTGGTACGCGAAGGACACGCCCTCGAAGGCGACCCGGCCCGCAACCTGTGCGGGTCGCAGCGCCGCTTGCGGGCTCACCACCCGCGGCTCGGTGTCGAGCAGGCCGAAGATGCGCTCGGAGGCCGCCATCGCGGCCTGCAGCACGTTGAACTTCTCGGACAGGTCGGAGATCGGGCGCCAGAAGCGCTCCGAGTACTGGATGAAGGCGACGAGCGCCCCGAGCGTCAGCGCCCCGGTCAGCGCCTGGCCGCCGCCGTAGACCAGGATCAGCGCGGTGGCGAGCGCCGCGAGCAGCTCGATCACGGGGTAGAACACCGCGTAGTAGAAGATCGCCTGCATGTTGGCGTCGTAGTGCTTGCGGTTGATCGAGGCGAACTCCGCGCGGTTCCTCGCCTCGCGCCGGTACAGCTGAACCACCGCCATGCCCGACAGGTTCTCCTGCAGGAAGGCGTTGATGCGCGCCACCCACTTGCGCGTCTCGCGGAACGACTCGCGCGCCCCGCGCCGGAACCAGTCCGTGAGCAGGAAGAACAGCGGGATCACGGCGAAGGTCACGAGCGCCAGCCGCCAGTCGAGCGCCAGCATCACGCCCATGATGCCCAGCAGCGTGAACAGGTCGCCGAACACCGTGACGACGCCCGAGGTGAACAGCTCGTTGACCGCGTCGACGTCGGTCGTGACCCGCGTCATCAGCCGCCCCACCGGGTTCTTGTCGAAGTAGCCGACGTGCAGCCGCTGCAGGTGCGCGAAGATCTCGCGGCGCATGTCCTGCATGATGCGCTGCCCGGTCATCTGCATGATGTAGGTCTGCAGGAAGCGCACTGCGAACGAGGCCGCGAGTGTGAGCAGGAACAGCAGCGCCACGCGCGTGAGGCCCTGCGCGTCGCCGGTCGCGATGTGCCGGTCGATCG
The DNA here is from genome assembly GCA_964568755.1 of uncultured Acidobacteriota bacterium. Classification (GTDB taxonomy): domain Bacteria; phylum Acidobacteriota; class Vicinamibacteria; order Fen-336; family Fen-336; genus DATBSL01. The sequence goes on along the minus strand of CAZMRX010000668.1, from coordinate 835 downwards.
CGATCTTGGTGAGGTAGGGCCCGACCAGGTCGATCCCGGCCTGGGCCACGATCAGCAGGAAGGAGACGAACACGGCGGCCGCGTGCGGGCGCAGGTAGCCGAGCAGGCGCTTGAGCAGGCCGAAGTCGTGCGTCGCCGGCGTGAACGGATCGTCGTCGGGGGCGGCGCTCACGCCGCGTCCTCGCCGGAGTCGATCTCGCGCTCGAGCAGCTGGCGGCGGTGGAGGTCGGCGTAGAAGCCGCCCAGCGCCACGAGCTCGTCGTGCCGGCCGCGCTCGACGATGCGCCCCTCGCGCATCACCACGATCAGGTCCGCCTCGCGCACGGTCGAGACCCGGTGCGAGACCAGGAACGTGGTCCGCTCGCGCATCACCTTTCGCAGCTCGCCGAGGATCTGCTCCTCGGTCTCGGTGTCGACCGCCGAGAGCGAGTCGTCGAGCACCAGGATGCGCGGGTCGGTCGCGAGCGCGCGCGCGAGCGCGGTGCGCTGCCGCTGCCCGCCGGAGAGCGTGATGCCGCGCTCGCCCACCCGCGTCTCGAGGCCGTCCTTGAAGTCGCGCACGTCCTTCTCGAGCTGCGCCACCCCGGCGGCCCACGCCACGCGCGGCTGCGAGCCCTCGGCGAGCGCCACGTTCTCGCGCAGCGTCGCGGAGAACAGGAAGCTCTCCTGCGGCACGAAGCCGATCGCGCCGCGCAGCGTCGCGAGCGGCAGCCGGCGCACGTCGTGGCCGCCGATGAACACCGTGCCGGGAGGCGGATCGACGAGCCGCGGCAGCAGCGAGACCAGCGTGCTCTTGCCGCAGCCGGTCGGGCCCACGATCGCCACGGTGCTGCCG
>CAZMRX010000667.1:1001-2014 GCA_964568755.1 uncultured Acidobacteriota bacterium | reverse complement strand
GAGGCGTTTCTCTCGATCAAGGAGCTGGGGCCGGACAAGGTCGACATCGTGGTCCCCTCGCTCAGCATCCTGGCCGAGCCTCCGGTGACCGTCGTCGACAAGGTCGTCGACAAGAAGGGGACGCGCGCCGTCGCCCAGGCCTACCTCGAGTACCTCTACACACCCGAAGGCCAGGAGATCGCCGCGAAGCACTACTACCGGCCGCGCCTGGAGGCGGTCGCGAGGAAGTACGCGGCCACCTTCCCGAAGGTCAACCTGATCACGATCGACGACGTCTTCGGCGGCTGGCAGAAAGCCCAGAAGACCCATTTCGCGGACGGGGGGGTGTTTGACCAGATCTATGGACCGAAGTGACCGCCACCTCCAGTCCAGCCGGGCCGACGTGACGCAAACGGCGCTGTCCGGACAACGGGCCAACGGCCCGGCCGGGGCAGACAGCACGGCGAGGGCCAACAGCCCAGCCAAGGCCAACAGCACGGGCGAGGCCAACAGCCCAGCCGGGGCCAACGGCACGGCCCAGAGACCTCGGTGATGCTGGGACTGGCCAACAGAAAGTTACCGCATCACCGAGGTGGCGTACTGCCCGGCTTCCGCCTCGCGATGGGGTTCACGCTGGTCTACCTCACGCTGGTGGTCCTCGTCCCCCTCTCGACGTTGTTCTGGAAGAGCGCGAGCCTCGGCCCCGCGGCCTTCTGGGAAGCCGTCAGTGCGCCCCGCGTGGTCGCGTCCTACAAGCTGACCTTCGGGGCGTCGCTCGCCGCCGCTTGCGTGAACGGCTTCTTCGGCGTGATCGTGACCTGGGTGCTGGTGCGCTACCGGTTTCCGGGACGGCGCCTGATGGACGCGCTCGTGGACTTTCCCTTCGCGCTGCCGACCGCGGTCGCCGGCATCACGCTCACGACACTCTACGCTCCGAACGGCTGGCTCGGCGCGCCGCTCGAGAGGCTGGGCGTGAAGGTCGCCTTCACGCCGCTCGGCATCACGCTCGCGCTCACCTTCATCGGCCTGCCCTT
>CAZMRX010000667.1:0-991 GCA_964568755.1 uncultured Acidobacteriota bacterium | reverse complement strand
GAGTCAACTTTGTAGTTTTCGTCGGGTGGGACGTCGGGGCGGAGGCGTCGTTCGGCGGTTTGGGGGGGTTTTAGTTCACGATCACGGGCGAAGACTTCACATTCGTGGTGCGGACGTTGCAGCCCGTGCTCGAGCGGCTGGACCCCGAGGTGGAGGAGGCCGCCGCGAGCCTGGGGGCGAGCCGCCTCCAGACGATCCGCCGCGTGGTGCTGCCCGCGCTCTTCCCGGCCTGGATCACGGGCTTCGCCCTCGCCTTCGCGCGCGCCCTCGGGGAGTACGGCTCCGTGGTCTTCATCGCCGGCAACATGCCGATGAAGACGGAGATCACCCCGCTGCTGATCATCACCAAGCTCGAGCAGTACGACTACGCGGGCGCCACGGCGATCGCGGCCGTCACGCTGCTGGCTTCCTTCATCTTGCTCTTCTCCATCAATCGGCTCCAGGCCTGGAGCTCGCGGCTCGGGGCGGCGGAGTAGAGATGGCTACCGTCGCCCTCACGCCCCATGCCCGCGGCCGGGCGGCCGCGCGCGCCACCAGCGAGCCGCCGCTCGTCAAGCTGGCCCTGACGGCCATCGCGGTGGGCTTCCTGCTGCTGTTCCTGGTGGTGCCGCTCGTGGCCGTCTTCGCTCAAGCCTTCGAGAAGGGCTGGGGCGCCTACGTGGCGGCCCTGCGCGAGCCGACGGCGCTCTCCGCCCTGAAGCTGACGCTGCTGACCGCGGGTGTCGCCGTTCCGCTGAACCTGCTGTTCGGGGTGGCCGCCGCCTGGGCCATCGCGAAGTTCGAATTCCCGGGCAAGAACGCGCTGATCACCCTCATCGACCTGCCGTTCGGCGTCTCCCCGGTGATCTCGGGGATGGTCTTCATCCTGCTCTTCGGCCGCACCGGAGTCCTGGGTCCCTGGTCGGAGGCGCTCGGGCTGAAGCTGGTGTTCTCGGTGCCAGGCCTGATCCTGGCTACCGTCTTCGTCACCTTCCCCTTCGTGGCCCGCGAG
>CAZMRX010000666.1:0-2021 GCA_964568755.1 uncultured Acidobacteriota bacterium | reverse complement strand
AGCGCCTTGAAGCCGCCGTTGTTCTCCGGCAGCTTCTGCTTGATGATGTCGGCCTCGATGGTGACGCCGAGGTGGTTCGCCTGGCCGGTGAGGTCGGCGGACACGTGGTAGTCCTTGTCCTTCTTGAAGCCGGGGTTGCGCAGGTAGCACCAGAGCACCGTCGCCATCCCCATCTCGTGCGCGACCTTGAAGGCCTGCGCCACCTCGACGATCTGGCGCGCCGACTCGGGCGAGCCGAAGTAGATGGTGGCGCCCACCGCGACCGCGCCCATGTCCCGCGCCTGTGAGATCTGGGCGAAGAAGATCTGGTCGAACTTGTTCGGGTAGGTCAGGAACTCGTTGTGGTTGAACTTGAGCAGGAACGGGATCCGGTGCGCGTACTTGCGCGCCACGGCGCCCAGCACGCCGAGCGTCGAGGCGACCGCGTTGCAGCCGCCTTCCATTGCGAGCTTGACGATGTTCTCGGGGTCGAAGTAGAGCGGGTTCTTGGCGAACGAGGCGCCCGCCGAGTGCTCGATGCCCTGGTCCACCGGCAGGATCGAGACGTAGCCGGTGCCGGCGAGCCGGCCGTGGTCGATGAGCGCCTGCAGCGAGCGCAGCACCGGCGTCGGCCGGTCGGAGCCCGCGAAGATCTCGTCGACGAAGCGCGGCCCCGGGAGGTGAAGGCTCGCCTTCGGGATGCCCTTCGAGGTGTAGTCGAGCAGCTGGCGGGCCTCGCCGCCCAGGTACTCCTCGATCTTGTTGATGCCGCTCGTCGCAGTAGCCGTCGTCATGATTGCGTTTCCTCCGTCGATCAATTGAGTCGTGACGCCTTGAACTTGAGCTCGGCCACGCGCGCCGCGAGCTCCTCGGCGTCCTTCGCCCGCGGCGCGAGCGCCAGGTAGGACTCGAGGTCCTGGGCAGCCAGGCCGTAGCAGTCGAGCGACGCGAACAGCACGCCGCGGTCGCGCAGGTCCTCGGCGCTGCCGGGCTGTGCCTTCACCAGCAGGTCCACCACGCGCAGCGCGCGCGTCGTGTCCTCGTCGCGCAGGTGGATCGCCTTCAGGTTCCGCAGCACGCGCTCGATCATGTCCTTGCGGCCGCACGGGCGCAGCATCTTCGGCTCGAGCTTGACCTTGCCGGCGAAGATCCGGTCGAGGCGCTGCTGGCAGTCCTTCTCGCTGAGCAGCATCCCCCCGTGGAACGGGTCGACGAGCATGCCGCGCGCGGCGGTCTGGACCCGCACCACGAAGTGGCCGGGCAGCCCCACGCCCTCGACGTCGAGGCCCGCGCGCCGCGCGACCTCGATGTAGACCAGCGACAGCGTGATCGGGATCCCGGTGCGCCGGTCGAGCACCTCGTTCAGGTAGCTGTTGCGCGCGTCGTAGTACTGCTCGGTGTTGCCGCGAAAGCCCAGCTCCTGGAACAGGTAGTGGTTGAGCGCCATCACGGCCCGCTCGGGGCGCTGCTCGTCCTCCAGCCGCAGCCGCAGCGCGCGGCCCATCTCGTCGAGCCGCACCAGGTAGCCGCGCACGTCGAGCTCCTCGTACTCCTGGGCGGCGACCAGCAGCGCGGCCTCGGCCAGGTCGACCTCGGGATCGGAGCGGCGCAGGAGATCCTCGAGCCTGGTGCGGGGCGACGGCGACGCGGGCTGGCTGCGCATGCGGGGCACGTGCTCGATCGCGAAGTATAGCAGGCCGGCCGCGGCGTTCCCCGGGCGATGCTGGGGCAAGCTCAGGCCGGAACGGGCGTGGGCAACGGCGCCATGCCGAGCGCCTCGCGCACGCGGGCGGCCACCACCTCGCCCCCGCGGGTGAGCATGCTGTCCCTCACGATCTCGTCGTCGGCATCCGTCTGCAGCTCGCCCTTCTTCGTCATGTTCAGCACGAAGTTGGCGAGGTTCTTGGCGTAGAGCTGGCTGGCGTGGTGAGGGATCGAGGCCGCCAGGTTGAGCGGCGCGATCACGCGCACGCCGTGCACGACGACCTCCGAGCCGGCCTGGCTCGCCTCGCAGTTGCCGCCCAGCTCGGCGGCCAGGTCCA
>CAZMRX010000665.1:0-2026 GCA_964568755.1 uncultured Acidobacteriota bacterium | reverse complement strand
GGCCACGCGAGGTGCGTGCCGAAGGCGACGGCGGTGATCGTCGCCAGGCCGAGCGCGAGCCCGGCGAGCGCCGCTTGCTGTCCGACACGCGTGGTGAAGATCCCGAGGAAGAACACGCCGAGCGTGATGCCGGTGGTGAAGCCCCCGACGGTCAGGACGGCTTCGACGACGGTTCGGCCCACGAGCGGGCCGCCGAGGGCCACGAGCACCTGCACCAGGCCGAAGGCGAGCGTCAGCCCGCGCGTGACCCGCAGCAGGTGCCGCGGCGAGAGGTCGCGCCTCGCGAGCGGGCGGTAGAAGTCGGTAACCACGGCCGTCGCCGAGGAGTTGAGCGAGCTCGAGAGGGTCGACATCGCCGCTGCGAAGACCGCGCCGGCCACGAGGCCGATGACTCCGGGCGGAAGCTGCTCCACGATGAAGCGGACGAACACGCGATCGGCCCGGTCGAAGGGCGTGGCCGGCGGGAAGGCCTGGTAGAAGACGAAGAGCCCTACGCCGATCAGCAGGAACAAGGCGAACTGCGCGAACACCACGATCCCGCTCATCCACAGCGCACGGGCGGCTTCGCCGCGGCTGCGCGCGCACAGGTAGCGTTGGACCATCAGCTGGTCGGCGCCGTGCGAGCCGAAGGTGAGGAACATGCCGCCGATCACGCCGGCCCAGAGCGTGTAGGGGTTGTCGAGCGCCGCGGAGAGGTCGACGAAGCGGAACTTGCCCGCCGCCGAGCCGTCGCTCAGCAGCTGGCCGAAGCCGCCCGGCAGGCGTGTCACGAGGATGCCGAGGGCCACGATCGCGCCGAGGACGTAGACCACGAACTGGATCACGTCGGTCCACACCACGGCCTTCATGCCGCCCACGAAGGTGTAGACGACCGTCGTGATGCCCACGAGTGCTATCGACACCGGCAGCGAGAAGCCCGAGATCTCCTGGACCACGATCGCCGTCAGGAACAGCCGCAGCCCGTCGGCCAGGCTGCGCGTCACGACGAAGAGGAGCGAGGCCGCCTGTCCGACCGGGCCGCCGAAGCGCTTGCGCAGGACCTCGTACGCCGTGAAGTACTCGCCGGCGAAGTAGTGGGGCAGCAGGAACGCGACCACCAGCAGGCGGCCGATGACGTATCCGATCGGAAGCTGCAGGAAGCTGAAGTCGCGGGCCCACGCGAAGCCGGGGATGCTCAGGAACGTGACGGTGCTGGTCTCGGTGGCGACGATCGAGAACAGCAGGCCCCACCAGGGGATGTTGCGGTCGCCGAGCATGTAGTCGGCGGCGTCCTTCTGGTGGCGTCCGACCCAGAGGCCGAAGGCGACGACGCCGATGATGTAGACGGCAAGGACGAGGAGGTCGAGGTAGCCGGTGGTCATGCTCGCGGGAGGGATTCTCGCGGGAGGGGGTCCGGGGGAGGGTGCGCGACGCCTCCCCCGGTCAGGTCGGCCGAGTGGGTCGCTGGCCGGCCTGGCCGGACACCAGCCAGGAACAACCGGCTCAGAAAGTGGCCCATCTCCTTGGTCGACGGACTGGCGAGATGGGCCACTAGCGAGCCGTCATCTGGTGCTGGACCACCTGGAGCGCGGAGCTCAGGCGGCTGATCTTCTGGTTGCGGGCCTGCTGCGCGAGCGCGTCGTCCGCCGGCGGCACCTCGGCGCGCGTGTTGCGCTGGATCCGCTCGAGCTCGAACTTCAGCGCCTGCAGCTCGCCGGGCTGGAAGCCCTTCAGGTTGTTCGGGCTCAGCAGCATGAAGCCGCCGGCGATCTGGTTCGCCATCGCCGGGCAGCTGCCGCCCATCCAGTTGGCCATGGATCGCCTCCTACTTGATGCAGACCGCGCGGACCTGCTGGAAATCGGTGTGGCCGCGCAGGACCTTGATGATGCCGTCCTGGAGCAGCGTCGTCATGCCCTCGGCCATCGCCTGCCGGCGCATCTCCTCGACCGACGCGCGCCTCTGGATCATGCGCTTCATGTCGTCCGTGCCGACCAGCAGCTCGTGGATGCCCATGCGGCCCTTGTAGCCCGTGTTGTTGCACTTCGG
>CAZMRX010000664.1:0-2028 GCA_964568755.1 uncultured Acidobacteriota bacterium | reverse complement strand
ATTACGGATCACTCAACGCGAAGCTGCGAGCCGAGCACAGCCTCGGCGATCGCCGTCTTCGGCGCCTGGCGGGCGAGCCGCAGCGCCGAGGAGGCGCGCCCGAGGATCACGTCGATGTCGGTCAGCAGCGCGTCGTCCGGGCCGACCCCGTCGCGCAGCGCGTGGTAGCGCTCCATCTTCTCTTCGAGCGCGCGCACCAGCTCGTCGCGCGGCGCCGCGCGCGCGAGCTTGAGCCAGGCGTCCCGGTCGAGGCGCGAGGAGTGCTCGAGCTCCTGCTGCACCTCCTTGCGGATCGCCTCCCGCAGCGAGGGATCGGGCCGGCTCTGCAGCGCCGACAGCAGGAACATGCCTGTGTCTGTCTGCAGCACCGGCTGCGCCGCCTGGATCGCCGCGTCCGCCTCGCGCAGCACGCCCGCGGCGAACAGCGCGTACACGGCGCGCAGCCGCGGGAAGCTGAGCCCGCCCTCGGCCCAGGCCAGGCGCCGGATCGTGACGCGCCGCTGCGCCAGGTCCAGGATCTCGAGCTCCTCCGCCGAGCGACCGCGCCTCTCGAACGGGAACGGCGGCACCTCGGCCAGCACCAGGCCGCGGTCGAGGTTGCCGAGACCCTTCTCGACCAGCTCCTGGCTCTTCATCGAGCGGATCCCGTCGTAGAGCAGGCGGTGGATCGAGAGGCTCACCATGTACTCGAGCGGGATCGGCGCGCCGCGCTCCTCGAACACGGCGGCCCCGTCCACGAGCTCGAACAGCGACAGCGCCACCTGGCGCACCTGCCGCGCGACGGCGGTGCCGACCTCGTAGCGGTCCATCACGCCCGCGACCACCAGCGCCTCGCCGAAGCGCTTGCGGTCGGTGCGCATCAGGGCCGAGACGCGGTTGAAGTCCGCCTCGGTGATGCGGCCGTCGGCGACGAGCGCCTCGCCCAGCCGGTCGCGGCGCAGGTTGCTGGCCGCGAACACCAGGCGGCCGTGGTCGAAAAACGCGATCTTGACCATGCGTCCCGCGCGCACCTGCAGGTCGCCGCTGCGGCGCTCGGCCGACAGCTTGCGGATCGTCTCGGAGATCGGGCTCTGCGCGATGTCGGTCAGCATCGGACGCTCTTATTGTGCACCGCGAGGGTATCATCCGGGGGGCGGGGGGGTCGCGTGAGCGGGCGCACGCGAGGGAGGTGCCCCATGAAGCGGGCCGTGATCGTCGGGAGCGGGAGCGAGATCGCCCCGGTGCGGCTCAGCAACGCGCAGATGGCGCGGATCCTGGACACCAGCGACGAGTGGATCAAGGAGCGCAGCGGGGTCGAGCAGCGCTACTTCGCGAGCCCCGAGGTCTGCACCTCCGACCTGGGCACGGCCGCGGCCAGGAAGGCGCTCGACAAGGCCGGCGTCGCGAAGGAGTCCGTGGACATGGTGGTGTTCGCCACCATGACGCCCGACCACTACTTCCCCGGCTGCGGCACGATCCTGCAGCACAAGCTGGGCCTGCCGAGCGTCCCGTGCTACGACATCCGCCAGCAGTGCTCGGGCTTCCTCTACGGGCTGCAGCTCGCCGACGCCCAGATCCGCGCCGGCATGGCCGAGACGGTGCTGCTGGTGGGCGCCGAGGTCCACGTCGGCTTCATGCCCTGGACGAACGCGAACTTCGAGTACGCCCAGGGCACGGCCGACGTGCCGCCGACCAGGGAGGAGTACGACTGGAACTCCCGCTTCCGGCACCTGGTGGTGCTGTTCGGCGACGCGGGCTCGGCGGTGGTGCTGCGGGCCACCGAGGGCGGCGAGCGCGGTGTGATCGACCACGAGCTGCACGGCGCGCGCGCCGACTACGAGAAGCTGTACGTTCCCGGCACCGGCTTCAAGCATCGCCCCTACACCGACCCCGAGCAGTTCGAGCGCGGCGACCACATCCCGGTGATGGACGGCCGCTACGTCTTCAAGATGGCCACCACCCGCATGGTGGAGGTGGCGAAGTCGGTGCTGCAGAAGAACGGGGTGGCGCCGGGCGAGCTCAAGCTGGCGCTGCTGCACCAGGCCAACA
>CAZMRX010000663.1:0-2041 GCA_964568755.1 uncultured Acidobacteriota bacterium | reverse complement strand
GGTCATGGGGGAGCCCTCCCTGGTCCGCCACCGTACACCCCGGCCGCAGGGCAACCAAGCACGAAGAGCGATCGTGCCGGCCCACCATCCGTTACGCAGGGTTGCTGATCCCGGCGCGGGTGGATTGCGATCGGCTCTTGTTGCCGACTATGGGTTCAACTGGTAGCCCCGCGCCAGGGGTCCCGCGCCGGCCAGGTACTTTCTGGCCCGCACCAGTTCTGCGACCTGCCGGACATGACCCAGGTCGTGCAGCGTCCATTCATGCAGCATCTGAGAGAGCGTGATCTCTCCGAATTCTGCGTGGAGAGCGACTCGTTCGCCCTTATCGGCGGCAAGCCCGCGCAAGTATTCCACGTTGGTTTCGCGCTGCTCCTCGAACTGGGCAAAGGCATCCTCGGGATCGACATTGCGGTACAGGTCCAGATACATCTGGGCGTCGTCCGACTCAAACTGGGGACGCTCCTCCCTCAGGAACCGGTCGAGGCGCATCCGGTAGCAATGGCCCTCGGAGTGTGAAAGGTGCGCGAGCACCTCGGCCACTGAGAACCGATCAGGCGCCGGCTTCCACCGCGCGTCCTCGTCGCTCAATCCCGTCATCAGGCCGCGCAGGATGTCCGGCGTGGCCTCCAGCAGGTCCAGGCAGGGAAGTTCGTTGCTGCTCATGACCCTCATGCTACGACGTACCCGGCACGAAGAGCGATCGCGCAGAACGTGCGGCCTCGGAGACGGCAAGCGCTGGAAAGCCAGGGAACGCAGCGACGGTTTCACGGCATGACTATTGCTGCCACGACTGGCGGGGCCTGGAACTCTGCCCGCGCAGTCGCTCTAGTCGTGGTGCATCCGCCCCGGCAGGGAAACGTTCACCGACCCTGCCCAGGTGGCCTTCCAGACGACCCGGAGGAGGGCAACATGGACGCAAGAGGTACGGGCGCCCGCGGTCCTCACGCACGCGCACGTGGACGAGTCGCCGCGGGTTTCGAGGAAGTGCTCTTCGAGTTCGAGCGCAACTTCGCGGAGCGCGGAGAGATCGGGGCGGCCGTGTCCGCGTACTGGCGCGGGGAGAAGGTGATCGACCTGTGGGGCGGCCGTCGGTCGCCGGAGGGCGACGAGCCGTGGGAGGAGGACACCATGGTGGTCGTGTTCTCGACCACGAAGGGCATCTCCGCGATGACCCTCGCGGTCGCGAACGCGCGGGGGTGGCTCGACTACGAGGCTCCGGTCGCGCGCTACTGGCCCGAGTTCGCGCAGGCCGGAAAGGAGGCCGTGACGGTCCGGCAGCTCCTCGGCCACGAAGCGGGACTGGTGTGGCTGGACGAGACGCTCTCGATCCGGCAGCTGGCCAACGACCTCGACGGGGTCGCGCGCGTGCTCGCCCGTCAGAAGCCGGCCTGGCCGCCCGGTACGCGGCACGGGTATCACGCGATGACGGTAGGGCTCTACATGCAGGAGCTCATTCGACGGGTCGATCCTGCGCACCGGACGCTGGGACGCTTCTTCCGCGAGGAACTGGCCGGCCCGCTCGGTCTCGAGTTCTTCATCGGGCTGCCGCCCGAGATCCCGACCGAACGGCTCGCGAGCGTGCTGCCGTTCTCCCCGGGCCGCGCGCTGCGCGCCTTGCCGACCACGCCGTGGCCGATGCTGCTTCGTGTGCTCTGGCCGTGGTCGCTGCTGCGCAAGTCGTTCCACGCCCTCCCGGAGGTCGACTGGAGCGACCGGCGCAGCCTCGAGGTCGAGGTGCCGGCGGGCAACGGGGTCGGCACCGCCCGGGCGATCGCCCGCCTGTACTCTGCCTTCGCCGAGGGCGGAGCCGAGCTCGGGGTCGGACCGGAGACCATGGAGAAGATCACGGCGAAGCCCATGGGGCAGGCCACCAAGGACCTCGTCATGGGCGTGCCGACCTGCCTCTCGCTCGGCTTCATGCGGCCGGGACCGGACCCCCTCTTCGGCTCGAGCCCCCGCGCGTTCGGCTTCCCGGGCGCCGGCGGCTCGTTCGCCTTCGCAGACCCGGACGCGCGGCTCGGCTACGCCTACGTCATGAACA
>CAZMRX010000662.1:938-2048 GCA_964568755.1 uncultured Acidobacteriota bacterium | reverse complement strand
TGCTGGTCGCGCTCCTCGAAGCGCAGCCGGGTGAGCTGGTACGAGCCGCCCAGCTCGAGATGCCGCGAGGCGTTCCAGGTCGGCGTGACGATGGCCTGGACCCGCTGGCCGTCGAAGAACGTGCCGGCCCGGAAGTCCACGTCGGTGCGCAGCCGTGCCCCTGCTGGCATCGAGTAGACGAGCTGCAGGTCGGCGAACGTGTAGCGTCCCCGGGGGATCTCGACCTCGCCGCCGATGGAGAAGCGCTCCGCGACGTCCTCGACGAAGACCTTGGGCTCGATCCAGCCGCCGCCTCCCGCCTTCGTGTCCCACTGGACCCACGCCGCGTACTGGCCGGACTCGAGGGTGCCGGTCTGGTTGCGGTAGGTCCCGAAGGCGAGGGCCCCGGGCCAGATGCGCCGCAGCCAGGGATGGGCGTCCTTGAAGAAGTACCAGTTCGCCACGGCCGAGGCCCGGGTGACGTCCACGCGGGGCAGGAAGCCGAGGTCCGGCTGGAAGTGGCGCTCGTTGCGCATGAACTCGAGGACGTAGGAGAGCCCGCGGTTGGTGCGGCGCTGCCAGCGGGCGTTCCACAGGCTCCGGCTGCCCAGGTCGGCGTCCGCCGGGTCCGTCTCGTCGTCGGTCGCGGCCCACTTCAGGTCGAGGTAGTCGTCTCCGAACAGCCGGAACGTCCCGTCGGCGCCCAGCGCCACGTTGTGGCGACCGCCGCTCAAGCGGGACGTGACCATCAGGCCGACGTAGGAGTACGGGTTGAAGACGGCGCGCCGCAGGCGGCCGACGCCGAAGTTCTCGGATGGCGTGGCTCCCAGCTCCTGCGTCTGCATGTCGAGGAAGCCGACGTCCCAGCCGCCGAGGCGGCCGACGAGCCGCGCCCCGGCGAGGACCGGCACCGGCTGGCGGCCGTCGGTCAGGCCGATCCGTCGCGAATGGAACAGCTGGCCGCCGCCGCTCGTCGCGAAGTCGAAGAGCCCGCTGCCCTCCTGGAAGAAGCGGCGCTTCTCGGGGAAGAAGAGCGGGAAGCGGTCGAGGGCCACCTGCTCGTCGTCGGCCTCGACCTGGGCGAAGTCCGTGTTCACCGTGAGGTCGAGGTTCAGCGTGCCCGAGAGCGCG
>CAZMRX010000662.1:0-928 GCA_964568755.1 uncultured Acidobacteriota bacterium | reverse complement strand
AGACGCGGCCTCGGTCTGGGCGCCGGCCAGGGCGTAGGGCGTGAGGTAGATCGGCGTCGGGCTCTTGACGTCCTCGAGCAGCACGTCGCGGGCCTGGGAGGGCTGGCGGAAGTCGAAGCGCGGGTCGATGTCGGGAAACGTCACGCGCTCGCCGAGGCGGGACACCAGGCGGGTGACGGTGAGTCCCATCACGACGCGCCCGTCCTGCGCCTGGAAGCCGAGGGTCGAGAACGGGATGCGCACCTCCGCGAACCAGCCGTCGGGGCGCAGCGTCGTCCGCGACTCCCAGAAGCCGTCCCAGCTTTCGTTCAGCGTGTCGCCGTCGTCGGAGACGAGCTGGTCGAAGCGCATGCCGGCGGGTGTGGTGCCGAACCACTTCGCGTTCCGGTTGTCGTTGAACGCGTCCACGTAGATCGCGAAGGCGTCGTCCCCGTTCCAGCGATCTCGGTACAGGGAGTTCACGCGGACGCCGCCCGGCTCGTCGTCGTAGAACCAGCCCGCGGCGTAGAGGTTCTCGTCGTCGTGGGCCACGCGGATCTCGCTCCTCTGGCGCGGAGCCGCCTGGTACGCCGGCGCGTACTGGGTCAGGGGCAGGGGCGCAAGCCGCGTCCAGGCCTCCTCGTCGGGCTTGCCGTCGAGCTCGATGGGCCCCTGCAGGCGCGGGATGGCGAGGGGGGCCTCCTGGGCCCCGAGGGGGCAGCCGAGGCAGCCCAGCAGCGCGCCCCACAGCACACGTCGCGATCGGCCCATGGTTCCGCCCACTCCCGCCCCCGCAGCGCAGCATCGCAGGCGGCCGGGAGCGCGCCCAAGCGCGCCTCGACGAAGGGCGGCTCCCGGGAGACGAACGGTGCCGCAGCCGGGGCGGGCGCGCGGCGCGGATGCTGGACCGCGGCGCCGCGTTCGTGAGAAGCTGGGGGTTCGGGATCAA
>CAZMRX010000661.1:0-2057 GCA_964568755.1 uncultured Acidobacteriota bacterium | reverse complement strand
TGGCGGAGAGCCTGAGCCCGACGCCCTTGCCGTGCGGGTCGCTCGCCGACCGCAGCTTGACGTTGGCCTTGCCTGGCCGCTCGCTGGCGAGCTCACCGATCGCGCGCCCGATGACGAACCCGAGCACGCCGCGCGCGAGCGCCTCGCCAAGGTGGCGCTCCTCGTCGCGCGGCGGAGCACCCACGACGAGCGCGTCCTTCGCCTTCGAGCGCAGCTCGGGGCGGTCCAGGCTCCCGAGGCCAACGCTCGCGAATACGGCGGACGAGCTGCGGGAGCCGACCGAGAGCGATCCGCCGGGGGCGAAGGGCTGCTTCCAGGCCCCGTCCTCCGGGGGGAGCGTGACGTCCTCGCGACCCAGGAACGGGCCACGCGGGAAGCCGAGGCTCCTGGCCAGGAGACCCCCGAACGGCTCTGCCGCGTCGCGCTGCAGCGCGAAGGCGCTCCGCGCAACGAGCGGCGTCTGGAGGAAGGGCGGCGGGACATCGGCGCCCTGGGCGTTGCTCGAAGCGGCGCTCAACGTGAGCGCCAGAGTCGCCAGTCCGCACAGGGTCGCCGCGAGCTTCAAGCAGGTCCTCCGAGGCCGCGCGCGCCACGGCCGATGGGCGAGTGTGCCACGACGAGCGCCCGGTCGCGTGCCTAAGTCCGCCAACGACCGTGAAGAGTTGTCAACCGCGACGACGGGGCGCTCGCGGTGTGCAGGGCGCGCGAAGCGATCCTCCCTTCGTCGAAAGAGTGCGAGACGCTTCACGGCTCCCGATAGGCGAGCAGCCGCAGCGAGTTGAAGACGACCACCAGCGTGCTGCCCTCGTGGAAGGCGATCGCGAGGCCGATGCCGACCCAGCCGGCGACGGCGCTCACGACCAGGAACGCGATCACGCCCAGGGACACGGCGAGGTTCTGGGCCACCACGGCGCGCGTGGCGCGCCCGAGGCCGACCGCGTAGGGCAGCTTGGAGAGGTCGTCTCCCATGAGGGCCACGTCGGCGGTCTCGAGGGCGACGTCGGTGCCGGCGCCGCCCATGGCGATCCCGACGCTGGCCGCGGCGAGCGCGGGCGCGTCGTTGACGCCGTCCCCGACCATGGCCAGCGTCTCGCCGGCCGCCAGCTCGCGGATCGCCGCGACCTTGTCTTCCGGCATCAGCTCGGCCCGCACGTCGTCGAGCCCCAGGTCCCGTGCCACTCGGGCTCCGACGCGCGCGTTGTCGCCCGTGAGCAAGAGGGTGTGCCGCACGCCGATCTGCCTCAGCCGGCGAATCGTGGCCGCGGCGTCCGCTCGCGGCGTGTCGGCCACGGCGAGCGCTCCCGCGACGCCCGCGCCGAGGCCCACGATCATCGTCGTCTTCCCGTCCTCCTCGAGCCCGCGCAGGCGGGCCGAGAGCGACTCCGGGATCGCGATCGCCGCTTCCTCGAAGAGACGGCGGTTCCCGATCCTGACCTCCTGGCCGTCCACCGTCGATCGCACGCCTCGGCCGGTGAGCGAGAGCACCTCGCCCGCCGAGAGCAGGATGAGGCCGCGTGCGCTGGCGGCCCGCACCACCGCCTGGGCGAGCGGATGTCCAGACCTCGCCTCGACGGCCGCCGCCACGGCGAGCATTCGATCGACGTCGACCCGACCTTCGTCCACCGCCACGACGTCGGTCACCTCGGGCCGGCCGTGGGTGAGTGTCCCGGTCTTGTCGAACGCGACCGCGGTGAGGCGGCCCAGCGTCTCGAGGTGCACGCCGCCTTTCACGAGGACGCCGTTGCGGGCGGCCTGCGCGATCCCGGCGAGCACGGCCGAAGGCGGCCCGAGGGCGAGCGCGCAGGGGGACGCCGCGACCAGCAGGGCCATCGCGCGAAGAAACGACTCCCGCAGCGGCGTCCCGAAGAGCGGAGGCACGAAGATGAGCAGCACGGCTCCGACGAGCACGACCGGGACGAACCAGCTCGTGAAGCGCTCCGTCATCTTCTGCGTCCGCGTTTTCTGACCCTGGGCTTCCTCCACGAGCCGCATCACCCGGGCCAGCGTGTTGTCCTTGGCGAGGCGGGTGACCTTCACCTCCAGCGCCCCCTCGCCGT
>CAZMRX010000660.1:0-2059 GCA_964568755.1 uncultured Acidobacteriota bacterium | reverse complement strand
GTCCTGATATGCACTGCAAGTATATACCACGTCCACTCTGCAATGCAGGCCGGGCTGCGAGTGGTCTGCCTGAGGCCGTTCGCTGTCCGGATTGCGGGACGTGGGATCGGCACTCGGGGACTGACACTTTTCCCGAGCGATCCGTCATTTCATACCAAGCGATCCCGCAGACGGCCGAGGTCGGCGTGCCGCACGGAGCGGGTTGGGCTGGAGTTTGCTCATGGGGCGAGCGCCGCAAACTACTCTGCACCCGGGGTTTCCGTGACCGCCAGGAGCGCGGCCGGCCTCGGGTTGGAGGCCACGACCGACCGGGACGGCGTCTACCGGTTCGCTTCCCTGCGCCGGGCCGGTATGAAGTGACCGCGCGGCGCTCCGGGTTCGTGCCCGCGCGCGTCGTCAACGTCGACCTGCGACTGGGGAACCAGCTGCACATCGACGTGGCACTGCAGCCGACGGGCCCGGACGAGACGGTCGAGGTCGTGAGGGAGTCGCCGACGTTTACCCGAGTCCGCACCTCGCGGCCAGTTCGACGGCACGCCGCGCACGATCCGGCTGGGCTTGAAGCTGGGGCTCTGACACTAAGGGGGTCGCGATCATGGGTCGAATCCTAGTTCTAGGGCTGGGGCTGTTGCTGGGGATGGCCGGCGGGGCTTCCGCCCAGATCGCGTCGGGCAACGTCTACGGCGACGCGAAGGACGAGTCGGGAGGAGCATTGCGGGGAGTCCACGTCGCGCTCGAGAGCACGCACGGGCTGCGCTCGACGGTCACCGGCGGCGACGGTGGCTTCCGCTTCCTGGGACTCGAGCGCGGGGACTACGCCCTGACCCTGTCGCTTCCGGGATTCGCGTCCAGCGTGCGGCGGATCCGCGTCACGACCGGCGAGAACGTCGGGCTCGAGTTCACCATGAAGGTGTCGGGCGTCGCCGAGACCCTCGAGGTGCGGGCCGAGACCCCGCTCGTGGACGGCAAGCGCCGCGGCACGGCCACCACCATGACGGCCGAGGAGCTGGCGCAGGTGCCGAACGCCCGCGACCCCTGGGGCGTGCTGCGCGCCGTCCCGGGCGTGATGGTGGATCGCGTCAACGTGGCCGGCAGCCAGAACGGCCAGCAGGCCGCGGTGTCGTCCAAGGGCCAGCCGCAAGGGGAGAACACCTGGAACCTGGACGGCATGGTGATCACCGACATGTCGGCCACCGGCGCCTCCCCCAGCTACTTCGACTTCGGCGCCTTCCAGGAGATCACCGTCACCACCGGCGGCACCGACCTGACGATGGCGACCGGCGGAGCCGGCATCAACCTCACGACGAAGCGCGGCACGAACGCATTCCACGGCAGTGCGCGCTTCCTGCTGGCCGACGAGGCGCTGTCGTTCGGCAACCTCGGCGACCAGAACCAGGCGCCCTTCACGCCCAACGAGCTCGCGAGCGATCCGCGGCTGCTCGACGCCGACGGCAGCTACCGCGACCAGGGCGACCGCATCAAGAGCATCCGCGACTACGGCCTCGACATCGGCGGACCGATCCTCAAGGACAGGCTGTGGTTCTACGCCAGCTACGGCACGCAGGACATCCGGCTGCTGCGCATGAACGAGACCCCCGACGACACCGAGCTGCCGAGCTACAACGCCAAGCTCAACTGGCAGGCCGCGCCGAACACGATGGTCTCGGCGTTCTACTTCCTGGGCGACAAGCTGAAGTTCGGCCGGACGGCGGGGACGGGCCTGCAGGAAGCCGACAGCTTCCTCTCCGATCAGTCCTCCGCCTACACCAGGAGCGGCCTCCCGGGCGGCCTCTGGAAGCTGCAGGTCGATCACACCTTCTCGCCGAACCTGTTCGCCTCGCTGAAGGGGATGTACTACGACACCGGCTTCGCGCTCGAGGCGCGCGGCGACACTCAGCAGGCGGGCACGCGCGACTTTGTCACGGGAACCGCGATCGGCACGAACGTCACCTACCTGGCCGTGCGGCCGCAGAAGAACCTCACCGGCGACGGCAGCTACTTCTTCCACGCGATGGGAGGCGGCCACGAGCTGAAGTTCGGCTTCTCGTACCGCGACATG
>CAZMRX010000659.1:0-2086 GCA_964568755.1 uncultured Acidobacteriota bacterium | reverse complement strand
TCGGGGCGTGCGACGCTCGCGGGACTATACGGGCCTCGTGTCCAAGTTGCACCATGCCGGGCGTCCGCATGGCGACCGGATTCCAGACACTGGACGCGCGCCGGCGTCGTAAGTCCTTGCGGGCCAGCCCACTGCCGGTCGGCCCGGGAATTGCTCTGTCTCGGCTCGGAGAGAGAGCATGAGCTCGGAGCGAACAACGATACCGGTCTTCTCGCCGCGGCGCGACACGCGGGAGTTCGGTCCGGCGGAATCGGCCGACCTGCGCAACCGACTGAGCGAAGCCCGGGGAGCCGCCGGCGCGGTCGGCGGCTGGATGCTCGAGAGCAAGGTCGGCGAGGACGGCTCGCTGCAGCGCACGCCGCTGCAGCCCCTGCCCTTCCGCATCGGGCGCGGGGCGGGCCTCGAGCTCGTGCTGCAGTCGAACCACGTGTCGAAGGCCCACGCCGAGATCTACACGGACGGCCTGGCGCTGCGGGTCCGCGACCTCGGCAGCCGCAACGGCACGTTCCTGAACCGGGAGAACGTGAAGGACGGTCCGCTCCACGACGGCGACGTGCTGCACGTCGGCGACTACGAGTTCCGCATCTCGCGCGAGCAGCCGGAGGACGACTGCCCCGGGGCCGACGGCACGATCCTGCACACCGCGCCGCTCAGCCGGCATTTCATCTCCGGGGCGGTCAAGGTGCGCGAGCTGATCGACCAGGCCGCCGTCACGATGTACTTCCAGCCGATCGTGACCCTGCCTGGCGCGCGGGTGACCGCCTACGAGGCGCTCGGCCGCGGGCGCTTCCCCGACCTGCCCGAGAGCCCGGTGGAGCTGTTCGACCTCGCCGGGGCGCTCGGCCCCGACGTGCAGGCGGAGCTCAGCCGGCTGTTCCGGCGCAAGGCGGTGGAGCTCGTCAAGGACCGGCCCGATCCGCCCATGCTGTTCGTGAACACGCACCCGGTGGAGCTCGAGCGGCCGGGCCTGCTCGAGTCGCTCGAGGAGCTGCGCACCTTCGCGCCCAACGTCGACCTGGTGCTCGAGATCCACGAGAGCGCGCTGGCCCAGACCGACTTCATCACCTGGCTGCGCAACCGCCTGCTGGAGATCAACGTCGGGCTCGCGTACGACGACTTCGGGGCCGGCCAGGCGCGGCTGTTCGAGCTGGCCGAGGCGCCCCCGCACTACCTGAAGTTCGACCGCCGCTTCGTCACCGGGCTCGAGAAGGCGCCCGTGTCGCGCCAGCGGCTGGTGGCCTCGCTGGTGGCCGCGGCGCGCGAGCTGCTGGTGAAGACGCTGGCCGAGGGCGTCGAGAACAAGGAAGAGGCCGACGCGTGCCTGCGGGCGGGGTTCTCGCTCGCGCAGGGCTACCACTTCGCGCGGCCGATGCCGATCGAGAAGCTCGTCTAGGAGCGAGCGCGGAATGAAGCAGGAGCCCGGCCGCACGGACGCGATGAGCGGGGCGATCGCCGACCGCATCGTCTCGATGCTCGAGGACGGCCCGCGCACCCCCGCCGGCTGGCGCGAGGCGATGGTCTGGCTCGCCAAGGAGTCGGGGCCCGAGGCCTACCCGACGCTGCTGTTCGTGCTGACCCAGCTCGACTTCGCGAACGAGCCGGCGCGCGAGCACTGGGACAGCATCCTGCGCCAGTGGGAGGAGCTCAACAAGCGCGTCCCGGAGAAGGTCGACCTGCGCGTGGCCGTGCTGCAGTACTTCCTGCGCGGCCAGCGCAAGCTCCACAACCCGGCGATCGTCGAGATCAAGATCCTGCGGCGGACCCAGGCCTCGGCGATCTACGACGAGCTGACGCGGCTCTACAACTACCGCTACTTCCAGGACCGGGTCGTCTCCGAGGTGCGGCGGGCGCAGCGCTACGACCACGCGCTGACGCTGATGATGATCGACGCCGACGACTTCAAGGCCTTCAACGACACGCGCGGCCACCTGGCCGGCAACATGGCCCTGCGCCGGCTGGCGTCGGTGCTGCGCAAGGCGGTGCGCGAGGTGGACGTCGCGGCGCGCTACGGCGGCGAGGAGTTCGCGATCCTGCTGCCGAGCACACCGAAGCTCGCGGCGCTCAAGCTCGCCGAGAAGGTGCGCGG
>CAZMRX010000658.1:0-2097 GCA_964568755.1 uncultured Acidobacteriota bacterium | reverse complement strand
GCCTCGCCCTCCTCCTTCGGGTCGAGCTGGAACTGCCAGAAGCCCGACAGGTCGAGCACGCTGCGGTGCTGGTTCTGGCGCGGGTAGAGCAGGCCGCCGCGCGAGGCGGTCCCCGTGGCCGGGGCGCCCGGCGAGGCCTGCGAGCCGCCCGGATCCGCGGATGCGGGTCCGGTGCCGAGAGCCACGGCGCCGACCCCCGCGGCCGTGGTCGCTTCGAGGAAGTCGCGTCTCGAGATCATGGACCCTCCGTTCAGCTCTGCAGGCGGCGATCGTATCGCGCTCGGGATCGCCGCGTGACTCGGGCCGTGAGATATCCTCAGGCTTGGCGCAGAGCCGGCTGCCGGCGAGGTCCCGGCCGAGCGCGGGGGTGGAGATGAAGCGCAACCTGGAGCCGTACGACAACATCGTCGAGGTGGTGGGCTGGACGCCGCTCGTGCGCCTGCGGCGCATCGCGCGCGGCCTCCGGACCCCCGTCTACGGCAAGGCCGAGAACCTCAACCCGGGCGGCTCGGTGAAGGACCGGATCGGGCTCGCGATCATCGAAGGGGCGGAGCGGCGCGGCGAGCTCAGGCCGGGCGGCGTCGTGGTCGAGGCGACGAGCGGCAACACCGGCATCGGGCTCGCGATCGCGGCCGCGATCAAGGGCTACCGCTGCATCTTCACGATCCCCGACAAGATGTCGAGCGAGAAGATCCGGCTGCTGCGGGCGTTCGGCGCCGAGGTGATCGTGGTGCCGACCGCGGTGCCGCCCGACCACCCCGAGTACTACATCCAGAAGGCGAAGACGATCGTGGCCCACACGCCCGGGGCGATCTTCGCGAACCAGCACTACAACGACGACAACCCCGACGCGCACTACCGCACCACCGGGCCCGAGCTGTGGGAGCAGACCAAGGGGAAGATCACGCACTTCGTGTGCTCGCCGGGCACGGGGGGCACCATCACGGGCGTGGGGCGCTACCTGAAGGAGAAGAACCCGAAGGTGCGGGTGGTCGCGGGCGACCCGGTCGGCTCGATCTACAGCGAGTACGCGCGCACCCACGAGAAGGGCCAGGGGCAGCCGTACAAGGTGGAGGGCATCGGCGGCGACAAGATCCCGACATCGCTCGACTTCTCGGTGGTCGACGAGTGGATGACCGTCTCGGACGCCGAGTCCTTCCGCGCCGCGCGGCGCCTGACGCGCGAGGAGGGGATCTTCATCGGCGGCTCGGGGGGGCTCAACGTGGTGACGGCGCTGGAGGTGGCGCGGCGCGTCGACGATCCCGAGGCGTGCGTCGTCACGATCCTGTGCGACACCGGCGAGCGCTACCTCTCGAAGCTCTACGACGACGCCTGGATGCGCGAGAACCAGATGCTCGAGGCCGAGCGCGTGACGGCGGGCCAGCTGCTGCGTCGCCATCCGGAAGCGCTGCCGCCGCTCGTCTCGGTCGGCCCCGCCGCCAGCCTTCGGCAGGCGCTCAACCTGATCAGCACCTGGGGCATCTCGCAGGTGCCGGTGGTGGACGGCCACGACTGCGTGGGCTCCGTCACCGAGGGCTTGATGGCCCGCGTGCTCGAGGACGGGAAGCTGCTCGACCGCCCGGTCTCGGAAGTGATGGGCGCGCCCTTCCCGGTGGTCGACGCCGACATCCCGATCGACCGCCTGGTGACGATGCTCTCGAAGGAGACGCCGGCGGCCCTGGTGCGCGACGAGGGCCGGCTCGTCGGCCTCGTCAACCGCTACGACGTCCTGCGGCAGGTGGCGGGGATCGGCTAACGCGTCCTGACGCGCTCGACCGCGGCCGCCCAGCCCGCGTACAGCGCATCGCGCCGCTCCGGGGGCATCGAGGGCGTGAACAAGCGGTCCCGGCGCCGCCGCGCCGCCAGCGCCGCCGCGTCCTTCCAGAACCCGCTCCCCAGCCCGGCGAGGAACGCCGCCCCCGCGGCCGTGGTCTCGACCAGCGCCGGCCGGTCGACCGGTACGCCCAGGATGTCGGCCTGGAACTGCATCAGGAAGTCGTTGGCGCACGCGCCGCCGTCCACGCGCAGCTCGCGCAGGGGCACGCCCGACTCGGCGTTCATCACGTCGATGACGTCGCGGCTCTGGTACGCGAGGCT
>CAZMRX010000657.1:478-2103 GCA_964568755.1 uncultured Acidobacteriota bacterium | reverse complement strand
TGTTGGATTGGGAAGCCGCGAGCGGCCCCGAACCAGGCGACGAGCTCCTTCACCATTTGGACGCCGAGCACGGCGGCGCCGCTCGCCGGGGCCGTGATGTTGAAGGCGAACTCTGCCGTGCCACCAGGCGGAACCGACTGGCAGAGATAGGCTCGCGCGTCGCCTGGGTTGCGCGCGAAACCGTCGCAGGCGAAGGCCGACCAGCTGACGCTGTTGCCCGCGGCAGCTCCGAGGCGGTGCATCTCCCCGGCTGTCCACGTGGCGCTGCCCGTGTTGCGCACGCGCACGACGACGGGGCGTGTCTCGCCGGGGGCCATGGCGGCGGGCACGCTCGTCGAGTCGAGAACCTGCGCCGCGAGCGGCTGGCCGCTCACGACGGGCAGGGTCCAGGCGAGCGCCTCGCCGAACCAGGTCACACCGTCCCTCACCATCCGCACCGACAGTCGCGCCGTGCCGGTGGCGGGCGCGGTCACGGTGAGGGCGAAGTCGTGGCTCTCGCCCGGGGCAACGGACCGGAACAGGAAGGCCCGGCCGTCGGCGATGGCGTTCGCGTAGCCGCCGCAGGAGAACGAGGACCAGGCCACGTTGTTGTCGGCGCCGGTGCCGAGCCGGACGCCGTCGGCGGCGTTCCACGTGGAGGTTCCCGTGTTGCGCACGCGCACGCGAACCGTTCGGGTCTCGCCGGGGGTGAAGCTCATTCCCACGGCGCTCTCGTTCTCGACGACGTCGGCGTCGAGCGCTGTGCCGGCCGCGACCGTCCAGCGGTCGTCGTTGGCGAGCGCCTGGCGGAAGTCGGCGATGACGCCGCCCTTGCGCGTGATGTCCCACTGGTCGCAGCAGAAGCGGTAGAGCAGCAGCGAGCGGATCCTCTGGCGGCCCGCCCCGCGGTTCCACTCGTCGATCTCGCGATAGGCCGCGCGCACCCAGCCGCGGTTCGCGTCCTCCCAAGGGCCGACCTGGTCGGTCTCCGTGATGTACACCGGGAGGCTCCGGGCCCACGCCGGGTGCGCGTTCAGGTAGTCGCGGTAGACGCGGAAGTTGTAGTGGTAGGCCTCGTAGGGCGGGCCCATGTGCGCCTCGTCCACGACGAGCGCCGGGTCGGTTCCGTGCGTGTAGGTGTGGACGGCGATCGCGTCGAGCCCGCCCGGTCCGAGCAGCTCCAGCACGCGGACGTGGTACTGCACGAAGCTCAGCCCGCCTGCAGTCGGCGGCCCGTAGGTCCCGAGCGCGCCGGGAATCACCTGGTCGCCGGCGTGGCCGGGCAGCGCCTTGATGGTGCTTCGCACCTGGCGGAAGGCCTGGACGTAGCGGTCCGGCGTGATCTCCTCCGTGACGCCCTCGTAGCGGGGCCACTCCTGGTCCCAGTTCATCTCGTTGCCGACGATCCAGATGTGCGCTCCCGGCGAGGCGGCGACGAAGCGCGCGGCGCGCTGCGTGAAGGCCGCGTAGTGCTTCGCATAGGGCAGCGTGCCGGTCGTCGGGCCGTAGCCGTGGTTCAGCCGCACGATGATGCCGAAACCCTGGTCGGCCCAGGGTCGGTAGTCGCGGCCGCTCGCGTTGTTGGGGTCGCGACCCAGCTCCTCGGTGAACAGGATCCAGCCCTTGCGCTTGTCGGCCATGTGGGG
>CAZMRX010000657.1:0-468 GCA_964568755.1 uncultured Acidobacteriota bacterium | reverse complement strand
CGCGCCCTCGGGGTCGTGGACCCCGAAGATGTAGGGCGACTCGCCGTAGCCCTGCGCCGCGGCGGGTCGAGCGACGAAGACCGCCCCGCAGAGGGTGAGAACGGCGATCCCAATCCGAGCCTTCATGGATGAACCTCTTCGCCCGAGGGCTGTAGCCACACTGCAACGATCTCGGGTTTCGGTGCGAAGCTAAGCTGGCCTCGTCGCGGGGGTCAAGACTTTTGTCACCTCGGGACCGCGTGTCGCCGCGGCGCTTGGGCCGTGAGTACACCCCCTGACCGCAATGCGTGCCGAGCGCTCCGAACCGAGTAGACTCCCGCGCATGAAGTACACAACTCCCCTGCTGCCCGGCGCTCTGGCGCTCGGGATCCTCGCCGCCGCGATCCCCTGCCCGGCTCAATCGAGCTACGACCTGCTGTTCCGCGGGGGCCGCGTCGTCGACGGCACCGGCGCCCCGTGGTTCGCGGC
>CAZMRX010000656.1:0-2104 GCA_964568755.1 uncultured Acidobacteriota bacterium | reverse complement strand
CAGGCCGCGCAGGATGCGGTCGCAGGTCTCGTGCGAGCCGGGCCAGGTGCCCTCGGGGTGCGGATAGTCGCTGCCCCACATGAGCGGCTCGAAGCCCGTGACTCCCAGGTTGTTGACCGCGACCGGGTCGTTCTGGAAGGTCACGTGGCCTTGCCGCCGGATCAGCTCGCTCGGCTTGAGCTTCAGCTTCGGGTTCGCCCACATGTGGTGCTTCTCGTAGATCTCGTCGGCCTGGGTCATGACCCACGCCAGCCACGAGCCGCCGGTCTCGACGGTGACGACCTCGAGGCCCGGGAAGCGGTCGAGCATGCCGCCGGCCGAGAAGTAGAGCAGCACGTGCGGGCCGTCGAGCTGCGCACCGAGCAGGTAGTTGATCACCGCGCCGCCCGGACCGCTCTCGATGCGCGGCTCGTGGCCCGTGCCCGCATGGAACGTCAGCGGCATGCGAAGCTCCTGCACCAGCGCCCAGAAGCGATCGTAGTCGGGGTGGTTGTACGGCCGGCTCGGCACCTGCGCGGGCAGGAACAGACAGCGATGCCCGAGCTCCTTGGCGCGCCGCGCCTCGGCCATGGCCGCGTCGATGTCGAGCATCGGCACGATCGCGGCCACCGCGAAGCGCTTGGGATACGGCGCGAAGATCTCCGTGGCCCATTCGTTGTAGGCGCGCGACAGGGCGAGCTGGAGCTCGGGATCGGGCGTGGAGAAGCTCGATTGCAGCGACAGCGTCGGGTACACGACCTCCGCCGCGATGCCGTCGCGGTCCTGATCGCGCATGCGCTGCTGCGGATCCCAGCCACCCGCCTGCGAGCGCTCCAGCGCCTCGCCCTCGAGCGCCTCGCGCCCGCGCGGCAGCTTGCGCGGACGCAGACCCTCGACGAGCAGGCTCGGCACGCCGTCGACCACCTCGGTGCGCGGCGCGCGCGGCCTGAGGCGCGCGGGCATGCGCTCCGCGAACAGCTCGGGCGGCTCGTTCACGTGCGAGTCGGCGGAGATGAATCGGAAGTCTGCGAGAGGTCGGGTCACGGGATCTCCTCCTGCGCGGGACAGGCTACTTGCGTCGCCGTCCCGGGGTAAAGCGCGCCCCGAGGGCGGGCAGACAGAAACGCAGCACGTGCTCGCGCGCCCCGGCGGGGTCGGCGATGCCGCCGCCGGCGAGGCGCGTCTCGACCAGGTTCCAGACCAGCGCGTGGATCGAGCGCGCGTCGGGCTCGGGATCCGCGGCGGGAAACGCGCCGCTCGCGCGCCCCGCCTCGAGGATGCGCGCCAGCGGCTCGCACACGGCCTGCGCGATCGCAAGGAACTCGACCGGGTACGCACTGCGCAGCTCGCCCGATTCGTGCAGCAGCAGCTTGGTGCGGCGCGCGCGCGGGCGCTCGTAGCCCAGCGACAGCACCTCGTCGATCCAGGCGTGCAGCTGCGCCTCGGGCCCGTCCTCGCCGGCGACCCGCTCCTGCATGCGCTCGCGCGAACCGTGCGAGTCGCGCTCGAAGACCGCGAGGAAGAGCTCGTCCTTGGAGCGGAAGTGCCGGTAGAAGGCGCGCGTGCCCAGGCCGGCCTCGCCCAGCACGTCGGCCACGGTGGCGCGCGCGGAGCCCTTGCGCCGCATCACGCGCAGGCCGGCGCCGATCAGCTCCTCGACCTCGCGCGCGGAGCGCGCGCGGGCGGCATCGAGCGAGCGGTCGACGGCGCGTTCTGAAAACACCATTTTCACGGCCGACAATACGCGTTTCGCGGGGCGCCCGTCAAGCGGGTGCGCGGCGGGCGCGGTAGCCTGCGCTGTCATGCCCGCCGGCGGCCTCCATCTCCTGTCCGGATTCGTCGCGCCGCACGAGCGCGCCGGGCTGCTGGACTGGCTCGCGTCGATCCATCCGCTCTGGGAGGAGCGCCATGCCGCGCGCGGAGCGGGCGCGGCGCAGGCGCGGCGCCTGCTGCGACCGGTCTACTGGCTCGGCAACTGGCAGTTCGCCTGCCTCGACTACTACCGCCCGCCGCGCGGCGTGCACGACCGCTGCGTCGCGGCCGAGCCCTACCCGCCCGTGCTCGCCGAGCTGATCGCGCGCATCGAGGCGCTGACGCGCTCGCGCTTCGCGGGCCGCGACCTGCC
>CAZMRX010000655.1:0-2104 GCA_964568755.1 uncultured Acidobacteriota bacterium | reverse complement strand
ACCACCTGTGCTGGACCGGCGTCCTCGGCCGCAACACCCACGACCTGCTGCCGCTGCCCTACGACGAGGCGACGCTGCGGCACGTGACCGGGCGCGTGAAGCAGGCGCAGGATCTGCTCGAGCGGCCGATCGCGATCGAGAACCCGAGCTCGTACCTCGCGTTCGCCTCCTCGACGATGAGCGAGTGGGAGTTCCTGGGCCGGCTCGCGGAGGCGGCCGACTGCGCCCTGCTGCTCGACGTCAACAACGTCTACGTGAGCTCGTTCAACCACGGCTTCGAGGCCGAGCGCTACGTCGACGCGATTCCCGCGGAGCGTGTCGTCCAGTACCACCTGGCCGGCCACACGAACAAGGGCACGCACATCATCGACACGCACAGCGGTCCGGCTCTCGACGCGGTCTGGGCGCTGTACGCGCGCGCCTGCGCCCGCACCGGACCGGTCTCGACGCTGTTCGAGTGGGACGAGGCGATCCCGTCCTTCGACGAGGTGCGTGCCGAGGCCGCGAAGGCCGCGCCGCTGCGCGGCCAGGACGCGCTCGCCACGGGGACCCATGGCGCCTGAGCTGGCCCTCGGCGGCCTGCAGAGCTGGATGCAGGCGGTGATCGTCCATCCTGGACCGATCCAGGAAGCGCTCGCGAGCGACGACGCCCGTGCGCTGCTGCCGCCCGAGCGGGTCGGGGAGGTGCTGCTGCCCTCGGCGACGCTCGCGGCAAGAGATCGGATCGGCATCTACCAGGAGATGTACCTGCTGCGGATGGCGGAGGCGCTCGAGAGCGACTACCCGGCGCTCGCGCACTTCCTGGGCGAGACCCGCTTCGCCGCGCTCGTTCGCGACTACGTGCGCGCGCACCCCTCACGCAGCTACACGCTCAACGTGCTCGGCCGCTCGCTCGTCGACTGGCTCGGCGAGGCGCCCGGCGTGCCGCGCCGCGGCTTCTGCCGGGACCTGGCCCGCCTCGAGTGGGCGGTCGCCGAGGCTTTCGACGCCGAGGAGGCGCCGCGGCTCGCGACGCAGGCGCTGGAGGCGGTGCCGCCCGACGCCTGGGAAGAGCTGCGTCTCGTCCCGAGCCCGGCGCTGCGGCTCGTCGAGCTGCGCTGGAACGCGAACGAATGGCTGGACAGCGCGAAGGGCGACGACCACGACCACCCGAAGCCGCGGCGGCGGGACGCCTGGGTCGCGGTCTTCCGCCAGAGCTACGCCGTCTACCGCCGGGAGCTCAGCCATCCGGCATTCCAGCTGCTTTCGGACCTGGCGGCTGGCCGCAGCGTCGGCTCGGCGCTCACGGCGGCGTGCGGCCGTCGCGGCACACCCGGCCCGGAAGCGCTCACGCGCTGGTTCCAGGAGTGGGCGTCGGACGGCCTGTTCGCACGGCTGGAGGTCGGCCCGACCGCGCCGTAACGGGCGGCCCGCCGCGGCATCTCAGGAGTGAGCCGCTTCCCGTCGCGGCCGAACGGAGGACTGACGCATGTTGAGCATCGATTCCCTGCGGCGCGGCCGAGTGCTCGCCCTGAAGCTGGCCGCGGCACTCGCCTTCCTCGCCCCCCTCGTCACCCGGCTCGTGATGGGCCAGGCGTTCTACCAGACTGGCTCCGGCAAGATCGAGAACTTCGCGAACACGGTGAGCTTCTTCACCGAGCTTGGCATCCCGATGCCGGAGGCGAATGCGTTCCTCGTCTCGCGGCTCGAGTTCTGGGGCGGCCTGCTGCTGCTCGTCGGGCTCGCCACGCGGCTCGTGGCGGCCGGGCTCGCGTCTACCATGGCCGTGGCTCTCGCCACCGCCGACCGCGCCAGCTTCCTGGACGCGCTGCGCGGGACGGGCGACGGCGGCCTGACCGACGTCACGCCCTTCGTCTACCTGCTCTTCCTCGGCTGGCTCGCGCTCGCCGGCCCCGGTGCCGTGAGCCTCGACGCGCTCGTCGCGCGCTGGCTCGACCGTCCCGTGCGTCAGTCGAAAGCCGTAGCGGTCGAACAGCCCGCGTGAGTTGACGCCCGGCTGCTCCGTCCGCAGCCGATGCCACGTGAAGTCGGGGTGCGGCCGTGCCACGCGACGATCAAGCGATTGGACGTCGAAGGATTCCCGTCCCGCGAGGCCTCTCATGGC
>CAZMRX010000654.1:0-2109 GCA_964568755.1 uncultured Acidobacteriota bacterium | reverse complement strand
CGAGCGGCAGGTCGCCGATCTCGTCGAGGAACAGCGTGCCGCCGTCGGCCAGCTCGAAGCGGCCGCGGTGCTCGCGGTCCGCCCCGGTGAAGGCGCCGCGCTCGTGACCGAAGAGCTCCGACTCGAGGAGCGTCTCCGGCAGCGCGGCGACGTTGACCGCCACCAGCGGACCGCGCCGCCTGGGGCTCGCGTAGTGGATGGCCCGCGCGAGCAGCTCCTTGCCCGTGCCGCTCTCGCCGTGGATCAGGATCGTCGCCCGGCTCGCCGCCGCGCGGGCGGCCATGTTGATCGCCTCCTGCATGCGCGCGTTGCCCGTCTCGAGGCCGGCCAGGCGATAGCGCGACTCGACCTGCTCGCGCAGCGCGCGGTTCACCGCCGCGAGCGCGCGGCGCTCGAGGGTGCGCGCGACCAGCACCTCCAGCTCGTCGAGGTCCACGGGCTTGCCGAGGTAGTCGGCGGCGCCGCGTTTCATCGCGTCGACGGCGCTCGCCACCGTGCCGTAGGCGGTCATCACCACCACCGGGATCTCCGGATTGACGGCGCGCACCGCCTCCAGCAGCTCGACCCCGGTCTTCCCCGGCATGCGCAGGTCCGTCAGGACGAGATCCAC
Organism: uncultured Acidobacteriota bacterium; assembly: GCA_964568755.1. GTDB lineage: Bacteria > Acidobacteriota > Vicinamibacteria > Fen-336 > Fen-336 > DATBSL01. The sequence continues at coordinate 1,499 of CAZMRX010000654.1, read as the reverse complement.
CGTGCGCGCGGCCACTACCGCGAGCGCCTCGTCCGGGCTGCCCACCGCCTCCACCTCGTAGCCGGCCTTTAGGAGGAAGCCGGCCAGCACGCGGCGCTGCGGCTCCTCGTCGTCCACGACCAGGATCAGCCGTTCAGCCACGCCCTTCATCCTCTCCCACCGGCAGGTGCACCGTCATGGCGGTGCCCGCGCCGGGTCGCGAATCCACCTCGATCGTCCCGCCGTGAGCGGTCACGATCTGCTGCGTGACGGCGAGGCCGACGCCGGTGCCGTCCGGCTTCGTCGTGTAGTAGAGGTCGAAGATCCGCGGCAGCTCGTCGGGCGCTATGCCAGCGCCCGTGTCGCGCACCTCGATCGCGTGCCCGGCCCCCTCCCGGCGCGCCGCCAGAGACACTCGCCCACCCGCAGGCGTCGCGTCGACGGCGTTGCGGATCAGGTTGTCGAGGGCCTGGCGCAGCTGCGCAGGATCCACGAGGGCGGTTTCCGAGCCGGGGGCATCCACCTCGAGTCGGACACCGCGAGCCTCGGCGAGCGACGACGCCCGCGCGGCGACGTCCCGCACCAGGGCGCACAGGTCCACTGGCTCCGGCACCAGGCGCGGGGGCCGCGCGTACTCGAGGAACTGCTGCACGATCCTGTCGATCCGCTGCGTCTCGGAGCTCATCACGGAAAGCAGCTCTTCGAGCTCGGCTCTTTCGGGCTCGCCCTGGCTCACGCGGCCGAGGAACTCGCGCTTCAGGCGCTGGGCCGTCATGCCCACGGCGTTCAGCGGGTTGCGGACCTCGTGCGCCACGGTCGAGGCGAGCTCGCCCATCGCGACCAGCCGGTCGCGCCGGCGCAGCGCCGCTTCCGCGCGCGCGTGCTTCTCGCTCAGCGCTCCGTAACGCCGGCGGAGGCCCGCGAGGCCGAAGGCGAACGCCACGAGCGCGGACGCGGCGGCCACCGAGGCGAAGAGGCGCAGCGCCATGCGCTGTTCCACGCGCCGCACGTTGTCGAGGCGCATGCCCAGGCGCAGGCGCGCCGTCTCGCCTGTCGCCAGCGGCACGTCGCTCGCGAACTCGAGGACGGGGCGGCCGCCCAGGTTGAGCGCCCGCTCGCCGGCGGCAGCCGGCGCGTCTGGCGGGACGTCGCCGAAGGCGATCCGTGTCTCCGCGTGCTCGAACACCGTGTAGGCGATCTCGGGGCTGCCGGCGGTGATCTCCGCCAGCAGCGACTCGAGCGAAGCCGGCTTCTCGAGCGCGGCGATCTCGGCCGCGTCCACGGTCACCACGATGGCGCCGCCGCGCGGGCGCTTCACGCCGGCCGCGACGCGCTCGCCGCCCCAGCGCGAGGCGTGGGCGCCCGTCACGACCTCGCTCCTCCCCTCCTGGAGAATCTGGCGAAGCACCGCTCCGCCGCCACCCGGGCCTCGGCCGCCTCCAGCGCCCCAGCCTCGGCCGGCTCCTGCGCCCGCCCCGCCGGCCCATCCCGCGCGGGGACCCCGCCCAGCGTGCTCGGCC
>CAZMRX010000653.1:0-2121 GCA_964568755.1 uncultured Acidobacteriota bacterium | reverse complement strand
CCAGATCGCGGACGCGCTCGAGTCGGCGCACGCGAAGGGCATCGTGCACCGCGACCTGAAGCCCGCCAACATCTTCGTCACGCCGCGCGGGCAGGCGAAGATCCTCGACTTCGGCCTCGCGAAGATCGAGCGCGCCCGGCCCGCGGGCGCCGAGCACTCGGAGGCGCCGACCGCGATCCAGCCGAGCGAGCTGACGAGCGCGGGCACCACGATGGGGACGGTGTCGTACATGTCGCCGGAGCAGGCGCGCGGCCAGCTCACCGACTCGCGCACCGACCTGTTCTCGCTCGGGACCGTGCTCTACCAGATGGCGACGGGCGTGCTGCCGTTCCAGGGTGAGACATCGGCCCTCGTGTTCGACGCGATCCTCAACCGCGAGCCGCTGCCCCTGGCACAGCTCAACCCCTCGCTCCCGCCCGAGCTCAGCCGCGCTCTCGGAAAGGCCCTCGAGAAGGACCGCACGCTTCGCTACCAGACGGCCACCGACCTGAAGACCGACCTGATGCGCCTCAAGCGCGACACCGACTCCGGCGGGCGGCGCGCGGCGGAGGCGCCCGACACGCGCAGCGGCGCCCAGAAGGCGGCCGAGCGGTCGGTGGCCGTGCTGTACTTCGAGAACCTGTCCGGAGTGAAGGAAGACGAGTACCTGCGCGACGGCGTCACCGAGGACATCATCACGGAGCTCTCCAAGATCAAGGGCCTGCGGATCTTCTCGCGCCCGACGGTGCTCGCGTACCGCGACAAGCCGGTGACGCCGGTGCAGATCGGGCAGCAGCTGAAGGCGTCCTGCGTGCTCACGGGCACGCTGCGGCGGGCCGGGCAGCGGCTGCGGATCACGGCGCAGCTCGTCGACACGCAGACCGACTTCCCGCTCTGGTCCGAGCGCTACGACCGCGAGATGGCCGACGTGTTCGAGGTGCAGGACGAGATCGCGCGCAAGATCGCCGAGGCGCTGCGGGTCCAGCTCTCGCCGCAGGAGCAGGAGGCCCTCGCCGTCAAGCCCACGCACAGCCTGCAGGCCTACGACCTGTACCTGCGCGGCAAGAGCTTCGCGCGCCGGCTGACGCGCCAGGACCTGGAGTTCGCGCTGCAGATGTTCGAGAACGCGGTCTCGCTGGATCCGACTTTCGCGCTGGCGCACGCCGCGATCGCCAACGTGTGCGCGGCGCTGCACTACCACTACGAGCGTTCGCAGGGCTGGATCGGCCGGGCGGTGTCGGCCACGCAGCGGGCGAGTGCGCTCCGGCGCGACCTGCCGGAGGTGCTGGTGGCCGAGAGCTGGATCCTGTACGCCGAGGGCCAGTACGAGCAGGCGGTCGCCGCCGTGCGCCAGGCGATCGAGCGCAAGGCCGACACCGAGGGCGCCTACTACCTGCTGCTGCGCGCGCTCTTCGCCTCCGGCCAGTACCAGGATGTGGCGCGCCTCGGCGACGCCGCGCTCGAGGCGAGCGGCGGCGACTACAACGTCTACGTGCCGGTCACGAACGCGCTCGGCGCGCTCGGCAAGAAGGACGCGCTCGACAAGATGCGCCAGCGCGAGATCCAGGCGCTCGAGGCTCACATCAAGACCGTGCCCGAGGACGCCCGCGCCCGCACGCTGCTGGCCGGCGACTACGCGAGCCTCGGCATGGTGGACGCGGCCGAACGCGAGGCGAGCCTCGCGATCGCGCTGCGGCCGAACGAGGCGATCGTGCTCTACAACGCCGCCTGCGTCTTCTGCCAGCTCGGCAAGAAGGCCGAGGCGCTCGCCGCGATCCGGAAGTCCTGGGACGCGGGCTTCCGCGACCCCGACTGGGCCCGCCGCGATCCCGACCTGGCGCTGCTGCACGGCGAGCCCGAGTTCGACAAGCTCTACCCGGCGACGCCCTCGACCGAGTAGCCGCGAAGGAGAAGCATGATCGGCGAAACGGTCTCCCACTACCGCATCACCGCGAAGCTCGGCAGCGGCGGCATGGGCGTCGTGTACGAGGCCGAGGACACCAAGCTGGGGCGCCACGTGGCGCTGAAGTTCCTGCCGGCCGAGATGGCCGGGGACAAGGCCTCGCTCGAGCGCTTCCAGCGCGAGGCGCGCGCGGCCTCGGCGCTCAACCACCCCGGCATCTGCACCGTGTACGCGATCGA
>CAZMRX010000652.1:0-2124 GCA_964568755.1 uncultured Acidobacteriota bacterium | reverse complement strand
CCGGCCTCGCCCTCGCTCTCGATCACGTGCAGGAAGCTCACGAGCCCCTTGCGCATCAGCTCGTCGCCGATGGGGCTCAGGCAGTTGGTCGGGGGGCTCATCAGCTTGGTCGCGGCGATCGCCTTGTGCAGCTCCTCGGCCATCGCCCGGTTCTCGCCCAAGCCGCGCGGCCGCACCAGCTTCTTGCCCCAGGACACCTTCGACAGGATGTCCGCCGAGGCGGCGGGCGAGACGCGGCTGAACGCCGTCTGCAGGAAGCCGCGCACGTCGCGGCTCTTCGACTCGCGCGCCAGCAGCATCAGCGAGCCCAGCTCGACGCCGTGCGGGTGCGGCTTGATCTCGACCGCCTCCTTGGGCAGCTCGCTCGCGGCGCGCGGGAAGGACAGCGTCTCGTTGCCGGGCCGGTTGGAGTGGTCGCTTCGCTGCGAGGCGGCGACGGGCCGCGTGTAACGGATCGCGGCGTGCGGGTTGGCGAGCGCCGTGTGCTCGACGTAGCGGTTCACGAAACGCTGACCCGTCTGCCAGTTGGCGACGATCTCGAGCTCGACCCGCGTGCCGTGCTCCTGCTGCCAGTCATCGAGCGTCTCGTCGTGGGTCACGACCGGCTCGTTCTTGCGGGTGTCGAGCTGGATGTCGAACACGTGCGCTGGCTTTCGCCTGCCGACACGGCTCGTGACGCGGATCGGCTTGCCCGTGGTGATCTGCCCGTACATCGCGGCCGCGGAAATGCCGATGCCCTGCTGTCCGCGTGATTGCTTCAAGCGGTGGAACTTCGAGCCGTAGAGCAGCTTCCCGAAGATCTTCGGCACCTGCGCCTTCACGATGCCGGGGCCGTTGTCCTGCACCACGACCAGGAAGCGGCCCTCGCCCTTCGTGAGCTCCGGGTCCTTCTTCATGGCCTCGAGCGCGAGGTCGTGGACCTCGACGTGCAGCTCGGGCAGGATGCCGGCTTCCTCGCAGGCGTCGAGCGAGTTGTCGACGGCTTCCTTGATCGTGGTGAGCAGCGCCTTCGAAGGGTTGTCGAAGCCCAGCAGGTGGCGGTTCTTGGCGAAGAACTCCGAGACCGAGATCTCGCGCTGCTTCGAGGCCAGCGACTCGGCGGTGACGCGCGGCGCCTTGGCCGAGGGCCGCGGGGCGGGCGCAGGCTCCGGGCTGGCCGGCGGCGCCGTGGGCTCGGCTTTGGATTCGGCGTCGGGTGCGGCCCTGGGTGCGGCCTTCGGCTCGGACGGCGGCTTCTCCGCGAACAGGTCGAGCTGCGGCTTCGGCTTCTTCGCCAAGTGGCTCCTTTGTCGTGACGCGAGCGAGGCGGCGCCCGCGCAAACGCGGCAGTCTAGCATCGCACGCCGAACGGTCAGGGGAGGTCCAGGAGAGGGCGACGGACGCGCCCGGAACGCATACGATGGCACGCGTGAGCGGCACGGGCACGACCCTCGAGCGAATCGCGGTGACGGCCGTGTCCTCGCCGCGGCTGAGCCGCATCGTCGGCCGCCTCTCGGACCTTCGCCTGCCGCGGCCGATCCGGGTCCCCCTGATCCAGGCCTACGCGCGCGCCTATGGAGTCGACCTGGGGGAGGCCGAGCTGCCGCCCTCGGCCTACGCGAGCTTCAACGCCTTCTTCACCCGGCGCCTCCGCGAGGGGGCGCGGCCGATCGAGTCGGCGAGCGGTGTCGTGGTGTCGCCGTCCGACTCGCGGCTGAGCGCGATCGGACAGATCCCCCGGGACGGCCGGCTCGAGCAGATCAAGGGCGACACGTACGGCATCGAGGCGCTTCTCGGCTCCGGGGAGCAGGCGGCTCGCTTCGGCGTCGGCGTGGCGGCGACGCTCTACCTGAGCCCGGCCATGTACCACCGCGTCCACTCGCCGGTGGACGGCGAGATCGTGGGCTGGCGCTACGTGCCCGGGCGGCTCTTCCCCGTGAACGCCGCCGGCGTCCGCTCGGTGCCGGGGCTGTTCACGCGCAACGAGCGGGTGAGCGTGCTCGTGGAGACGGCCGCCCACGGCCTCGTGGCCGTGGTCCACGTGGGCGCCGCCAACGTGGGGCGCATCGGCCTCGCGTTCGCCGACCTCGTCACGAACCGCGGCCACGCGCCGGGCGCTTTCCGGCCGCAAGCCCCGATCCCGGT
>CAZMRX010000651.1:0-2125 GCA_964568755.1 uncultured Acidobacteriota bacterium | reverse complement strand
GGTCGCGGCGCCTGCTCCTGCGCCCCGGCCGCTCGCGGCCGAGAGCCCCGCTGCGCCGGCCGAGCCGCTCGCGGCCGCGGCCGCGGGCTCCGCCGAGGCGCTGCTCGCGGAGATGCTGGGCCAGTGCCAGAGCCGCCCCTCGCTCGCGGCTCCGCTGCGCGCGGCCTCGGCCCGGAAGGACCGCGACGTGCTCGTCCTGGAGCTGCCGCCCGACTTCCTGACTTTCGCCCGGGAGCACACCGAGGACTACCAGGCGCTCGCTCGCAAGGCGGCCGGCCACGCGCTCGCGCTCCGGATCGAGGCCGGGTCGGCCGCGGCGGCGCGCGAGCCGGAAGCACCCTCGCCCGAGGTCGTGAAGCGGCAGAAGCTGCGCGAGGAAGCGGAGAAGGAGCCCGCCGTTCAGGAGGCGCTCGACCTCTTCGACGGGCGGGTGGTGGACGTGAGGGAGACTCTGCCCGGGAGGGAGGACGCGTGAACCCGTTTGGCGATCCGCGCAAGATGATGAAGCAGCTCCAGCAGGCGCAGGAGCGCCTGCAGGCCGAGGTCGCGGCGATCCTGGTCGAGGCGAGCGCGGGCGGCGGCGTCGTGAAGGTCGAGATGGACGGCCAGAAGCAGCTCAAGAGCCTGAAGATCGACCCCGAGGTCGTGAATCGCGACGACGTCGAGATGCTGCAGGACCTGGTCCTGTCCGCCGTCAACGAGGCCTCGCGGAAAGTCGAGGCGAGCATCCAGGAGAAAGTGGGCGGCCTCACGGGCGGGATGAAGCTGCCCGGCATGTGACTCGGCCAGCGTTGCGAGCCCTCCGGTTCCGCCGCGACTCGCCGCTTCCGGCAACCGCCAGGCCCTGAGGCCCTCAGTCACCACGCCATGGACTATCCCGCCCCGGTCGAGAAGCTGATCGACGAGCTGCGCAAGCTGCCCGGGATCGGACCCAAGTCGGCCCAGCGGATCGCCTTCTACCTGCTGCGCGGCAAGCAGGACGACGCCTCGCGCCTGGCCGAGGCGATCGCCACGCTGCTCGACGGCATCCGCACCTGCACGGTCTGCAACTCGATCACCGACCGCGAGCTGTGCGCCCACTGCGCCGACCCGGGGCGCAGCGCGAAGACGATCTGCGTCGTCGAGGAGCCGCACGACGTCGTCGCCATCGAGAAGACGCGCGACTTCCGCGGCCGCTACCACGTGCTGCACGGCGTGCTCTCGCCGCTGTCCGGCGTGGGCCCCGACGAGCTGCGCGTCCAGGGGCTGCTCGACCGCGTCCGCGAGGGCGGCGTCGAGGAGATCATCCTGGCCACGAGCCCGACCGTCGAGGGCGAGGCGACGGCGGTATACCTGGCGCGGCTGCTGAAGCCGCTCGGCGTCCGCGTCACCCGCATCGCCATGGGCGTGCCCGTGGGCAGCGACCTGGAATGGGCCGACGAGGTCACGATGTCGAAGGCGCTCGAAGGCCGCCGGGATTACTGAGGCAGCCCCCTCCGCGGCGGGGGCGCCCTGGAACTCGCTAACCCCCCGCCCACGTTTGATTTCGGTTGACCTGCGGGCTACCCTTATGCGTTTCCCGGGGGCTCGTCCCGCTCCGCTTCGTGGTTTAGGAGCTGGCGCGCGGGCTCATTGCGGGAGGAGGAATCACGGAATGGCCGCGCCCGACATCGTGATGTACGAAGAGGAGTTCAACCAGATCAAAGGGATCATCTCGAAGCTCCGTGTCGACGCCAACGCCAAGGTCGTGTTCCTGGTCGACAAGAACGGGCAGCAGATCGCCGCGCAGGGCGAGATCGAGAACCTCGACACGACGTCGCTCGCTTCGCTCACGGCCGGCAACGTGGCCGCCACCGACGGCCTCGCGCGCCTGATCGGCGAGAAGGAATTCTCGATCCTGTTCCACGAGGGCGAGAAGGACAACATCCACATCTCGATCGTGGCCAGCCGCGTGATCCTGGTGGTGATCTTCGACGAGAGGAGCTCGCTCGGCCTCGTGCGGCTGCGGGTCAAGAAGGCCTCGGGCGAGCTCAACGACGTGTTCGCTCGCATCATGAGCAAGGTCGAGAAGGAGCGCGCGGCGGCCGGAGCCGCCTTCGAGAGCCCCTTCGCCGAGATTACGGACGAAGACATCGACAGCCTGTTC
>CAZMRX010000650.1:0-2126 GCA_964568755.1 uncultured Acidobacteriota bacterium | reverse complement strand
CGGAGCTTCAGGCGAAGCTGCACCACCTGCACCTGGTCGAGTGGGCGTACCTGCACATCTGGCGGGGCGAGGCCGTGAAGCCGCGCGAGCTCGGCACGTTCGCGACGCCCCAGACGCTCTGCGCCTGGGCGCGCGAGTACTATCGGGAGCTGCCCGCCTACCTCGCGGCCCTGTCCCCCGCCGACGTCGGGCGCGAGGTGCGCTTCCCGTGGGCGGACCGCCTGGTGCAGCGCTTCGGGCAGGCGCGGCCGGCGACGTGGGCCGAGAGCGTGCTGCAGGTGGGAATGCACTCCAGCTACCATCGCGGCCAGGTGGCCCGCCGCCTGCGCGAGCTCGACGCGGAGGCGCCGCTCACCGACTTCATCGCCTGGGTCTGGATGGATCGGCCAGCGGCCGATTGGGGCGACGACGAGGCGGCCTGAGCGATGGCGAGATGGACAACCCCATGAAGGCAGCGCTGCGGGTCGCGGCTTGTGTCCTGCTCGCGCCGCTCTTCGCCGGGGGGGAAGAGTCGGGCCCCCGCCACCTGATATACCTCCACGGGCGCATCGTCCAGGAGCGGCAGGACCCGCGGCCGCGTCATGCCGAGTTCGGCTACTACGAGCTCGAGCAGATCCTCGCCGCGTTCCGGGAGCGAGGCTTCGTCGTGAGCGGCGGGATTCGGCCGAAGGACGAGTCGCCGGCCGTGGCGGCCGACCGGGTCGTGGGCCAGGTCCGCGGGCTCGTGGCCTCGGGCGTGCCCGCGCGGCGGATCACGGTGGTGGGCGCCTCCATGGGCGCCTGGATCGCGCTGCTGACGGCGACGCGCCTGCAGGACCCCGCGCTGAGCTTCTGCGTGATCGGCGCGTGCCTGTCGCAGAGCGCTCGGCAGCTGCAGGCCGAGCACGGGAAGGAGCCCGTGGGCCGCATCCTCGCCATTCGCGAGCGCTCGGACGAGACCAGCGAGCCCTGCCCCGGGTGGAGCGCAGACGGCCGCTCGCAGCCGACCCGCGTCGTGCGGGAGATCGTGCTCGACACCGGCCTTCGCCACGGCTTCCTGTACCGTCCGCTGCCCGAGTGGGTCGCGCCCGTGGTGGAGTGGGCCACGCAACGTTGACGGCCCGGAGTGCCGCGAATAACATTGCCGGCTCGGCCCCAACATGATCGGCGAGACCTTCTCCCACTACCTCGTCCTGGAAAAGATCGGCGGCGGGGGCATGGGCGTCGTCTACAAGGCCGAGGACACGCGCCTGGGCCGGCTGGTGGCGCTGAAGTTCCTGCCCGACGAGCTGGCACGCGACACGCAGGCCGTCGAGCGCTTCAAGCGCGAGGCCAAGGCGGCCTCGCAGCTCAACAATCCCCACATCTGCACGGTCTACGACGTGGGCGAGGACCCGGGCCGCCCCTTCATCGCGATGGAGCTGCTCGAGGGCCAAACGCTCAAGAGCCGCATCGCGGGCCGGGCGCTTCCCGTCGAGGAGATCGTCGAGCTGAGCGGCCACATCGCCGACGCACTCGAGGCCGCCCACCGCAAGGGCATCGCCCACCGCGACATCAAGCCCGCCAACATCTTCGTGACCGATCGCGGGCAGGCCAAGGTCCTCGACTTCGGCCTCGCCAAGCTGCTCGAGAGCCGGCGCGCCGGCGAGGCGCCGCTCAACTCCGCGATGCCGACCGACGAGTTCGCGACCAGCGCGGGCTCGACGCTCGGCACCGTCGCCTACATGTCTCCGGAGCAGGCGCGCGGCGAGGAGGTCGACGCGCGCACCGACCTCTTCTCGTTCGGCGTGGTCCTGTACGAGATGGCGACCGGCCAGCCGGCCTTCGCCGGCGGCACGACCGCGAGCGTCTTCGAGCGGATCCTGAACCACACGCCGCCGCCGCCGTCCGACCAGAACCGCGGCCTGCCCGACGGCATCAGCCACATCGTGGGGAAGCTGCTCGAGAAGGACCGGCGCCTGCGCTACCAGTCGGCCACGGAGCTGCGTGCGGACCTGCAGCGCCTGAAGCGCGAGATCGACTCGGGACGCGTGGCACCGGCCGGCGCGCGAGAGAAGTCGGTGGCCGTGCTCTACTTCGAGAACCTGAGCGGCGCGAAGGAGGACGAGTACTTCCGCGACGGCATGACCGAGGACGTGATCACGGAG
>CAZMRX010000649.1:0-2139 GCA_964568755.1 uncultured Acidobacteriota bacterium | reverse complement strand
TCGGTCTCGATCAGCGATGCGGGCAGGGCGGCGCAGTTGACCTTGATGAAGGCCCTGTCCTTGCGCGGGCTGCGCTCGTGGATCGCCTGGGCCAGTAGCTCCTTGCCGGTCCCGGTCTCGCCGAGGAGCAGGACGGAGCTCGACGTGGGCGCCACCTGCGCGATGCGCTCCAGGACGCCGGCCAGGATCGGGCTCTGCCCCACGACGTCGGCGAAATCGCCCCGCCGGGCTTCCTGGCGCAGGTAGACGTTCTCGTCCTGGAGCTGGTCCTTGAGGGCCCGGATCTCCTCGAGCTGGCTGCGCAGCTGCTCCTCCGTGCGCTTGCGGTGCACGGCGTTCGCGATGATCTGGCCCACGAGGTGCACGCAGTCGATCGTGTCCTGCTCCCAGCTCCGGTGCTCGCGGAAGGTCCCGGTCGCCAGCATGCACACGTGGCGACCGCCGAGCGCCACGGGCACGGCGAGGTTCGACAAGAGGCCGCTCGCGCCTGTGTATTCCCGCTCGGCTTCCGCCTCGGGCGGCAGCTCGTCGGGCAGCCGCGAGAGCGCGACCACGCGGCCGGCCGTGAGCTGGCTGGCGTACCAGGGCACCGCGGCGGTGATCGTGGGCAGCATGCGCTCGATCCCTTCGCGTGCCCAGGTGTGGGTCTGCTGCAGCCGTCCATCCGCCGTGATCAGCGAGAACGTGCTGCGGTCGGTCCCGAGCGCCTCGACCATCATCCGCAGCGCCCGCTCGATCTCTCCGTCCACGTCCTCCACGGGAAGGCCCGTGAAGCGCGTGGACAGGTCCAGCACCAGCCGGCTGAGGGATATCGTCATGCGGAAGCCAGCGACTATACCGCACGCGCGACTCACTCACGACGGGCCGTGAGCGGTCACGACGCCACGGGAGATCGAGCTCCCATTCAGCCACCGGACACGACCCAGATTTCAGCAGTTGAATCAATGAGTTAGGTGACGCCACCCCCGAGGGGCTCGAGGTGGCCTCGCTCTTGCCACTTGCTCCGCCTCGAAGGGGTCCATCACATGCGATTCGTCGTGGGCGGCATCCTGGCCGCCGTCCTGTCGTCGTCATCTGCACTCGCCCAGTCGTCCGGCGACTGGAACGGGCTGCCGGACCGCTTCCAGGTCGACACCGGCTACTTCCGACTGAGCGCCGACACCCAGCTCCGCTACGACGGCTCCGCGGACGTCAGCTTCGAGAAGGACCTCGGCGTCGACAACAACGTCAACACGTTCTGGGTGGACGGGACCTGGCGCGTCGGGCGTCGCCACCAGCTCAAGCTCAGCTACACGGGTCTCAGCCGCGACCGGCAGGGCTTTGACCTCCAGCGCGAGTTCACCTGGGGTGGCGAGACGTATCAGGCCGGGCTGAAGGCTTCCACGTCGACCGGCACGGACATCCTCGGTGGGTACTACCGCTTCGCGCTCGTCCGCAACGAGCGCTTCGAGATCGGCCCGACGCTCGGCATCGGCTATCTCTGGCTGAGCGCGCGGGTGCAGGCGACGGGGACGGTCGGCGGCGTGAGCCGCACACTCGACGAGGTCGCCTCCACGGGCAGCATCACCGGAGCCGTCGGCGGGTACGCCAGCGGCTGGCTCACGAAGCGCCTCGTCGCCCGCGCCGACTTCCTCTACATCAAGGTGTCGCCCGGCGAGTCGGAGGCTTCGGTTGCCGACTGGCGCCTCGGGGCGGACTACTACTTCTTCAAGAATGCCGGACTCGGCGTTCAATATAAGTACAACCGATACAGCTACGACCGCGGCATCCTGGTCAGCCAATTGGGCGGGAAGGTCACCTACGAGGGCTTCCAGGTCTTCCTGTCGTTCCTGTTTTGATGCGAGCCACAAAGGACGGACCAAGGGGAAGGAGTTTCGATGAACCGTAGGACGACGTTTCGATTCGGGATCGTCGCGGCGGCGCTCGCCGTGGCGACAGGGGCGGTAGCGCCCGCCCTGGCTCAAACCGCGGCGAAGAAGCCGAACATCCTGGTGATCTGGGGCGACGACATCGGCGGCTTCAACATCAGCGCCTACAACCAGGGCGTGATGGGTTACAAGACCCCCAACATCGACTCGATCGCGAAGCAGGGCGCCCTCTTCACCGACTGGTACGGGCAGCAGAGCTGCACCGCGGGAC
>CAZMRX010000648.1:0-2141 GCA_964568755.1 uncultured Acidobacteriota bacterium | reverse complement strand
GAGCACGGCGCGCGCCCGGGCCGGTCCGCGCGGCGTCGCCATGCCGCCTTCGGCCCGCGGCGTGGCGAGAGCGTAGCCGAGGCCCGCGGCGGCTCCCAGGACGAGGCCCTCGAAGCCGCCGCCGACTGGCGACAGGTCTCGCCCGAAGAGGCCGCGAATGGTGGCGAGTGCCAGGAGGTGCGCGGCGGCGCCGACGAGCGCGCCCGCGGCGGCGCCCAGGCCGACCAGTGCCATGGCCCGGCGGGAACGGGCCATGACCTCGGCGGCGGCAAGGCCCGCGCCGACGCCCGCCGCTCCCAGGCCGCCGATCACCAGGCCCACGAGGCCGAGGACGAGTGGGACGGCGTCGCTCGCGCGCGACCCCGGTCCGAGCCTGAGCGCCAGGCCGCCGAGACAGCCGGCCACGACGCCGGCCATCGCACCGCCGGCCACGGCACTCGCCCAGCGGGCGCGGGCGAGCCGGATCGTGCGATGCCAGCGCAGCCTCAGCAGGCATCCCACGGTCAGGGCGAGATCCGGCTGACCCAGGAGCGGCACGGCGCCGGCGTGCGCTATGTCCCAGCGCGTGTCGCGCAGCACAGCCCGCGCTCGCGCGTGGCCCTGCCGCCCGTCGAGGCGACGGAGCGCCTCCTCGGTGCCGAGCGCATGCAGCGCCTCGGCCGCCTCGCGGCGGTCTTCGTCGTCGAGCGGGCCGGGCGCCAGCAGCCGCTCGATGAGCGGGTCGAAGCCGGGTGCCGCTTCGTCCTTGAGCGGCGCCGGCTCGGGCTCGAGCGGCGGCGGCTCGTCGTCGGGCTCGGTCACGACTTGCGGGAAGACGAAGCGGTAGCCGTGCCGCGAAACCGTCCGGATGAAGGCGGGCTCGCGCGGGTCGTCGCCGAGCGCGCGCCGGAGCGTGCGCACGGCCTGGCTCAGGGCGCCGTCGGAAACCACCACGTCAGTCCAGACCGTGTCGAAGATCTGCCGGCGGTGAACGGCCTCGCCGCGGCGCTCGACGAGCAGCACGAGCAGGTCGAAGTAGCGAGGGATGAGTGCGACCTCGGCGTGGTTGCGGAGCAGCACGCGCCGCGCGGGCGACAGCACGAACTCGCCGAAGACGTAGCGCGGCTTGCGCGCCGGGGCGGTCACGGCGGCTATGCTCGCACGGCAGGCTCATACCCGGGCATGCGATCACTTTGACATCTGATGTTGACGTGCTATACATCTGATGCATGAGAACGACCGTGGACATCGAGACGCCAGTGCTCAAGGACCTGCGTGAGCTCCAGCGGCGCGAGGGCGGCACGTTGGGCCAGCTTGTGTCGCGACTGTTGGCCGAGGCGCTCGCGCGGAGGCCGAAGAAGCCAGCCGCACCGGTGTTCGATTGGACGTCGCGGCCCATGGGTGCCCTCGTCGATCTGGCCGACAAGGACGTCGTCTACTCCATCCTCGACCGGGTCGATCGGGCGGCGGAGCCGTGAGCTTCTCCTGCGATGTGAACGTCCTGCTGTACGCGTCCGACGCTTCGAGCCCCGTCCACGAGCGAGCACGCAGCTTCCTGAAGGAAGCGGCCGCCGGCGACGACCTGTTTTGCCTGGTGTGGCCGACCGTGATGTCCTACCTCCGGATCGCGACCCACCCCGGCACTTTCTCCGCACCGCTTGCGCCTGCCGAGGCGCTCCGCAACGTCGACGCTCTCGTCGGGCTGCCTCACGTGCGCCTGCTGGCCGAGCAGGACGGCTTCCTGGAGACCTACCGCGAGGTGACGGGGACCTTCCCCGTGCGTGGCAACCTCGTGCCCGACGCTCACGTCGTGGCGCTGCTGAAGCAGCACGGCGTCCGGACCCTGTATACCCGCGACGGCGACTTTCGAAAGTTCTCCTTCCTCGACGTCCGCGACCCGTTCGCGCAGTAGCCTGGGGCTCTTCGCAATCCGCTCGAGCGCTGGTTTCCCCATGCATGAGGCTCTTGCGGCGGCGCCCGCCCCCTGAGCTAACGTTCCCGGCGCGAGCGGCGAGGAACGTCGCTGACGCCTGAAAGGACCGAGCAAGGAAACCCCAAGATGCTGAATCTCGCGTTGTTCGGCCCGCCCGGGGCCGGCAAGGGGACCCAGTCGGAGTCCCTGGTCAAGGAGTTCAACCTCTTCTACATCTCCACCGGCGACC
>CAZMRX010000647.1:0-2147 GCA_964568755.1 uncultured Acidobacteriota bacterium | reverse complement strand
AGACGGCAAGCCGGTCGAGGCCGTCATCCGCATTCCTATGGCCTTCCAGATCGCTGAGGAGAAGGACTGAGCGGACCGCTTCATCGCGCCGCCGGCGGAGACCTTCGCGTCGGCAGCGTGAACAAGATGCCAACCTCCGGGGTCCAGTCGGCCGCCTTCGCGGTGAGTCCCAGGCCGTTGTTGAGCCTGACGAACACGTTGCGCGAGACGTGCCACTGCACCTCGGTGATCAGCGAGAGCTCGTCCTGCGTTCCCTCGAGCCCGACGTACACGCGAAAGCGCGGCGACAGCCGCTTCAGGTACTCGACGGCGTACTCCCCGAGGTCGAAGTGGCTCGACGAGGCCTCGGAGTAGTCGACGGCTACACGGGCGGTCAGCGTACCGAAGCCGAAGCCCTTCACGAGCCCGGTACCGAGCTTGAACTCCCATCCCGGAGTGCCGATCAGGACCTTGTCCTGGCTGTGCGGGATGACCGTCTCGAAGTAGCTGAAGAGCTCCGGGCTTCGCTCGCTCTCCTTCTGCCAGCGGAAGCGGATCTGGCCCTCGACGTCGCCGAGCCCCGACTCCTCGATGCGCGCCGGCACGCCGGAGGGATCGTCCGCGGCCTTCTCGAGCGATGCGGAGATGTAGGCGGCTTCGAGCTCGACGGCCAGGTTCTCGCCCAGCCCGTAGGCGAGGAACAGCAGCCCCTCGTTCGCGCGATAGCGCCCGAGGTAGTCCACCTCGCCCGGGTAGCCGAGCTCCTCGGGCTTGTACTCGAAGTCGTCGTCCCGGTAGTACTCGAAGAAGGGATAGACGATCCACTCGCCCTGCCTGATGTACGTGCCGAACATCGAGGTCGCGACGCCCTCGCCCCGGTCGCGCAGATAGGCGGGGAGCGGGGCCGGCGCGGGCGTGCCCTGCGCCGACGCGACGGCAGCCGGTCCGGAGCGAGGAGCCGGCGGGCCCACGAACGGCGGCTCGGCGGCTGCGGCCAGGGAGACGGCGCCCAGGGCCGTGGCGACGAGCGTGAGAGCGCTGCCACGAGACTTCGACATGAGACCTCCTCGTTTCGCCGAGGAGTCTGGCAGCCGCGAGATGAACGGACGATGACGCCCGCTCAGGCGGAAGCGCCGGGCAGGCGCACCCGGAAGGTGCTCCCCGACGGGCTGCTGAGCACGAGGGCGAGCGATCCGCCGTGCGCCTCGGCGATCACTCGGGCGATCGGGAGCCCGAGTCCAGCGCCGTCGGACCCGCGCGAGGCGTCGAGCCGCACGAACCTCTCGAAGATCCGCTCGCGCTCGGCCTCCGGGATGCCGCCGCCGCTGTCGCTCACCGAGATCTCGAGTAAGTCCGCGCTCGCCTGAAGCTCGACCCGCACCGGCGCTCCGGCCGGCGTGTGACGGACCGCGTTGGCCAGCAGGTTCATCAGCATCTGGCGCAGGCGGCGCTCATCGCCGATCACCTCGACGTCCTGCGGGCCCGTCCAGCCGAGCTGCACGCCCTTCGCGGGGTCGAGCAGCCGGGCCTCGCGCACGCAGTCCTCCACGAGCTCGTCCAGGTACAGCCTGTCCCGCGCGAGTGGGAGCGGGGCGACGTCGGCGCGCGCGAGGGTGAACATGTCCTCCACCAGGCCGCTCAAGCGCCGCATCTGCTCACCGACGACGCCGAGGCTGTCGCGGTACTCCGCCTCGGCCCGTCGGGATCGCGCCAGGCTCACCTCGATCGCCGTGCGCGCGACCGACACAGGCGTGCGCAGCTCGTGGGAGGCGTCGGCCATGAACTGGCGCTGCTGGCCGAGCGCTTTCTCGAGGCGTCCCAGCAGCCCGTTGAAGGCCTCCGCCAGCACGAACAGCTCGTCCCGCGAACGCGGCGGGGTCAGCCGCGCCCCGGCGGTGCGGTCGTCGATGCCGCGGGCCTCCTCGGCCATCCGCGCCACCGGGCCGAGGGCTCCTCGCGCGAGCCAGAAGCCGCCGGCCGCGGCGAGCAGGAGCGCGGCCGCGAGGCCGCCGAGCAGCGCGCGGCGCAGGCCGGCGAGGTCGAGCTCGAGCGGCGCCAGGCCCTGCGCCGTTCCGACGATGAATGGCGCCTCGGTCCGCGGGTGGTGTGCCCACCGCAGACGAAATCGGCCGGCATCGGTCGCGATCGTCAGGGCGGCGCTGCCCCCT
>CAZMRX010000646.1:804-2166 GCA_964568755.1 uncultured Acidobacteriota bacterium | reverse complement strand
GAAGAACCTGTTCGACGAGCTTTACCTGGCCGACCGCTCGCGTGGGATGCTGCCGGGGCCGCCGCGCCTCGTGCAGGTCGGCCTTTCCACGCGGTTCTAGAGGCCGCGACCGCGATCGGCGCCCTCTCAGTGCAGGTGGGCCCGCGGGTTGGGCGGCGGCAGCGAGGCGAAGGCGGGGTGGTCCGCCGAGCCGCGCGTCAGCACGAGCACGTAGAGGAACGGTCCGAAGCTGGTGCCGCGCCGGCCGTTGACCACGACGATCGGCGTCCCGTCGGGCTCGTAGCGGGAGGCCACCTCGATGTCCGCTCGCAGCTTCGCCGCCGTGGTCTCGCTCGTCAGGCAGGCCTCCAGCTCCTTGCGTGGCAGGTGAGGCGTCGCCAGCGTGAGCACACGGTCGGCCGTGAGGGACTTCTGCTCCGCGAACAGCGCGGCGTCGAACTCTGTCGCCTGCGCGTGCCCTTCGAGGCAGATGCGCGCCCGGGCGGCGAGGCATCGCACGGGGTCGCGGGGCGGGCCCTGCAGCAGCGGGTTGCACTCGGCGTCGAGCGGGAACTGCCGCGAGTCGACGCTGAAGCTGCCGGGCGGCAGGCTTCCCCGTAGCTTTCCGAGCGTCTCGTGGAGCTCGGCGCAGTGGTCGCAGCGCACGTCCGTGAACTCCGTGATGCGCACCGGGGCATCGGCGGGGCCCTTCGGCGCCCGGGCGGGGATCGGCGCGCGCTCGGGCTCGCTGCGGTAGATGCCGAGCGAGTCCGCGAGCGTCTGCCTGAGCTCCGGCGACAGCGAGGCGACCAGCTCCTGGACCTGCTGATCGCGCGCAACGTCGCCGGTGGCCCCGTGCGCGCCCGAGGCGGCGGCGCTCGCGATCGCTTCCCGGCCGGCCTCTGCCGTGGCTCGTGGCGTGCGGAGCCCCGGGTAGAGCAGCAGCACGACGGCGAGTGCCGTGGATCCGCCGGCGACGATGGCGCCGCGCACGACCTGAGGCAGGCCGGCGCGCGGCCAGCCGAGGAGCGCGATGCCGGAGTAGCCCCCCACGAGCACGTACGTCACGAAGCAGCCGAGACAGAAGGCTCGCTCGGCCGCGCTCGCGGCGGCCATGACCACGACCGTGACGACGCCGGCCGCCGCGGTCAGACGGATGGCGGAGACGAGCGCCGCGTCGGGACGGCCCTCGGCGTGCCGTGTGAGCGCGAGGAGCGGCAACCCGGCAGCGACGAGGCCCCAGGCGAGACCCCAGCCGGCCACCGGCAGGCCCGACAGCCTGTGGACCGCGGTGGCGAGGCCGGAGTTCCAGATCGCGCTACAGTCGGCTCCGCCGCCGAGCGCGCAGAACGGCGTGCCGCCCACGCGCGAGAGCACGAGTTC
>CAZMRX010000646.1:0-794 GCA_964568755.1 uncultured Acidobacteriota bacterium | reverse complement strand
AAGAGCGCCCCGAGCGCCGCGACCACGCCGACGGCCGTGAGGCCCGCGAGCGAGCCAGGCGTGGGTGCAGTCGGCAGGACCGCGGCTGTCGGGGCCGAAGCGTTGCCCGCCTCGGCGCGTTCTCTACTCTTCATGACCATGTCGTCCTCTCGCCGTGCGAGGCTCTCGGAAGGAGTGCCGAGCGGGTCGCGGGAATCAGTCGGATTCCGTCCATGTCAGGACGGCTGTCCGCACCTTGGAAGGCTCAGAGACATCGCGCCAGGCCACGACGACTTCGCGGCCTGAAAGGACCATCCTTGGGAAGCCGCTCGAGCGGGCTGAGCTGGAGTCGGCGACCATGAGCGCTTCGCCGCGCGTGCCGTTCCGAGACACGCGCCGCACGCGCAGCTCCGTCCCCTTCTGCGCCAGTTCGAGCCAGCTTACGAGCGCCACGCCCTTCGCCAGGAACACCACGTCCACACGGCCCAGCGGGCGCCCGTCGTCCACCACGACCGGCGGTCCGAACGTCGCGCCCGAGTCAGCCGAGAATGCGACGCTCACACGCGATGTCTCGTTGGCCGCGGTGAACCACGCGGCGGCGACCTCGCGCCCCGCCGCCGCGACCGCCGGGCCGTTCACGGGGCAGCCGTTGATCTCCCATCCGTCGTGCGCGAGCGGGCGGGGCTCGGACCAACGTCCGTCCACGAAGCGGACCACCGACATGTCCCTGACTTCCTTTTCGGAGCGGTCCCGGTACACCACGACGGTCGCGCCCTCGGCGACGGCGGCGTCGGTCTGGCAGCAGTCGCACACGC
>CAZMRX010000645.1:0-2171 GCA_964568755.1 uncultured Acidobacteriota bacterium | reverse complement strand
GTCTCGGCCTCGTCGCCGAAGTAGCGCAGGATCGCGTCGTGGCGGCAGCTGCCGCCCTCGGCCCAGCGCATCAGGTCGAGGAACAGGCTCCACTTGTGCTCGACCACCTCGGGCCGCGGGGCGTCGCCGCCGCCGCCCGATTCGAGCAGCCGCCGGCGCAGCGGCAGGTCGCCGGGCGAGTGGAGCAGCAGGCCGAAGGCCTCCTGCCCGTCGCGCCCGGCCCTTCCCACTTCCTGGTAGTAGGCCTCGACCGACCCGGGAGGCGCCAGGTGCACGACGGCGCGCACGTCGGCGCGGTCGATGCCCATGCCGAAGGCGTTCGTGGCCACTACCACCTCGAGCGCGCCCTCCGCGAAGGCGCGCTGCACGCGGGTGCGCGTGTCGCCGGTCATGCCGGCGTGGTAGCCGTCGGCGCGCCAGCCGCGCGCGGTGAGGCGGGCGGCCTCCTCCTCCGTCGAGCGGCGGGTGGGCGCGTAGACGATCGCGGTGCCGCGCGCGGCGCTGGGCGCGCCGAGCGCCTCCTCGAGCTGCGCGTCCACCCACTTCGCGCGGTCGCGCTCGGAGGTCACGTGACGGGCGCGCAGCGCCAGGTTCGGCCGCGCGAAGCCCTGCAGCAGCTGCGGCGTGTCGGGCCCCAGGCCGAGCCGCGCCAGGATCTCGTCGCGCACGACGGGGGTCGCGGTGGCGGTGCAGGCCAGCACGCGGGGGGGCCGCAGCTCCTCGACGAGCGCGCCGATCTGGAGGTAGTCGGGCCGGAAGTCGTGGCCCCACTCGCTGATGCAGTGCGCCTCGTCGATCGCGACGAGCGGCGCGCCCAGGTCGAGAACGAGCGCCCGGAAGCCCGGGTAGGCGAGCCGCTCCGGCGCGACGTAGGCGAGCTTGAAGGCCCCCGCCCGCAGCCGCGCCAGGCGCTCGCGCATCTCCTGGGCCGAGAGCGTCGCGGCCAGGAAGGTGGCCGGGACCCCGCGCGCCGTGAGCGCCTGAACCTGGTCGTGCATCAGCGAGACGAGGGGCGAGATCACCAGGCTGGTGCCGGGCAGCAGGCTGGCCGGGAGCTGGTAGGTCAGGCTCTTGCCCCCGCCGGTCGGGGCCACCTGCAGCAGGCGGCCCTGCTCGAGCAGCGTGAGGATGGCCTCGCGCTGCCCCGGCCGGAAGGCCTCATAGCCCAGCCGCGCCAGCCCGCCGTCGAGATCCAGATCCGGCACGGCACGGATCATAAGCGCCGGACCGGTCAGGGGAGGTCCGGTGGGGTCAGGTCTTGAAACTTGGCCTTCCGATTTCCGCTACCCTGTTCGGATGTGGCACCTGGCCGTCGGCCTGCTCCTCGCCTTTGCGCCGGGCGCGCCGGTGACCGACCCAGCCGCCCCCTTCGCCTCGACCCTCCCCCACGGCGTGGGCGACGTGTCCGGCTGGGCGATCGAGAGCGGCGAGTTCGAGACCGGGACCGCGCGCGGGGCCTATCGGCTCTACGTCAACCCGCAGCGCCTGGCGCTCTACCAGCTGATGCGTTACCGGGTCGAGCTGCTGGCGGCGACGAGCCCGCAGGAGCAGCAGCGCGGGACCGCGGAGCGAGTGGCGTTCATCCGCCGACCGGGGGTCCGAGAGCCGATGGGGTGCTGGATCCTCCTGCCGGGCGGCGCCACGACGTGGCGAGAGGTGTCGGCGGGCACCGACGAGTACTTGCTCGAGATGGCCGTGCTGATGCGCGTGCTGGCCGCACACCGGGTCGCCCAGGCGACGCCGTCACCGTGACCCGGATGCCCACGACGACGGGCAGAGAGAGGCTGGACGGCTCAGCGTCACGGGACACTCAGCTCACGGACACTCAGCGTCACGGGACAGGAACCTGACGGCAAAGTCGGAGCGGCGAGAAAAGGAAGCGGACGACCGACGGGATGGCTGGCGGGGGGCTGAGCGCCCACCGAACCCCCGCTTACGTGTGCACGCCCGGGGCCTCGTGACCGGTGCGGGCGACGTACTCGACGTAGGTACCGGGGTAGAGGTGGGGCTCGGGGTCGGTGCCGGTCTCGCCGCCCAGCTCGAGCACCCGGTTGCTGAGGCCGCGCAGGAAGGTGCGGTCGTGCGAGACGAACAGCATCGTGCCGTCGAAGTCCTTGAGCGCCTCGACCAGCATCTCCTTGGTCGCGAGGTCGAGGTGGTTCGTGGGCTCG
>CAZMRX010000644.1:0-2220 GCA_964568755.1 uncultured Acidobacteriota bacterium | reverse complement strand
GTCACCGGCCACAGAGTATAGAATCGGCCCCCTGCCTCCGAGCGCCGGGCAGGAGGCATGCGGCGCCCGTCACGCGCGTGCCGCGCGGCGGAACACCTCGGACGACCGTCTCGTACGGCAATCTGGACCCCTGGTACGGCCATCTGGAGACCTGAGGAGAACTGGTGAACGACAAGGCCCTCGTGCTCAAGGGCATTCGCAAGGCCTTCGCCGGCCACGTGGCGGTCAAGGATCTGTCGCTCGAGGTGCCCCGCAACAGCGTCTTCGGCCTGCTCGGGCCGAACGGCGCGGGCAAGACCACCACGCTGCGGATGGTGATGGACATCCTCGGACCCGATGCCGGCACGATCGAGGTGCTCGGGCAGCCCTCCGACCACGCCTCACGCGACCGCATCGGCTACATGCCCGAGGAGCGCGGGCTCTACCCGCGGATGGTGCTCGAGGAGCAGCTGGTGTTCATGGCCGCGATCAAGGGCGTCGCTGCGAAGCAGGCGCTCGCGCGCATCGGACCGTGGCTCGAGCGGCTCGGGCTCGCGGAGTGGCGCAAGCGCAAGACCAACGAGCTGTCGAAGGGCATGCAGCAGAAGGTGCAGTTCATCGCCACGGTGCTGCACCAGCCCGAGGTGCTGATCGTGGACGAGCCGATGAGCGGCCTCGACCCGGTCGGCATGGACGTGATGCGCGAGGCGCTCCTGGATCTGCGCCGCTCGGGGGCGACGATCGTGCTGTCCAGCCACCAGATGGAGACCGTCGAGAAGCTGTGCGACCGCGTGGCGCTGATCAACCGCGGCGAGAAGATCCTCGACGGCGCGGTGTCCGAGGTGAAGTCCCGCTACGGCAAGAACACCGTGGCGCTCGCGTACGAAGGCGACGGGTCGTTCATCGAGTCGCTGCCGGGTGTCGCCAGGGTCACGGACTTCGGGCAGTACGTCGAGGTGCGCCTCCAGGAAGGCCAGGATCCCCAGCCGCTGCTGCGCGAGGCCGCGGCGCGGCTCCGGCTGCGCCGCTTCGAGATCGTCGAGCCGAGCCTGCACGACATCTTCGTCGAGGCCGTCACCAGCCACGGCAAGGAGGCGGCGTGAGCGCCAAGCTCTGGGCGATCGTCAAGCGCGAGTACATCGAGCGGGTCCGGACCAGGAGCTTCCTGATCGGGACCATCCTCGGCCCGCTGCTGATGGCGGCGATGATCCTGGTCCCGGCGCTGGCCGCGCGCGCGAAGGGCAAGCCGCTGCGGATCGCGGTGATCGACGCGGGCGGCCAGCTCGGCGAGTCGGTCGGCGCGGCCCTGCGCGAGGTCCAGGTGGACGGCCGCGCCCGCTTCGACGTCCGGGCGCCGTCCGAGGCCGGGACGACGGAGGCCGAGCTCAAGGCGGCCGTGCTCGACGAGCGCCTCGACGGCTACCTGGCGCTGCCCCCGGACGCGGTCGCCTCCGCCAGCGCCAGCTACTACGGGCGCAATGTCACCAACCGCATCGACCTGCGCACGATCGAGCGCACGGTGAGCGCGGTGCTGGTGGGCCGGCGCCTGTCGAGCGCGGGCCTCGACCCGACGAAGGTCAAGGAGCTGACGCGCGAGCTCGACATGAAGACGATCCGGCTCTCGCACAAGGGCGAGCGCGAGGACCAGGGCGCCGCCACGATCCTGGCGCTGATCCTGCTGATGATCCTCTACGTCAGCATCCTGATCTGGGGCCAGGCGGTGCTCACCTCGGTGATCGAGGAGAAGACCAGCCGCGTGGTCGAGGTGATGGCGGCCGGGGTGCCGTCGACGACGCTGCTGCTCGGCAAGCTGCTGGGCGTGGGCGGCGCGGGCCTCACCCAGTTCCTGGCGTGGTCGCTCTCGCTGTTCGTCGTGTCGCTCGCCTCGGTGGGCTCGTTCGGGAGCTTCACCATGCCCGAGATCACGCCGCTGATGCTCGTGTCGTTCGTGACGTTCTTCCTGCTCGGCTTCTTCTTCTACGCCTCGCTCTACGCGGCGATCGGCGCCTCCGTGAACACCGTCCAGGAGGCGCAGGGCCTGGTGTTCCCGGTGATGCTGCCGATCATCCTGGCGATGGTCTGCTGGCCGGCGGTGCTGCAGTCGCCCGACGGCCCGCTGGCAGTGACGGTCTCGATGATCCCCGGCATGTCGCCGCTGATCATGTTCCTGCGCATCGTGGTGCTCCAGCCGCCGATGTGGCAGATCCTGCTCTCGATCGCGCTGCTCGTCCTCGGCATCCT
>CAZMRX010000643.1:0-2224 GCA_964568755.1 uncultured Acidobacteriota bacterium | reverse complement strand
CCGCGCTGCGAATGGAGCGGGACCCCACTCCCGAGGCGCTGGCGCGCCAGGGCGAGCTGCGCGGGCGCTTCTCGTCGCCGCGACTGCGGGTCGCGGCGGTGAAAGGAATGCTCGACGGAGTCGTCGAAGGCGGGACGGCCGCGATGTTCGAGGCCTATCCGGGCGGCGGCACGGGCCTTCCGCGCTTCACGCAGGAGGAGCTGGACCGCGCGGTCGCCGCCTACGACAAGGCCGGCTGGCAGGTGATGCTGCACGCGATCGGCGACCGCGCCATCGACATGGCGCTCACGGCGTTCGAGCGCGCGGCGCGCGCGAACGGCACGAGCGGCCGCCGCCACCGTGTCGAGCACATCGAGGTGCCGCGCCTGGCCGATCTGCCGCGTTTCAAGGCCCTCGGCGTGGTCGCCTCGACGCAAGCGATGTTCCCTTACCCGAACGCGAACCACCTGGGCGTCTACGTCCCGGCGCTCGGCCCGGAGCGCGCGCGCCGCGCGCTCGCGTTCAAGGCGATCGACGACGCGGGCGCCGTGCAGGCCTTCGGCAGCGACTGGCCCGTGTTCACCGCCGAGGTCGTGCGCGGGATCGCGACCGCGGTGACGCGCACCACCGTCGAGGGCACGCCGGCCGGGGGCTGGGAGCCGGGGCAGCGGCTCTCGGTCGAGGCGGCGCTGCGGCACTTCACGCGCGACGCGGCCTACGCCGAGCACGCCGAGCAGGAGCGCGGGATCCTGAAGGAGGGCCGCCTCGCGGACTTCGTGGTGCTGTCGCAGGACCTGCTCGCGCTTCCGCCGGAGCGGATCAAGGACACGAAGGTGCTGCTCACGGTGCTCGGCGGACAGGACAGCTTCCGCGCCAGGGAGTTCTGATGGCGGCGTACGCGGGCAAGGTCGTGATCGTGACCGGGGCGTCGCAGGGCATCGGCAAGGCGCTGTGCCTGGAGCTCGCGGCCCAGAGACCCCGGCTCGTGCTCGCTGCGCGCGACAGGGCCGCGCTCGCGGAGGTGGCCGCGGCCTGCGCCAGCCGCGGGGCCGAGACGCTGGTCGTGCCCACCGACGTGGCCGACGAGGCGTCGTGCCGGGCGCTCGTGGCCGCCACGGTCGAGCGCTTCGCCGGCGTCGACGTGCTCGTCAACAACGCCGGCGTGGGGCTGCTCGCGCGCTTCGAGGACGTGACGGACCTCTCGCAGTACGAGCGGCTGATGCGCGTCAACTACCTGGGCAGCGTCTACCCGACCTACTTCGCGCTCCCGCACCTCAAGCGCAGCCGCGGGCAGGTCGTCGCCGTCTCGAGCCTGGCGGGGCTGTGCGGCGTGCCGATGCGGACCGCCTACGCGGCGACCAAGCACGCGCAGATGGGCTTCTTCGACTCGCTGCGGATAGAGCTTCGCGAGACGGGCGTCTCGGTGACGGTGATCGCGCCGTACTTCGTGCAGTCCGAGATCCGCAGGCGCTCGCCCGGCCCCGACGGCCGCACGCTCGAGGCGTCGCCGATCCGGGAAGACGAGATCATGAGCGCCGAGGAATGCGCGCGTCAGATGCTCCGCGCCATGGAACGACGGCAGCGGATCCTCGTAATGACCCTGAAAGGCAAGCTGGGCCGCTGGCTCGGGTTGGCATTCCCAGGGCTAGTCGACCACCTGGCCGCGGAGGCGGTGAGCTCGCTCCGCCCCCCGCCCCCGCCCCGGGGGGCCCGGGGGGCGCGGCGGTAGAGCGCCCCCCGGAAGCCCGTTTCGTCCGTTGTCTGTTGTCCGTCTTCGTTTCCGTTGTCCGTTTCGTTCTCCTTTATCCGTTTCGTCATTCGTTGTCCGTCTTCCACGGCGTATCCTGAAGCGGGGAGGAAGAATGGTGCGCGCGCGCGTCGCCAAGAAGCGAAAGGCGTCGTCCCCTGTGACGATCTTAGTCGCCACGCGCAAGGGCGCCTGGCTGTTCCACGGCGACTCCGCGCGCCGCTCCTGGCGGGCCTCTGGGCCGCACTTCCTCGGCCACATCGTGAGCCACGTCGTGCTCGACCCGCGCGACGGCCGCACGCTGCTGGCGGCGGCGAAGACCGGCCATCTCGGGCCGACGGTGTTCCGCTCGACCGACCGCGGCCGCACCTGGAAGGAGGCCGCTCGCCCGCCGGCCTTCGCGAAGGCGACGGACGGGGCGGGTCGCGCCGTCGACCACACCTTCTGGCTGACGCCGGCGCACGCCAACGAGCCCGGCGTCTGGTACGCCGGCACCTC
>CAZMRX010000642.1:0-2228 GCA_964568755.1 uncultured Acidobacteriota bacterium | reverse complement strand
GAAGGCGCGGCTCGTCGAAATGGACGAAGCGCTCGTGAAGCGCAACGTCAACGAGGGCTTCTCGGGCGGCGAGAAGAAGCGCAACGAGATCTTCCAGATGGCGGTGCTCGAGCCGAAGCTCGCGATCCTCGACGAGACCGACTCCGGCCTCGACATCGACGCGCTGCGGATCGTCGCGCAGGGCGTCAACCGGCTGCGCAGCCCCGAGCGCGCGATGCTGGTGGTGACCCACTACCAGCGGCTGCTCGACCACATCGTGCCGGACTTCGTCCACGTGCTGGTCGACGGCCGGATCGTGCGCTCGGGCGGCAAGGAGATGGCGCTCGAGCTCGAGGAGAAGGGTTACGCCTGGCTCGAGAAGGAGCCGGCGGCCGCGGAGAAGACGCGCGCATGAGCGTCGTGAGCGCGGAGAAGGACGCCTACCGGGCGGGCTTCGAGCGCTTCGCCCTCTCCGCGCAGGCGGCGTCCGAGCCCGCGTGGCTCCGCGAACGGCGCACGGCCGCGTTCGCGCGCTACGTCGAGGCCGGCCTGCCCTCGCCGCGGGACGAGGCCTGGCGCCACACGCCGGTTGCGCCGCTCACGCGGGGCCGCTTCGAGCCGGCCGACGCCGCGGCCCGCCCCGATCCCGAACTGCTCGCGAGCCTGCCCGACGCCGCCGGACCGAGGCTCGTGCTCGTGAACGGGCGCCTGTCGCCCGAGCTGTCGCGGCTGGAGGCCGTGCCGGCGGGCGTCTCGGCCACGAGCCTGAAGCAGGCGCTCGCCGCGCGTCCCGCGAGCCTCGAGCCGTGGCTCGGACGCCTCGCGGGCGGCGCCTTCGCCGAGCTCAACAGCGCGCTCGCCGGCGACACGGCCGTGGTGCTGATCGCGCCCGGTGCGGTCGTCGATGCCCCGATCCGCGTCGAGCACGTGGCTGCGGGCCCATCGGGCTCCGCGGCCTACTCGCGGACGCTGGTGGTGGCGGGGCGCGGCAGCGAATCCCGCATCGTCGAGGTGTTCGTCTCGGGGGCGGGAAGCGCCTCGCTCACGAACGCCGTGACCGAGGTGGTGCTCGAGGACGGCGCGCGCGTCGACCGCTGCAAGCTGCAGCAGGAGGGCAAGGACGCGCTGCACGTGGCGACGCTCGCCGTGCGGATCGGCCGCGACGCGCGCTTCTACGACCACTCGCTGGTGCTGGGCGCGGCCCTCTCGCGCGACGACATCGACGTGCGCTTCGAGGGCGAGGGCGGCGAGTGCGTGCTCGACGGGCTGTTCGTGGTGGACGGCCGCCGCGTCGCCGACACCCACTCGCGCATCGACCACGCGCGCCCGCACTGCTCGAGCCGGGAGCTCTACAAGGGGATCCTCGACGAGCAGGGGCGCGGCGTCTTCAGCGGCCTGGTGATCGTGCGGCCGGGCGCGCAGAAGACCGACGCCTGGCAGATGAACCGCAACCTGCTGCTCTCGAAGGAGGCGCTCGTCCACTCGACGCCGCAGCTCGAGATCCTGGCCGACGACGTGAAGTGCAAGCACGGCTCGACGACGGGACAGCTCGACCCCGCGGCGCTCTTCTACCTGCGCTCGCGCGGCATCGGCGAGGCCGAGGCGCGCGGCCTGCTGACCTGGGCTTTCGCGAGCGAGGTCTTGCAGAAGGTACAGGACCGGGCGGTTCGCGCGGCGGTCGAAGCGCGGCTGCAGGCGCGGCTCGCCGGGGTGGGCGGGCTCGCGGAGGCCCCGTCGTGACGAGCACGGCGCAGGCGGCGGCCGGCTTCGACGTGGAGGCGGTGCGGCGCGAGTTCCCCGTTCTGCGCGAGACGGTGGGCGGCCACCCGCTCGTGTACCTCGACTCGGCGGCCAGCGCACAGAAGCCGCAGGCCGTGATCGACGCCGAGAGCGCCGTCTACGAGCGCTACTACTCGAACATCCACCGCGGCGTGCACCGGCTCTCGATGCTCGCGACCGAGGCGTACGAGAAGGCGCGCGGCACGATCCGCGACTTCCTGGGCGCCGCCTCGAATCGCGAGGTGGTGCTGCTGCGGGGCACGACCGAGGCGATCAACCTGGTCGCCCAGAGCTACGGACGCCGCAACGTGACCGAGGGCGACGAGGTGCTCATCACCGGGCTCGAGCACCACTCGAACATCGTGCCCTGGCAGCTGCTGTGCGAGGAGAAGGCCGCCCGCCTGCGCGTCGCGCCGATCGACGACGCGGGCGAGGTGGACATGGCGGCCTTCGAGCGCCTGCTCGGGCCG
>CAZMRX010000641.1:0-2232 GCA_964568755.1 uncultured Acidobacteriota bacterium | reverse complement strand
GCCGTCCGCTTCCTCGAGCCCGTGGATCGCGGCGATGTTCGGGTGGTTGAGTGCGGCCAGCAGCTGCGCCTCGCGCCGGAAGCGAGCGAGCCGGTCGGGGTCCGAGACCACGGCCTGCGTCAGGAACTTGAGCGCCACGTCGCGCCCGAGCCGCGTGTCGCGCGCCCGCCAGACCTCGCCCATCCCGCCCGCGCCGATCGGGGCCGTGAGCTCGTAGGGCCCGAGCCGCGTCCCGCCGTTCAACGCGCGGCCCGCTCCTCGACGAGCTGGCGCCAGCCGCGGATCAGCCGGACCGGCTCGGTGAAGCTGTCCGGCTCCAGCCGCACGGCGAGGAACCGCTTCCCGTCCTGCGAGGGGAAGCCGCGGACGAGGCGCGTGGTCTCACGCGGGAAGGGCAGCCGCGCCGGGGTCTCGATTTCGAGCGAGCCGCCGCGCTCGTCGAGACGCGCCGCCGCAGTCCCTTCCGGGTCCAGGAAGTAGAGCTCGAGCCCGTCCCGCCGCCAGCTCGGCGCCGAGCCCCCGGAGCGGGACACCTGCCACTTGCGGACGGCGGCCGGGAAGTCGGAGACGAAGACTTCGTCTCGACCGGTCTCGTTGGACTGATAGGCGATCCAGCGCCCGTTCGGCGACAGAGCGGGCGCGCGCTCGTCGAATCGGCTGCTGGCCAGGCGCAACAGCTTGGACGGGTCGGCGATCGCCACGTACGCGATGTCGAAGCCCGTCTCGGGCTGCTGTGTCTCTCCGACGAGCAGCGCGCTGTCGGGCGACCAGGCGTCGACGTGGAAGGACGTCTTCTCCAGCAGCGGCTGCTGCGAGCCGCTGCCGGAGGTGGCCTGGATCCACAGGTTCGACGCGCCCCAGCCCCCGACGGCGGAGGCCGAGACGGCGATGCGCGCGCCGTCCGGCGACAGCACGCCGCGGGTGTCGCCCGGAGCGGAGACGAACGTGGAGCGGGTCAGCTGCGAGCTCCGGAGGTCCAGGGTCCACACGTCGGCGTTGGCGCCCGAGGCGTCCGTGCGGGTCGCGAGCAGGGTTCGACCTTCGGCGCCCAGGTGCAGTCCCGCGCCCGGACCTGGACCCAGCGCGTAGTAGGACGGCTCGCCGACGTTCTCGAGCGGCCTGCACTCCCGGTCCAGCCACACGAGCTGCGACTTCCGCAGGCGCAGCCTGCGGAAGCCCAGGATGCCGGCGGGAGACACCGAGAACTGCCCGAGGTCGCGCGGGTTGTAGTACTCGACCGCGTCGGCGATCGGCAGCCGCTGCGGCAGCAGCGCCTGCTTTGCGGCGTCGAAGGGTTGTGCGACGAGGTTGCCGTCGACCACGAAGAACAGGAAGCCGGCGGCGTACTGCGGGTTGGAGCCCCGCTCCACGAGAGCGCGAGTGTCGCCGCCGTCGAGCGACGCGACGGCGATCGCTCCGACCGCGTCGGCCGGCCCCCCCTCGCGCATCGTGAAGAGAACGTGGCGCCCGTCCGGCAGGAACCAGGGGTTGCGATGCGACGCGGCCGGGCCCGGGACACGCGTCACGGCAGCCGGCGTGCCCCCGGCCTCGGGGACCTTCACGAGCGGTCCGGCGATGTCGGGGGCGAACACGATCGTGCCGCCTGTGCCCCAGCTTCCGCCGCGGCCGGCGTTGGCGTCGCAGACGACCTGCACCGGCCCGCCAGCCGCTTCGACCTTCTTGAGGCGCTTGTCGGCGAAGAAGGCGACGGTGCGGCTGTCGGGCGACCAGAACGGGAAGGTCGCGCCATCCGTTCCCGCGAGCGGCCGGGTCTCGCCCGACGAGAGATCGCGGACCACGAGGCTGCTCCGCCCCGTCCCGGCGGCGGCGAACACCAGCCGCCGGCCATCGGGTGAGAGCGCCATGGCGCCCTGCACGACACCGGCGAGTCGAACATCCGGGGGCGGGACGACCTCGCTGACGAACGGCCGCTCCGCCTCGCGCGCGACGCCGCGCAGCCGGAGCGCCCAGCCCAGGCCAGAGATCGCCACGGCCGCACAGCCGGCCGCCAGGATCCAGGCGAGCCGCTCGCGGCTCTTGCGGCGCAGCGCGAGCGTCGTCGGTACTCCCGCTTGCGAGCCGGCGTCCCCGATCCAGCGCAGCTCGCTCGCGACGTCGTGGGCGCTCTGCCAGCGGTCGTCGGGATCCTTCTCCAGGCACTTCGTCACGACGTGGTCGAGCGCCGGCGGCATCACCGGCACGACCTGCGAGATCGGCGGTGGCTGCGTCGAG
>CAZMRX010000640.1:0-2234 GCA_964568755.1 uncultured Acidobacteriota bacterium | reverse complement strand
GAGCTGCGCCCCGACACCATGGTCATCCTGATGACGGCCTACGGGACCGTCAAGACCGCGGTCAAGGCGATGAAGCTCGGCGCCGAGGACTACCTGGGCAAGCCGATCGACGTCGAGGAGCTCGAGGTCGTGCTCCAGAAGGCGCTGGAGCGCAAGTCCCTGCTGCTCGAGACCCGCACCCTGCGCGAGCGGGTGGCCCGCAAGTACCACGTCGACAACCTGGTGGGCGAGAGCCCGGGCATGCTCCAGGCGCTGGACGTGATCAAGCAGGTGGCCCCCTCGTCGGCCTCGGTGCTGCTGCTCGGCGAGAGCGGCACCGGCAAGGAGGTGTTCGCCCAGGCGCTGCACCAGCTCTCGCCGCGGCGCCACAAGCCGTTCATCCGGGTGGCCTGCGCCGCGCTGCCCGAGACCCTGCTCGAGAGCGAGCTGTTCGGCCACGAGAAGGGCTCCTTCACCGGCGCCGTGGCGACGCGGCCCGGCCGCTTCGAGCTGGCGGACGGCGGCACGCTCTTCGTGGACGAGATCGGTGACATCTCCCCCACGGTCCAGGTCAAGCTGCTGCGCTTCCTCGAGGAGCGCGAGTTCGAGCGCGTGGGCGGCAACAAGACCTTCAAGGTCGACGTGCGCATCGTGGCCGCGACCCACCGCGACCTGAAGAAGAAGCTCGAGGACGGCAGCTTCCGCGAGGATCTCTACTACCGGCTGAACGTGATCGAGATCCACATCCCGCCGATGCGCGAGCGGCCGGGCGACATCCCGCTGCTCGCGCACCACTTCCTGAGGAAGTACGCCGAGGCGAACGCCAAGGACATTCGCGGCATCGGCGACGACGTGATGGCGCTCCTGCTCTCGCACCCGTGGCCCGGCAACGTGCGCGAGCTGGAGAACGCGATGGAGCGCGCCGTGGTGCTGTCCGACGGCACCGCGCTGCACCCGGCCCACTTCCCCACCCTGCGCCGCGCGGCGGGCGACGAGGCGGGCCGCACGCCCGCGCAGGCCCCGAGCCTGGGCGTCCGGATTCCCGGCAGCCCGCTCGCCGACCTCGAGCGCGAGGCGATCCTGCGCACGCTCGAGGCCGTGGGCGGCAGCACCTCGAAGGCCGCGGCGATCCTGGACATCAGCGCGCGCAAGATCCAGTACAAGCTGAAGGAGTACCAGCAGCAGGGGGCGCTCACGCCCCGAAGGGACACGCCAGCGGCGGCTCGGGGGGCGCTCAGCCCCTCGAAGAGCTAGCCGCCGAAGCTCTCGCGGCGAAGCCCGTCGTCAGGAGCCGGCGAATAGCAGAGCCCGCGGCTGTCTCGGTCCCGGCGAGCGGCCGAAGCACGCCGTGAGCGTGTGGCGCGGGCCCTCGGCAGGATCCGGCGGATGCTCGCCTGTCAGCAGGAACTCCAGGTGGGCCCGGATCGCCGCCGGGCCGGCGTTGCCCTTGATCCGCGAGCGCTCGGCCGCCCCGCGCCAGAAGACGAGCGTGGGCACGTAGGCCAGGTGATAGCGCGCCGCCAGCCAGCCTTCCGCCGAGTCGGTCACGCGCACGACCAGCACGCGGTCGTGGAACTCGCGCGCCAGCGCCTCGAGGACCGGGGCGAGCCGCTCGCACGGCGCGCAGCCGGGGGTCTCGAACACCACGAGAGTCGGGTGCCCGGACCCGATGATGCGGTCGAGCACCGACGCGCTCGCCTGGATGGGAGCATCGAGTGCGGCACGCATGCTCACCTCCGTTCTCTCACGAGCAATATAGGCCCGCGCCGGCTGCGAACACCAGACAAAAGAAAAGCGCAAGAAAACGCTCAATCCGCCCACGGGCCGAAAAGCTTGCGGGGTCGGCCGGGGGCAGGTGCCGAATTGGGGGCTTCCGCTTCGGATCGGCGCTGGCCCGCTCCATGCAAAGCGGGGGGGTGGACCCACCTGGAGGACGCGGATGGCCACGAGAGACATGATCGCCGTCGACGGGAACGAAGCCGCGGCATCCGTCGCGCACCGCGTGAGCGAGGTGATCGCCATCTACCCGATCACGCCGTCCTCGACGATGGGCGAGTGGAGCGACGAGTGGTCGGCCCAGGGCCGGAAGAACATCTGGGGCATCGTCCCGGACGTGGTCGAGATGCAGTCGGAGGGGGGCGCGGCGGGCGCGGTGCACGGGGCGCTGCAGGCCGGGGCGCTCACCACCACCTTCACGGCCTCGCAGGGCCTGCTGCTGATGATCCCCAACATGTACAAGATCGCCGGCGAGCTGA
>CAZMRX010000639.1:0-2261 GCA_964568755.1 uncultured Acidobacteriota bacterium | reverse complement strand
AACAACGAAACAACGAAGCAACGAACCGGCGAACCGGTGGACGGCGTGGGGGGCTCCTATGCCGCCCCCCACACCCCCCGCTGACATCCCGCTGACATCCGCTCACACTCTCCGCTGACATGCGCGACTACTACGAGGTGCTGGGCGTTCCGCGGAACGCCTCGGAGCAGGAGATCAAGTCGGCCTATCGCCGGCTGGCCCTGAAGCACCACCCCGACCGCAACCCGGGCGACGCCCAGGCCGAGGAGCGCTTCAAGGAAGCCGCCGAGGCCTACGGCGTCCTCGGCGACGCGGACAAGCGGCGGCGCTACGACGCCTACGGCCACGCGGGGCTGAGCGGCGGCCCGCAGGGGTTCGACCCGACCATCTTCTCGGACTTCAGCGACATCCTCGGGGACTTCTTCGGCTTCGGCGATGCCTTCGGCCGCCGGCGCGGGCCGCGCCGCGGCGCGGACCTGCGCTACAACCTCGACGTCTCCTTCGAGGAGGCGGCGTTCGGGATGGAGACGCAGCTGCGCATCCCGCGCGCGGAGCGCTGCGAGGCGTGCTCGGGCAGCGGCGCCGCGCCGGGCACCCAGCCCGTCACCTGTCCCACCTGCCGCGGCGCCGGCCAGGTCACGTTCCAGCAGGGCTTCTTCAGCGTGGCCCGCAGCTGCAGCCACTGCCGGGGCAGCGGGCGCATCGTGGCCGAGCCCTGCAAGACGTGCCGCGGCGAGGGGCACGTGGCCGCGGAGCGCACGCTGCAGATCCGGATCCCCGCCGGCGTCGACAACGGCAGCCAGCTGCGGATCGGGGGCGAGGGCGAGCCCGGGGCCCAGGGCGGTCCCTCGGGAGACCTCTACGTCGTGCTGCGCGTGGCGGACCACGCCTTCTTCAAGCGCGACGGCACCCACCTGGTGTGCGAGATGCCCGTGGGAGTCGCGCAGGCGGCGCTCGGCGCGACGATCGAGGTGCCGACCCTCGACGGCGGCAAGGCCAAGCTCCACGTCCCCGAGGGAACCCAGTCCGGCACCGTGCTGAAGCTGCGCGGCCAGGGCATCCCCGCTCTCGGCGGCCGCGGCAAGGGCGACCTGCACGTGCTGCTGCGCGTGGTGGTGCCCAAGCACCTCAGCTCCGAGCAGCGCAAGCTCTTCGAGCAGCTCGCCAAGACGCTCCCGGTCCCCGACGTCAAGGACAAGGACAAGTCGCTGCTCGACCGGATGAAGGACCTGCTCTCCTGAGCGGGTCCCACTCGAGATGCACGCCCTCAGCGTGATCGTCGAGGCGGCCCGCGAGGACGAGGCCGCGGCAGCCCTCTTCGACCACGGCACCTGCGGCGTGGAGGTGAAGCCTGCCGGCCCGGCGCGTGTCGAGCTCGTCGCGTACTTCGAGCGCGAACCGGGTCGGCACGCGCTGCAGGGCGCGCTGCCTGGAGCCGAGATCTCTTTCGTGCCCGTTCCCGAGGTCGACTGGGTCGCTCGCTTTCGCGAGGGCTTTCGCCCGTTCCAGGTCGGGCGCTTCCAGGTGGCGCCCCGCTGGGACGCTCCCCCGCCCTCGCCGACGGTCCTGGTCGTCGACCCCGGGCGGGCCTTCGGTACCGGGACGCACGAGACCACTCGACTGTGCCTCGAGTCTCTCGAGGACCTGGCCGCCCGCAGGCCGCTCGGCCGCACCCTCGATCTCGGCTCCGGAACGGGGCTGCTGGCGGTGGCCGCGGAGCGGCTGGGGGCCGGGCCGCTCGTGGCCTCCGACCTCGATCCCGAGGCGACGGCATCCTCGCGCCTGCACGCGCAGCTCAACGGCGCACGGCTGCACGTGGTCCGCGCGGACGGCGGCCGCGCCTTCCGCCCCGGCGCGTTCGACCTCGTGCTCGCCAACCTGATGGCGCTGCTGCTGATCGACCGGACCGAGGAGATCTGCGCGCTCGTCGCGCCGGGCGGGGCGCTCGGCGTCGCCGGCCTGCTGCTGGACGACGTGCCCCCGGTGCGCGAGGCCTACGCCGCGTGCGGCGTCCCGCGCGAGCGGACCCTCGGCGAGTGGGCCGCCCTCGTGTTCGACGCCCCGCTCGCCTTCGGGACGCCATCCCCGGCGGAGCCGCGCTGAGCCTCCACCGCTTTCACGTCCCGCAGGCCGCCCCGGGGGCGCGGGTCACGCTCCCCGACCACACGGCCCACCACGCGCGCGAGGTCCTGCGCCTGCGCGCCGGCGCCGCCGTGCGCGTGTTCGACGGGGCGGGCCTCGAGTGGGACGGCGTCCTCGAGGAGGTCTCCCGGCGCAGCGTC
>CAZMRX010000638.1:0-2271 GCA_964568755.1 uncultured Acidobacteriota bacterium | reverse complement strand
GCTCGGGCGGGACCTCGCGGTACTCGAGCGTCTCGAGATCGAGCTTGAGCGACGCGACCGGCGTCTTCAGCTCGTGGGTGACCGCGCTCACGAAGTTCGACTGGCGCTCGTTGAGGCGCACCTCGCGCAGCAGCAGCAGCACGATCAGCACCAGGCCCGCGATCAGCAGCAGGAACAGCAGGCTGCCGAAGAAGTACGCGAGCACCCGGGCAGGGGCGACCGCGCGCGGGCCGGCGCTCTCGGGCGCCGCGAGGATCCCCCACGCCACGGTGAGCGCCACCGCGACGACGATCAGGCCCACGCCGACGGCCAGGTAGTGCCACTTTGGCCGGCGCGAGCGCGAGAGCTGGTGGACCTGCGGCATGGCGCGCCTCGCCTAGAACAGCTTGTCGAGGCCCATCAGCAGGCGCAGCGCGCCGAAGCGGCGCCACAGGCGCGCGAAGCGCATCAGGCCGAGCTGCCCGGCCAGGCGGCGCGGCAGCGACCTGGCGTAGAGCGCCGGCGCGACGCCCGACATCAGCCTCGCGTACTCCGCGTCGTAGGGGTACCACCACAGCTCGGCCCCGCGCCCCCGGTCGCGGCTCACGTACTTCGGCTGCACCATCTCGCGCAGGCCCCAGGCGCCGTGGATGCGCCCGATCCCGCTCCATTTCACCCCGCCCCAGGGCGCCTGCGGCTCGGCGAAGCTCGAGGTGTGGTCGTTGATCGACACGACACCGGCCACGAGCTCCCGCTGCAGCCGGTGAGCCGTCTCGTCGCTGCGCGTCCAGCCGCTCGCGGTGAGGCCGTAAGGGCTGTCGTTCGCGAGACGAATGGCCTCGTCGAGCGAGTTCACCGTCATGATCGGCAGCACCGGCCCGAACGTCTCCTCGCGCATCAGCGTCATGCTGTGGTCGACGTCCACCACGACCGTGGGCGGGAAGAAGAGCCCGGGGCCGGGAGCGCGCTCGCCGCCCGTGAGGACCCGGGCGCCCTTGGCGACGGCGTCCGCGACGTGGTCCTCCACGATCCGGCGCTGCCGCTCGAGCGTGAGCGGCCCGAGCTCGCCCGCCCCCGCGGCGTCGTTCAGGCGCACCCGTCGCGTCTCGTCGAGGACCCTGGCGAGGAAGCTCTCGGCCACCTCGCGCTCGACGTAGACCCGCTCCACCGACGAGCAGGTCTGGCCGGCGTTCATGAACGCGTTCCACACGATGCCGCGCGCCGCGCGGTCGAGGTCGGCGTCGCGGCAGACGATCGCCGGGTCCTTGCCCCCGAGCTCCAGGACGACGGGCGTCAGGTTCTTGGCCGCGGACGCCATGATCTTGCGGCCGGTGGCGACGCTGCCGGTGAACACGATCTTCCCGACGCGGGGGTCCTCGACGAGCAAGGCCGCGACACCGTCGTCGACCGCGACCACGTTCAAGACACCCTCCGGGAACCCCGCCCGCCGCGCGAGCTCGCCCATCTTCAGCCCGACGAGCGTCGTGGCCGGAGCCGGCTTCAGCACGACCGTGTTGCCGGCGACGAGCGCGGACGCCAGCACGGGGAGCGACTGGCCCCAGGGGTAGTTCCACGGCTTGATCGCGAGGATGACTCCAAAGGGCGCGTACACGATCCGCGCCTGCTTGTGCGCGAGCAGCAGCTGGCCCGACTCGAGCGCCTCGTCGCGCAGCAGCGCTTCGCCGTGGGCCACCAGGTGCTTCAAGGCCTCGAGCGAAGGCAGCACCTCCGCGGCCAGCGCCTCCGCCGCGGGCTTGCCCTGCTCGCGCTCGATCAGGCTCGCGATCGCGTCGGCCTCGTCGACGATCGCCTGGCCCCAGCGCTCGAGCAGCCGCGCCCGCTCGGCGAAGCCGGTCCGGCTCCAGGCCGGGAAGGCGGCGTGCGCGGCCGCCATCGCCTCGGCGGCCTGCGCCGCGTCGAGCAGGCTGGCCTGTCCGAACGTCTCGCCGGTCGCCGGGTTGGTTGCCGGCCGCAGCCCGGCGCGACCCTCGACCTCCCGCCCCCCGACCCACGAGTGGAACGTCGCGAGCCCGGCCGACACCGCCGCCTCGGTGGCCATGCGTCGATTCTACGTCCGCGCGCGACGCGGCCGGCAGCCGTGCTCTACGGCCGCACCCGCCTCGGGAAGGGTGGCCGCTTGGGCGCGACCTGGGGGTTCTTCGCGAGCTCGGCGAGCGCCAGCTCGATCGCCTTCTCGAGCTGCGGGTCCTTTCCCTCGATGACGTCCTTCGGCGTCTGCTCCACCTCGACGTCCGGCGGCACGCCCTCGTTCTCGACGCCGAAGCCGGCCTC
>CAZMRX010000637.1:0-2312 GCA_964568755.1 uncultured Acidobacteriota bacterium | reverse complement strand
TGCCTGCAGGAGATCTTCTACGGGCCCTACTTCTGCGCCGAGCAGGAGACGCGCTGGTATCACCTCACCGAGAAGGTGCCCGACGGGCCGACCGTCTCGCTGATGCGCAAGCTGGCGAAGAAGCACAAGATGGTGATCGTCGTCCCCATCTACGAAGAGGACCAGCCCGGCGTCTACTACAACACCGCGGCCGTGATCGACGCCGACGGGCGCTACCTCGGCAAGTACCGGAAGACCCACATCCCGCACTGCAAGCCGGGCTTCTGGGAGAAGTTCTACTTCCGTCCCGGCAACCTCGGCTACCCGGTGTTCGAAACCGCCTACGCCAAGGTGGGCGTCTACATCTGCTACGACCGGCACTTCCCCGAGGGCGCACGGGCGCTCGGCCTGGCCGGCGCCGAGATCGTCTTCAACCCCTCGGCCACGGTCGCGGGCCTCTCGGAGTATCTCTGGGAGCTCGAGCAGCCGGCACACGCGGTGGCCAACGGCTACTTCGTCGGCGCCATCAACCGGGTCGGCATCGAGCCGCCCTGGAAGATGGGGGAGTTCTACGGCAAGAGCTACTTCTGCGACCCACGCGGCAAGATCGTGGCCCAGGCCCCGCGCGACAAGGACGCTGTCGTGGTGGCCGACCTCAACCTCGACATGATCGAGGAAGTGCGCTCGATCTGGCAGTTCTACCGCGACCGAAGGCCCGACGCCTACGGCCCGCTCGTGGCGCCCTAGAACTCCGCCCCCAGCTCCGCCGCCGCCGAGCTCAGGGGCCCGTCAGCCGACCACAGGGCCGCCGAGGACGCGAGCGCGCTCGCCAGCAGGTGCGCGTCGATCCAGCCGACGCCGCGTCGTGCGAGTTTCCGGCGCTTGACGAAGTCGAGGACCTCCTCGTGAGCGAGGACGGTGGCCTGCGGCAGGCGGGCAAACAGGCTTTCCTCGCGGGCGGATAGGCCTCCGAGGACCAGCTCTCCAAGGACGAACGGATGCACGAGTACGGCCCCGTCTTCGTCCAAGAGGTCGCCAAGCGCTCCGACACCCGTCGCCCCGCTGAAAAACCGTCGCCAGACGGAGGTGTCCACCAGGACCGCTGTCACGGCCGGCGCCTGCGGACCGGGCGCAACCGCGGACCCTCGCCGTAGAGCGCCTTCAGCCGCTTGCGGGCCTCGCGCTCGAGCAGGGCCTTGAGCCCTCGCTCGACGAGCTCGGTCTTCGAGCGCGAGCCGGTCTCCCGCATCGCTTGCAGTACCAGTGCCTCGTCCAGGTCCAGCGTCGTCCGCATGCATAAGAGTATGCACGATTCATATGCAAGTGCCAAGGCGTCCGAGGCGGCGTCGGGCGGCGCCCGCCGCGGGAGCGATCTGCTATTCTCTCGGTCTCGCTCTCCCGACAAGCCCGCAAGACGAGGAGGGACTCATGGCCGTCGATCTCTCGGTCACATTCACCGGGATCCGCTTCGCGAACCCGTTCCTGCTGTCGTCCGCGCCGCCCACCGAGTCCGAGAGCAACATCCTGCGGGCCTTCGAGTCGGGCTGGGGCGGCGTCGTCACCAAGACGATCGGCATGCACCCGGTCGTGAACGTGAAGGGCCCCAAGACGAAGTTCACCCGCATCCAGCCGGAGACGGGCATCCTGTCGATGAACCGCGGGCGCGAGGGTGTCTTGCACTCGTCCTGGAACTGGGAGCTGATCTCGGACAAGCCGCTCGACTGGTGGATCCCGCGCCTCGAGCGGATCAAGAAGGCGTTCCCCGACCGCGTGCTGATCGCCTCGATCATGGCGGGCTCCGGCAGCGACAAGGAGCTCGACCACTGGCGTTTCCTGGCGCGCGCCTGACAGGACGCGGGCGCCGACGGGCTCGAGCTGAACTTGTCCTGCCCGCACATGGACCGCGAGGACATGGGCTCGAACATCGGCAAGGACCAGCAGCTGTGCTCCTTCGTGACGCAGGTGGTGAAGGAGGTCGCGAAGGTACCGGTCTGGGCCAAGCTCACGCCCGCCACCGCCGACATCGCGATGGAGGCCGGAGCGGTGTTCCGCGGCGGCGCCGACGCGGTCGTCTCGTCGAACACCTTCCCCTCGCTGCCCGTGATCGACGCCGACACGCTCGAGTTCGAGATGAACGTCGAAGGCCTGGTCTCGAGCGGGGGCCTGGGCGGCCCGGCGATCCTGCCGCTCTCGCTCGCCAAGATGTCGGAGATGACACGCGCCTTCCCCGACAAGAGCTTCTCCGGCATCGGCGGCATCTCCCAGTTCCGCGACGCGCTCAACTACTTCCTGCTCGGCTGCGGCACGGTGCAGGTGTGCACGGCGGCGATGCT
>CAZMRX010000636.1:496-2319 GCA_964568755.1 uncultured Acidobacteriota bacterium | reverse complement strand
CGGGTGGGCCGCGCG
Organism: uncultured Acidobacteriota bacterium; assembly: GCA_964568755.1. Classification (GTDB taxonomy): domain Bacteria; phylum Acidobacteriota; class Vicinamibacteria; order Fen-336; family Fen-336; genus DATBSL01. Next base: position 2,304 of record CAZMRX010000636.1, on the reverse strand, counting down.
CGCCTGCGCGACCGCCTCGATGCGGCGCCCGGCGGAAGCGTGACGCTCGTGTCGGCGGCGGCGGGCTCGGGAAAGTCGACGCTGCTCGCCGACTGGGCGCTGTCGTCGGAACGGCGCGTTGGCTGGGTCTCTCTCGACCCCGAGGACGACGAGCCGCGGAGATTCATCGGCTACCTCGTCGGCGCCTTGAAGAGCGCCGGGGCGGTCGACGCCGACGACGAATTCGGCGTGGCTGGAGCGGGGACGGCCGACGCGCTCGACGCCACGATCACCGACCTCCTCAACGCCATGGCGGAACGCCGCGCGGCGGCCGCGCTCGTGCTCGACGATTTCCACGTGATCGAGAGCGAGGCGGTGCACGCGATCGTCCAGCGGATCGTCGACCACCTTCCGCCGGACCTGCATCTCGTGATCGCGTCGCGCGTCGACCCGCCGCTCGCGCTGTCGCGCCTCCGCGCACGTCACATGCTCCACGAGATCCGCGGGGACGAGCTCCGCTTCACCGCCCCCGAGGCGGAACGGTTCTTCAACGAGTCGATGGGGCTCGGCCTCACCTCGCCGCAGATCGCGGAGCTGGAGGCGCGGACGGAGGGGTGGGCGGTCGGGCTGCAACTCGCGGCGATCTCGCTCCGCGGCCGCGACGGGGCGGGTGTGTTCATCTCGAACTTCAGCGGCACGAACCGCTACGTGCTCGACTACCTCACCGACGAAGTCCTGCACCGGTTGCCCGACGAAGTCCGGAGGTTCCTGCTGGAGACGTCGGTCCTGAGCAGGCTCTCCGCGCCGCTGTGCGAGGCGGTCACCGGCCGCGACGGCGCCGCGGCGATCCTCCAACGGCTCGACGCGGAGAACCTCTTCCTCATCCCGCTCGACGATGTCCGGGTCTGGTACCGTTATCACCATCTCTTCGCCTCGCTGCTGCGCCACGAGCTCGAGCGCACGGTGCCGCGCGAGGGGCTGATCGAGCTGCACCGGCGCGCGTCGATCTGGTACGAAGCGAACCGGAATCCCGAGCCGGCCTTACACCACGCGCTCGAGGCCCGCGACGACGACCGTGCCGTGGCCATCGTCACCTCCCACGCCAGGACGCGCATCGTCGGCGGCGACAGCGCTTCGATCGTGCGATGGGTCTCGCAGCTCCCGCGCGCGCGCGTCGAGGGTGATGCCGAGCTGCTGCTCACGCACGCGCTCGCGCTGACGGCGGAATGCCGCTTTGCGGACGCGCTTCGCGAGGTCGACGCCGCCGAGCGGCTCGTCCCGGCCAGCGCCGCCGGCGGCGTCTACTCGATGCGAGGAGGTCTGTATCACCTCACCGGCGAAATCGAGAAGGCATTCGAGACGCTCGATCGCGCCATGAGCCTCCTCGCGCCCGGAGACTTCTGGCACTCGATGACATCGTTCAACCTGGGCATGGCAGCGTTCATGGAGCCCGACCTGCGCAAGGCGGAGGCGTACTTCCGCCAGGCCACGTCGTGCCGCGACCGCTCGTACGGCCTGCTCACCGCGGTCCTCGGCCAGTGCTACGCGGGGTGGTGCCTGCTCTGGCGCGGCCTGCCGGACGAGGCGGCGAAGCTGGCCAGCGAGGCCAGGGAGTGGACCGAGGCGTGGTCCTCCGACAACGTCAAAGGAAGCCCGCTGGCGGCGCTCGTCTACGCGCTCTTCGCCGATCTGCACCGGATGCGCAACGAGCTCGGCGAGGCGCGGGAGTGCGCCCGCCTCGCGCTGGAAGCGGGACGAAGGGGATTCTTCCTCGGATTTGCGGAGGGGATGCGCGTACTCACGCAGACCTCCGAAGAGCAGGGCGAGTT
>CAZMRX010000636.1:0-486 GCA_964568755.1 uncultured Acidobacteriota bacterium | reverse complement strand
ACGCCGGCAACCCGGTCTGGCTGGGCACCTCGCGCGCGCTCGAGTATCACGTGCTGTGGCGGCGCGGCGTCGTGACCGGCAGCCAGGCGGATCTCGACACCGTCTCGCGGTGGTGCGAGGAGGGAGGGTTCCTCGACGTTGACCACTGGCAGGAGCGGATGCACGGGGGACTGTTCCCCGACTTCTCGCTGTTCATCGCCGCGAGCGTGCTGGCGTATCGGCAGCGTTTCGACGAAGCCCGCCGCCTGCTCGACGCGTTGCTGGGCGAGGCGGCGCGCGGCGAGCGCGTTCCCGCGCAGATCACCGCGCTCGTCCAGGGCTCGCTCGTCGACGCCGCTCTTGGCGAGCCCGACGAGGCGGTCGCGAAGATGCGGAGGGCGCTCGACCTGGCGAGCGGACCTGGCTTCATCCGCTTCTTCCTGAACGAGGGTTCGGCCGTTGTTCCGCTGGTCGAGCGGGCCATGCAGGGGACGAGCGAGCGCGGGT
>CAZMRX010000635.1:0-2332 GCA_964568755.1 uncultured Acidobacteriota bacterium | reverse complement strand
GCGGTCGCGGGGTGCGTGTCCCATGGGGGGGTGTCCCCCCCATAATGCTGGGGATTTATATATCAGAGTCGCGGGCGCGCCCGGCACTGGCGCGGGGCGCGCCGCGGATCGAGAATCGGCCGCGGTTCCCCATCCAACCCAAGGAGGTCCCATGTTCGGGAAGACTCTGTCGCAGTACATCGCCTTCCAGAGGCCGGTCTTGATGCTGATCGCGGTCGTGTGGCTGGTGCGGCTGCTGGCGTCGATGGCCGGCGTGCCGGTCGCGGGGGCGCAGTTCCTGAGCGTGACCGGCGTGGTGCTGGTCGGGGCGCTCTACTACGGGTGGGCGGTCGGGCAGCAGGGCTTCGGGTCGTTCAAGCAGCTCTACGGGCTGAACCTGATCCAGGGGATCTTCTCGCAGACGCTGGTGGCGCTCGCGATCGTGCTGGCGATCGTGATCGGCCAGGACAACATCTACACGATCCCGGAGTTCTACCCGCCGTCCGCCGGCAACGACCCGCTGGGGATGCCGCCCGACGGCAAGAACCTCGGCCACGCCGCCGCCCACGTCGTGGCCGCGGGAGCGATCGCGATCCCGATCATCGGCTGGCTGCTCGGGTCCCTGGTGCTCCTGGCGACGCGCAAGAAGGCCTGAGCGTCCCGCCCCATCCGGCACGTCCCGGCTGTAGAATCCCGCTCGTCCTCTCTCAGGCGAAAGGAGTCGCGTGCCCCTCGCTGCCGGCCAGCGCCTCGGCCCGTACGAGATCCTGTCCCCGCTCGGCGCGGGCGGCATGGGCGAGGTGTACCGCGCGCGCGACCCGCGGCTCGAGCGCGACGTGGCGATCAAGGTGCTGCCCGAGCACTTCGACGACGCCGACTCGCTGTCGCGCTTCCAGGCCGAGGCCAAGGCGATCGCGGCGCTCTCGCACCCCAACATCGTCTCGATCTTCGACACCGGCCAGCACGGCGACCAGCTGTTCGTGGTGACGGAGCTGCTCGAGGGCGAGACGATGCGCGCGCGGCTGCGCAGCGGGCCGTTCGGGATGCGCAAGGCCGTCGAGCACGCGGCGCGCGTGGCGCAGGGCCTGGCGGCGGCGCACGAGAAAGGCATCGTGCACCGCGACATCAAGCCCGAGAACCTGTTCCTGCTGAACGACGGCCGCATCAAGATCCTCGATTTCGGCCTCGCCCGGCAGGACCCGCTGCTCGCCGCGACGGGCGACCTCAGCAACTCGCCGACCGCGGCGCGGCCCACCAACCCGGGCGCGATGATCGGCACGGTCGGCTACCTGTCGCCCGAGCAGGCCAAGGGCGACCCCGCCGACCACCGCTCCGACATCTTCTCGCTGGGCGTCGTGCTCTACGAGATGCTGACCGGGCACCGCGCCTTCAAGGGCACGAGCCCGGCGGAGCTGCTGAGCTCGGTGCTGCGCGACGAGCCGGCGATGCCGTCCGAGACGGACCCGCGCATCCCCCGGGCGCTCGACTTGATCGTGCACCACTGCCTGGAGAAGAGCCCCGACGAGCGCTTCCAGTCGGCGCGCGACCTGGCCTTCGACCTCGACAGCCTCGGCAGCACGTCGGCGTCGCAGCGCGCCTCGGCCATCGAGCTGCCGGAGAAGCGCCGCTGGCAGCGCCTGGTTCCCGCGGGGCTCGTCGCGCTGGCGCTCGCCGGCGCGGCGTTCGAGGTCGGGCGCCGCGTCGGCGCGTCGGGACGGGGCGGCGGCTCCCGCTCCGCGCCGCTGTCGTTCCAGCAGGTCACCGACCAGCCCGGCGAGGAGCGCCACGCGCAGCTCGGCCCGGGGGGCAACAACTTCGTGTTCGTGAACGACGCCTCGGGCAATCCGGACATCTACCTGCAGCGCGTCGGCGGCCGCAACCCCGTGAACCTCACACCCGACAGCCCCGAGGCCGACACCGCCCCGGCGCTGTCGCCCGACGGCGATCGGATCGCCTTCCGCTCCGAGCGCGACGGAACCGGGGGCATCTTCGTGATGGGCTCGACCGGCGAGTCGGTCAAGCGGCTCACCGACTTCGGCCACGATCCCGCCTGGTCGCCCGACGGCAAGCAGATCGTCTTCTCGGACCGGGACGGACAGGACCCCTACAGCAGGCAAGTGCCCGCGTACCTGTGGCTGGTGCCGGCCGCGGGCGGCGAGATCCGGCAGCTCACCAGGGCGGGCGACGCGGTGCAGCCCCGCTTCTCGCCGGGCGGCCGGCGCATCGCCTACTGGGGCCTCAAGCCGGGCTCCGGGCAGCGGGACATCTGGACGATTCCCGCGGATGCGACCGGCGAGCCCGAGCCCGTCGCGGTGACGAGCGACGCGACGATGGACTGGAACCCCGTGTGGGC
>CAZMRX010000634.1:0-2349 GCA_964568755.1 uncultured Acidobacteriota bacterium | reverse complement strand
CGAGGCCTGCTCGGCCAGGCCGAGCGCGAGCCGCTCGTTCATCGCGAGCAGGCCGCGCTCGGTCTCCAGGTTGACGGCGCCGTGCACGAGCGGAAGGTCGCGGCTCGGCACGCCCTCCGAGGACAGGATTCGCCGCAGCCGCGGCAAGGACGCGAGCGGCAGTTCGAAGGAAACCCGCACGCTCGCAACTGGTACGAGCGAGCAGGCGACCCCGCCGCCGAAGGGCCAGGTGACGGCGTCGTAGTAGCGCTGGATGCTGCGGATTCGCCCGGAGGCGTCCGCGTCGAGGTATTCCTTCGTCCCCTCGCCTCCCCGCTGGATCGCCACCAGGTGCTTGACTCCGCGCGGGTCGTCGTCTTCCTCGTTCAGGCGCGCGAGCCCCGGATCGTGCGCCTCGAGCGGGAAGCAGGTGGGGTCTGCGAGCAGCAGCCGGTCCGAAGGCTCGTAGGCGTGAAAGCGCTCGGCGAACGCGGGCAGCGATTCCACGAACTCCACGTCGGGCGTGATCTCGCGGATGGCCTTCTCGTACGCCGGCCGGATCTCGAAGCGCGTCACGATCACAGGCGGCATGCTGGTGACCACCGCGAGGCGCTGCCGCAGGTGGCTCAGGACCGTCCCGTCCCCCAGCGGCACCAGCAGCAGCGATCCGGGGTGCGCGCGCGGCAGGAATGCCGGCCGGCAATCGAGCAGTACAGGGAAGGTCCACACGTTCGGTGACCTCCGGCCGACCCTACAGTTGCCCGGGGGAAGCCGGCCGCAGGACGGCGGCGAGCGGCTCCCAGAGGGCACTACCCGGACGACGGGCGGCCCGTCCGCTCCTCCCGTCAGTCCTGACGGCGCCAAACAGCGGCTGGCGCTGCTCGACGCGGGCGCCGTCGGCCAGCATGGAGCGGTCGACGAGGGCTCCGTCGCCGACCACGCACCCGCTCCACAGCACCGAGCGGGAGACCACCGCGCCCTTGCCAACGCTCGTTCGCGGGCCGATGCTGACAGGGCCGACGAGCGTGGCGCCCGCGTGGACCATCACTCCGCTGCTCAGCAGCATGGGTCCGAGCAGGCGAGCGCTCGGGTCGACCCATGCGCTCTCGTGGATGACGGATTCGCCGCAGACCCGGAAGCCGGGCGCGACGTCCGGGTTGCGGGCGAGGCGCTCGACAGCCCACTGATCGAGCGCCAGGTAGCTGTCCGTGTTGACGACGCGCGGGGCCCCGCCCCGTGCCACGTGGGTGGCGACCAGCTCGCCGGTTTCGTAGAGCCGGGGGATCAGCCGTTCCTTGATGTCCTGGAAGCCGTCGGCCGGGATGAAATCGAACGCGCGCCGGTCGAAGACGTAGACGCCGCTCGGGTAGAGCCGGCCGGTTGCATCGGCGCTCACCACGACGGTCAGGACGGCTCCCGCTGCACGGTGCCCTTCGAGGAGATCGGCGGCGTCCACCACTGGCACGGCGGTGCCGTCTGCGACCACGAACGTGCGCGCCTCCACCCTCGACCCGGCATCGCGAACGCAGCCGGCGGCGCCGCGCGGGTTCCAGTCCTCGAGGTAGTCGAGGTCCATGCCGGGCGAGGTGGCGTCGAGGCACGTGCGGATCGAGCGTGCCGCGCTGTTGGCGCAGATCGTGGCCTGTGTCAGGCCCGCGTCCTGCATCCACCGCAGCGCGTAAGTGATCAACGGCTGCTGCGCCACGGGCAGCAACGGGCGCGGCAAGAGCGCGTCGAGCGCGGAGCGCCCGGCGGGATAGGTTCCAGCAATGACGATACCGTGGACGGATTCGGACATTACCCTCTTCTCCGGGCCGGGCAGCCGGAAAGCTCCGCCAGCTGCTGACTCGCCGTCGCTCTTGGGAGGGTGGGAGACGACGCGGCCACGAACCGCTCCGAGTGTGTACTGATTCTTGGCCCACGATCGGGGGAAGTCAACCCTTTTCAGCGTCTTGCAGCGAAACACCGTCTCAGAAACGCAACATTCGGGCGCGCCGAGTGTCCTCTCGCACCACATTGCGGATCTCGCCGCCTGCTCGACTGGGCGCCTCCCGGCAGTTGGTGAATTGCGCGGCCGTCGGTTAGCCTCTCGCCGCACGGAGAGCGCAGACCCGATGAGCCGCTACGAGGCGATCCAGCACGAGCTCGAGTCGAAGCCTCGGCGCTTTCTCGTCACCGGGGTTGCGGGCTTCATCGGCTCGTCGCTGCTCGAATCCCTGCTCGAGCTCGACCAGCCGGTCACCGGCCTCGACAACTTCGCGACCGGGCGCCGGGCCAACCTGGAAGAGGTGCGCGCGCGGGTCGGACCGGATCGCTTCTCGCGCTTCCGCCTGGTCGAGGGCGACGTGGCTTCCGCGAGCACCTGCCGCG
>CAZMRX010000633.1:0-2376 GCA_964568755.1 uncultured Acidobacteriota bacterium | reverse complement strand
TCTTCACGCCTCGGGCCTTCACGAGCCTCAAGGTGAACCAGGCCATCGTGAAGGCCTTCGACGGCGTCCGCGTCCTCGAGCCCTGGGTCGTCTACCTGAAGCCGATGCACGAGAATCCTGAGCTCTCCTGGTTCGAAACGACGGGCCGCCTCGACACCGAGCCGACCGTCATCGCAGAGCCCGCTGCGCGCTTCCAACGAGCCAGAACGGCCTTGCGCGCGATCGCGCGAGGCCTCCGGCGCGGACGCGCTCGCCCGCAGCCGGTAGTCGCCGTGCCAAGGCCCGCGCCAGCTGCCCAGCCCGAGCACGAGGAGCCACGGCAGGGCGAGCATCAGCGTGCAGGCCCCTGAAGGACATCGGCCGGTCGCGCAAGCGCCAATCGCCGCTGCCGCAGGTGGGACCGGGCCGGGGCCCTTCCGCCGGCTTCCGGCTGCCAGGGCAAGCCCTGAGCACGCAGTCGCATCCACTGCTCGACCGCGTCGAGCAAGTAGCCCGAGCTTCGCTCCGTGATTCGCACGGGCCGCGGGAAGCTGCCGGCCTGGACCATCTTCCACAGCGTCGTTCGGCCCACGCCGATCATCTCCAGTACCTGCCGCGTTCTGATGAAGCGCACCGCCCACCTCCGGCTCGTGGCTGCCTCGCCACCGCCTTCACGCGTGCAAGGCTGACGCCAGGGCCCGCGACGAGGTCGATCAGCGTAAGTGCTGGAAGATCAGCCAGCGTGATGACGCCCAGGCTCTTACGGATGAGAGAGCCACGCGACTCCCCATCAGACTCAAGAACCGCCGCTGCGCCTCCCCGCGGAGGCGGGCGCTACGCGACGGGGGCGCCCAGTGCCGACCGCGCAATGGCCCGCACATTCCCCAGGCAACAGCCCCCCTGGGGATTGCGCAGCTCACACGCGCAGCGCTCGTCTCGGACCAAGCCGGTGATCCGCTCGGCCGAGACTGAGGCCCCGGTCGTCTCGACCTCGGCCCGGACTTGGTCTTCCCCCACGTCGAAGCAGTAGCACACCGTACGCCGCCCCGGGGGCTCCTTCTGGAACACGGGCACGAGCACGTCTTCATGGGGAAACACGTCGCCGGCGCCGAAGTACACGACCGGGCACGCTGCCGTCGCGCAGAAGTAGTGGTCGCCGACACTCAGCCTCTCGAGCGCAGCCGGTCGCAGCAGCGCCTTGAGCGTGATGAGCCCGACGGTTCTCCCGGCTTGCCCACAGGCTGCACACAGCCTGGACTGCGGGGTGTCGGGAACGCTCGCGTCGCAGCACTCGTCCATCTGCACCACCTCTAGGAGAGGGACTCGCCTGGCAAGGCCTGGAAGCCCTCCTTCAGCGCTTCTTCGTACACCTTGAGCTGAGCCGTATCCATGTACGTCGCGGCGAACCCGAGGAGCACCTTCGTGTCACGGCCGCCCTTGCCGACCAGCCATTCGATACAGAACTTCCGGAGGTCGGCACGCAGCGCGGTCGAGCTCGCCGGGGAGAGCTTGGTCCGCGACTCGACGCGCTTCGCCATTCGTTCCGTGAAGACCAGCCCCTCCTGCTCGCTGAGCTTGTTGACGTCCTGCCCGCGGTACCACCTTGCGCGGGCCGCGAAGTCCTGGAGTGCGTCACTGAGCGCCGAGCCCTCCAGCGCTGTAACGGTCAGACCCCCGGTCTTGAAGAGAGTGGCAACGACGCTCGTGGCGTGGGCGTGCTTCTGCGGCCCTTTCCAGACGACGCCCAGCAGGGTGCCAGGGTGATTGAGCCAAGCTTCGGCGACTTCTTGCTGTTTCTCGAGATCGGCCATGAACGGCCGGGCTTTGCCGCCGCAGCCGAGCCCCTTTACCGCTGGGCACATCAGTGGGACCTGGAAAAACGTCACCCGCTCGAGCGCGCCCTCGGCGTGGGAAGAGACGCCTTTCGTCGGGGCTGTGGCGGGGCTCCCACCGGCAGGCGACGGGCCGCCCGGGGCCTTCACCGACGCGGTGTAGCCCGTCCGGGTGACCGACTCGGCGATCTTGGCCGGCGTCGTCTTCGCCGGGTCGTAGCTGACCTGAGCCTCACCCTTCTCGAAGCTGACCTCGTAGGCGAGGACACCCTGGGTCTTCTTCAGTTGAAGCTTGACCGTCGGCACACAGCCGCCACACGTCATCCCTTCGATCGTGAGCGTGGTCCTTGCGGTCTCCGCCGAGACGGCGAGCGTCACCACGCTGAAGGCTGCGACCAGAAACGACAGAGTCCTGCCCATCCCAAGCCTCCTCAGAACAGATACGCCGAGTACAGCGGGAACGCCGTCGTCAACAAGACCACGACCGTCGCGATCCACAACGCGACCCTTCCGGTCCGGCTCGCCGTCGGCATCTCGCAGGCCTCGCCGGGCTCGCACACGGCGC
>CAZMRX010000632.1:0-2377 GCA_964568755.1 uncultured Acidobacteriota bacterium | reverse complement strand
GGCGGGAGGGGGGAACGCTCGGAGCCCTCGTGTCCCGTCTGCTGGCCGATGCTCTAGCGGGCCGGGGCAAGCGGAAGACGACGCCCGCATTCCGCTGGACCTCGCGCCCGATGGGAGCGCTCGTCGACCTCGCCGACAAAGAGGCGCTCTACGCCATCCTCGATCGGCCGGATCGTGCCGCCGAGCCGTGAGCTTCTCCTGCGACGTCAACCTTCTGCTCTATGCCTCGGACGCTTCGAGCCCGGTCCACGCGCGGGCGCGCGGATTCCTCGACCAATGCGCGAAGGCCGACGATCTGTGGTGTCTCACCTGGCCGACCCTGATGTCGTTCCTCCGCATCGCTACTCACTCGGGCATCTTCGCGACGCCTCTCTCGCCCGAGGAGGCGCTCGGAAATGTCAAGGCCCTCGTGGGCCTGCCCCACGTCCGGGTCCTGTCCGAGGCGGAGGGGTTCATGGACGTCTACAGTGGCGTCACCGCAGCCTTCCCCGTTCGCGGCAGCCTGGTGCCCGACGCCCACCTTGCCTCCCTGCTGAGGCAGCACGGAGTGCGCACGCTGTTCACGCGCGATCGCGACTTCCGCAAGTTCGACTTCCTGGAAGTCCGCGACCCGTTCGGGCCGTAGACGTACTACGAGACCGTCAGAGGAGTAAGCTCCGGCGCGACCCAGCGACACAGAGACGGCGGCTCGGGTCGGCCCGCATCGAGGGCGCCCAGGTTCGCCTCATAGAACGTGGGTGGCTCGTAGCGGTGGCCGCGGCGGAGCCGGGCCTGTTCGCGACGCATCGCAACCAGGAGTGCGCCCCCGATGAGCGGGCCGGCCAGCCGGGCCCGAAGGCCGAACTCGCGCACGATCTCCCGGCGCACCCGGCGCAGCTTATCGACCAGAGCCGGTCGGTCGTGGAGCCACTGCTCGGACGCCCAGAGCGCCCCCGCGTACAGGGTCGGCAGAGGGGCGCACTCGCGACGATAGCGCTCGCGCACCCTCGGCTCGGGATGGTTCCGGTGGCGCCGCCATCCCTGCAGAAAGGTGCGCGCGATCCGCAGGAGGCTGGGTCCGTTGACCTCGAAGTCGCGGCGGAAGGCCCGCAGCAGGAACTCCGTCTCCTGCTCATCCCGGATGTGAGGGTGCCGGAAGTTGAAACGGAGCTGGCCGTGAGCGTCGGCCTCGGGACACTCCTTCTCGTCGAGGAGCGTGCCGCGCTGCTGGTGATCGGCATGGAGCGGCGTCCCCGGGATCGGCGTGTACAGCATGAACTGGTGGAACTCGCTGTCGTGAGCCACCGCATGCTCGATGACGGCGTCGATGTTGTCCGGCGTGTGCTCCAGGAGCCCGATGATGCTGGAGCCCAGGACGCGGATCCCGTGGGACTGCAGCTCGCGCACCAGGGACAGGGTGTCTGCGCCCCGGAGCTTCACATAGGCAGTCTGCTTCCCTTCGAGACCGATCCAGACCCATGAGATCCCGAGGCCGACCAGCTCCTCGGGGCTGTAGAGGCGCAGGGTGTTGGCGGAGCTGAAGACGTAGAGGGCCCACGACTTGCCGCCCTCGCGCATTCGCTCGAGCAGGCCCAGCGCGCGCTTGCGGTGGAGCAGGAAGTTCTCGTCCATCACGAAGAAGGAGCGGACGCCCATGGCCCTCTCCATCTCGCTCATCACTCCGTAGAGCTCGTCCCCGGTGTCGTAGAAGTTCACGAAGCGGCCCTTGCCGCCGAACATCGCGGAGGTCGAGCAGAAGTTGCAGCCCAGCGGGCAGCCGACCGAGGGGATGAGCGTCGCAGCGGTGTCCGCAGGCTTCGCGCTCAGCGGCACGCCGAGGGTGCGCGCCCCGATTGCCGAGGGCACCAGCGGGTGGCGGATCGGCCGCTCCGGGTCCTCGCCGAGAAAGCGCCGGAACCAGCGCACGCCCTCGCCGCGCACCACGTGGTCGGCCGCCACGCGCTCGCGCAGCCGCGGATGGTTCGCCACGTGGCCGCCGACGACGATCGTGGCCCAGGGCTGCAGCTCGCGGATGCGGGCGCACATCCACTCCACCTTGCCCAGGTTCGGCAGGATGCCGCTGATGCCGACCACGTCGTAGCGCTGCGTGCGCAGCTCCTCCAGCAGCCGCTCGCGGCTCGGGAAGTCGAGCAGCGTGCAGGGCGCGTCGATGTTGGCCTGGATCAGCATCAGGCCCCAGGAGCGATGGAACATGCGCAGCGAGAACACGTCCTGCACCCGGGTCACCTGGTTGTGGTACAGCTCCATCGGGTTGATGGCGCGGCTGCCGTACTCGTCGTCCTGCGCGTAGGGACCGAAGACGCTGGTCAGCAGGACGCGGGCCCGGTCGCCGTGCGGGTGTGGAAAGGCATCCCGCATGTCGCTCTGGACACTAGCA
>CAZMRX010000631.1:0-2383 GCA_964568755.1 uncultured Acidobacteriota bacterium | reverse complement strand
GCCCGCACTGCGCCATCCGGGCGAAGAGCCCCCCCGTCATGAGCGCGACCGTCTTGCGGCCGGTGTTGGGCCCGGAGATCACGTGCCCGTGCTCGTCGCCGCCCACCTTCAGGCTGACGGGCACGGGCTCGCTCGCCCGCGTGATGCCGAGCCGCGCCGCGAGCTCCGGCATCAGCAGCGGGTGGCGCGAGTCTGTTAACTCGAGCAGGGGGGTGCTGCGTCGCACCCCCCTGAGACCGCCCTCGCTCGCGTCGGGGGTGAATCCCGCCGCGCGCGCAGCCTGCGGCTCGTCGCCCTCTTCGCCTTCCACGATCTCCGGGGCGTGGGCGTCCATCGCCACCGCCAGCAGCGCCATCGCCTGCACCGCGTCGAGCTCGCCCAGCACCTGCGCCATGGCCAGGATCTCGTCCGCGCGGGCGCCGACCTGCGCCGTCAGCTCCTGCAGGATGCGCACGACCTCGCGCCGCTCCGCGTCCTGCAGCTCGACGATGTCGTTGTTGAGCTCGACCGCGGGCAGCGGCTCGACGAACAGGCTGGAGCCGGAGCCCGAGGTCCCGTGCACGATGCCCGGCAGCTGGCCCTTCTGCTCGGCCTTCAGCAGCAGCACGTAGCGGTCGTTGCGCGTGGTGACGATGCGGTCCTGGAGCAGCCGCTCGCTGTCGGGGCTGCGGAGGTAGCCCTCCATCACGCTCGTGAGCTGGGCCTTCAGGCGCAGCAGCGCGCGGCGCAGCTCGGCCAGCCGGGGCGAGGCGTCGTCCGCGACCTCGCCCGACGGCAGCAGCGCGCGGCGGATCGCCACCGCGACCGGAGTCGTGTCGCGGACCTCCGAGGCCAGGCGCGCGAGCCCTGGCGCGCCCTCGGCGCGGGCGGCGCGGCGGGCGATCTCGACTCCGCCCTCGACGAGCGAGGCGAGATCGGCGAGCGCGAGCGGCTCCAGGTGGGCGCCCCGGACACGGGCGCCGGCCAGCGTCTCCCTCGGGTCCGGGAGGTCGTGGTACGGCTGCCGGCCGACGACCCTCAGGAGTGCGACGCCCTCGCTGGTCCGAGCCAGGGCTTCACGGACGTCCTGAGGCTCCACGAGCGGCTCGAGCCCCTCGAGGCGTTCCCTCCCCAAGGCAGAACCCACCTGCTGTAGCAGGAGCGCCCGAATACGGTCGAACTCCAATGTTTTGAATGAGTTGGCGTTCACGCGCGTCGGCCCGGCCGTTCACTTTCCAAGATACCCGCCGCGCTCCGCGCGCCCCTAGGGGCGCATATTCGCGCACAGCCGAGGCCCTCTTGCGCGTCGCAGGGTGGGACACGGCGGGCAGACCAACATACAAGATCAGCAGAATCAACGGTTTTGTCAAGGACGCGGCGGGGCTTTTGACTAAACGGTGACGACCGGGGCCGGCTGGCGTCCGCGCAGGATCAGGCACGCCAGGTGGGCGGCCCCGAAGCCGTTGTCGATGTTGACGACCCCGACCCCCGACGAGCAGGAGTTGAGCATCGCCAGGAGGGCCGCCAGGCCGTGGAACGAGGCCCCGTAGCCCACGCTCGTCGGCACGGCGACGACCGGCGCGTCCACCAGTCCGGCCACCACCGAGGGCAGGGCTCCCTCCATCCCGGCCACCACGATCACCACGTCGGCGCTGCGGATCGTCGGAGTGCGGTCCAGCAGGCGGTGAAGGCCGGCGACACCGACGTCGTACACGCGCTCGACGGCGGCTCCGTGGAACTCGGCCGTCACCGCCGCCTCCTCGGCCACCGGAAGGTCGGAGGTGCCCGCGGCGGCGATCGCGATCCGGCCCGGGAGCGCCTGCGGCGGCTCGGCCTCCACGGTCAGGCACCGGGCCGCGTCGTGAAAGCGGGCTTGCGAGAGGACTGCCGCGACCCTCGCGTGGACGTCGCTCGTGGTGCGCGTCACGAGCACCCGCTGCCCGCGGGCCGCGATCCGCTCGACGATCGCCACGACCTGCTCGGGGGTCTTGCCGGCGCCGAAGACCGTCTCCGGGAACCCGCGCCGCAGCGCCCGGTGGTGGTCGAGCTTGGCGAATCCGAGGTCCTCGTACGGGAGCGTGGCGAGCCGCGCCGCCGCGTCGGCCGTCGAAACGGCGCCGCTTCGGACCTGCTCGAGGAGCTCCTGGAGGGTTCGGGGATCCATTGACTTGAGCCGTCGCTCCGCTAGACTACACGATTGTGCCGCGAGGCCCTCCGGGGCCCCGTTGCGGCGCCCGAAATCGGCAACTTCCACCGGCGTTTCGGACGGTTTCCAGGGAAGGCGCGGTTGCGTCCGAGGTGTCACCCGGGCGCTGCAGGCGCGCGGGAGAGGCGGCTGAGGCAGCGATGAGCGTCGTCGAGTTCGGGATCCTGGGACTCTACTTCCTGACCCTGGTGATCCTCG
>CAZMRX010000630.1:0-2394 GCA_964568755.1 uncultured Acidobacteriota bacterium | reverse complement strand
AGGTGGCGTGCGTGCGCGCCTACAACGAGTGGCTGCTCGAGTTCTGCGAGGGCTCCGGCGGGCGGCTCGTGCCGCAGGCGATCCTGCCCGCGACCGGCCTCGACGACATCATCCGGGAGCTCGAGTGGGCCATGAAGAACGGCCACAAGGGTGGCCTGGTCTCGTCGTTCCCCAACGGCAGCCAGGAGCCCAAGCCCGAGGACGACGCGTTCTGGGCGCGCGCGCAGGAGGCCGACTACCCGATCGCGCTGCACATCGGCAGCTTCCTGCGCAAGGAGCAGGCCGCCCAGGGCAACGCCCCCAAGACGTGGAACTCCCTGCGTTTCTGCGGCCGCGCCGCGTGGACAAAGTCCGGCGGCGAGACGCTCGACGTGTGCTGCGAGGTGCTGTTCTCCGGCATCTTCGACCGCTTCCCGCAGCTCAAGATCCTGCTGGTCGAGGCCAACATCGGCTGGATCCCGACGCTGCTCGAGCAGGCCGACGACATGTTCCGGCGCTACCGCTGGTACACCGGCGCGTACAAGGAGATGCGCGGCATGCCCAGCGAGGTGTTCCACCGCAATTTCTGGTCGACCTTCATGGTGGACACCGTCGGCATCGAGCTGCGCCACCGCATGAACATGGACCACCTGATGTGGTCGACCGACTACCCGCACAGCGGTAGCGACTGGCCCGACTCGCGCATCACCATCGAGCGCCAGATGCGCGGCCTGCCGATGGCCGACGTCAAGAAGTTCCTCCACACCAACGCGAAGAACCTCTACAACCTCGACGTGCCGGCACTGCGCCCGGGGTACTGAGCTAGCGCTCGATCGCGCCGAGTTTCTCGAGCTCGTCGAGCTGCTTGCGGCCGAGGCCGAGCACTTCGCCGAAGACGTAGTCGTTGTCGGCGCCGATCGGCTCGCCGGCGTGCGGGGTGTGGCCGGGCGTGCCGGTGAGGCCGAGCGGGATGCCCGGCGCGATCACCGTGCCCTTCTTCGCGTGGGGGATCTCCTCGAAGAAGCGGCGCGCGGCGAGGTGCGGGTCGCGCAGCGTCTGGTCCTCGGTGGTCTGCACGGCCGAGGCGGGAACGCCCGTGGCCTGGAGGCGGTGCATGAGCTCGTGCGCGTCGCGCTCGCGCGTGCGCGCGGCGATCAGGGTGTCGAGCCGCTCTGCGTTCGCCAGGCGGGCGTCGCGCGTGGGGAACTTCGCCGCGTCGAGGCCGAGCACGCCGCACAGTCCGCGCCACTCGGCGTCGCTCTCGACCGCGATCGCGAGCCAGCGATCCTCGCCGCGCGCGGGGTAGCAGCCGTGCGGCGCGCGGTGCAGCGAGCGGTTGCCGAGCGGCTGTGGCTCGCGGCCGTTGGCGAGCTGCTCGAGCAGAACCTGACCGAACGCGGAGATGCAGGTCTCGACCTGCGCGAGGCTGATGCGCTGGCCCTTGCCGGTGCGCTCGCGGTGCTCGAGCGCGCTCATCAGCGCGAACAGGCCGTGCAGCGCGGAGAGCGGGTCGGGGAACGCGAAGTGCGTCATCGTGCAGTCGCGGCCCGGGAAGCCGGAGAGACGCGCGAGACCCGAGAGCGCTTCCAGGTTCGGGCCCCAGGTCACGTTGCGGAAGTCCGGGCCCGAGTGGCCGTAGCCCGTCGAGCTGAGCATCACCAGCCGCGGGTTCGCGCGCGAGAGCGCGTCCCAGCCCAGGCCGAGCTTGTCGATCACGCCCGCGCTGTAGTTCTCGAGCAGCGCGTCGCTCTTCGCCGCGAGCGCGAGGCAGAGCTCGATCGCCTCGGGCCGGCGCAGGTCGAGCGATACGAAGCGCTTGCCCGCGTTCCAGTCGGTGAACCAGGGCGACAGCTGCGACTGGATGCCGAGCTCCGGATTGCGCGGCGACACGTACAGGCGCGTCACGTCCGGGTAGCTGCGCGACTCGATCTTGATCACCTCGGCGCCGCACCACATCAGCATGCGGCCGAGCCAGGGCACGGCCATGCCCGCGCCCAGCTCGATCACCCGCAGGCCCTCGAGCGGGCGCTTCTCCTGCGGGTGCGACGGAGCGGGCCGCGGCAGTGCGGGCTCGCGCCAGCCGGTGCTGCCTCCCTCGCCCGCGCGCGGAGCCGGCCGCTCGAGCGCCCACGGCGTGGCCGAGAGCCGGTACGGCGCTCCCGGATAGCGCAGCCGGCCCGCGCCCTCGTGGTCCAGCTCGACGAAGTAGTCGCGCGCCGCCAGGTGCGGATCGCGCGCGACGTCGGCCGCGCCGTTGATCGGCGTCATCGCGATGTGGCGGCGCTGCGCCTCGCGGTAGACCTCCTGCGCGCCCATGCGGCCCGTCATCTCGGAGATGAAGAGATCGAGCAGCTCGCGGTACGGCAGGCGCGCCGACGACGGGCCGTCGAACATCGGATCGAGCACCTCGCGGTT
>CAZMRX010000629.1:0-2398 GCA_964568755.1 uncultured Acidobacteriota bacterium | reverse complement strand
AGGAGCTTGCCCGCCGCGCGCGCCTCGCGATAGAAACGCTCCTTCTACTGCTCCCACTCGGGCGGGGTGAGCTGCACAGAGGTCTGGATCAGCTTCACGGCGACGCGTCGGTCGATCGCGGCGTCTCGCGCCAGTAGCACTGCCCCCATCGAGCCGCGGCCGATCGCCTGCTCGACGACGTACCTCCCGAGCGCTCGCGGGAGGCGGAAAGACGTCCGCGTCGACTGGCCCCCGAAGTCGCCCGCGCCGGCGCGCTCGGCATCCAGAGCCGCCCAGAGATTCGTCATTTCCGACACCTGCATCCACGACGTCGCGGTCGTGGATCTCGAGACCGTCCGCTCGCGCCTCCTCGTGGAAAAGGCGGGGTCGCCACGCTGGGCACACACGGGTCACCTTCTCTCAGGTCGCGACGGCATCCTGTACGCGGCGGCCTTCGACGCCCGCAAGAGTGCGCTCTCGGGGCAGCCGTCGAGTCAGCGTTGGGGACTGAGCACGACGCCGCCAGTGACGCTCGCGGAGTCGCACGTCTGCTCACATCCGTATGCCGAGAGGGTCACGCTGGCGCTACCCGGCGTCAGCTCGCCGAATGCGGGATAGACGGTCGCGCTCCAGTCCTTGAGCGCCCGGTCGCAGGCCAGCGAGGTGTAGAAGCTCCCCACGAAGGTGGGACGCCCACGCCTCTGCTCGAGCTGTCCAGAGATGTAGTAGATCTCGCCCGGACGATTGCAGCTGACGGTTCCTCGCACAGTCGCGACGTTCGCCTTCTTGTCCAACCCGCCCTTGGGCGACAGGGTGAGCGTGAAGTCCCAGGGCTCGAGGACGAGCACCGAGAACGTCGCGTTCGCCGCGTTGCCCGAATCGTCGGTTGCGGTGCACGCGACCGTTGTAGTACCGATCGGGAAGACCTGATCCGAGGCGGGCACGCACGTGACGACCGGATCGGGGTCGACGTTGTCGTCCGCGGTGACCGTGTAGGACACGAAGGCACCCGACTGGTCGGGCGCCACTCGCGTGACATTGGTCACGTGCAGCGTTGGCGCAGTCCCGTCCACCGGGTTCAGCACCAGGGCCACCACCCTCCCGACATCCGTGCTGTACGCGCCACGGTAGGACGAAACGTACACCGAGCCGTTCGCAATCGCCGGGGAGGTCAGGGGTTCTCCCAGGTTCACGGTGGCGAGCCCGTGCCCGGTGACGGCATCGAGGGCCTGCAGGTTCCCGTCGCTGGATCCGACGTAGACCACTCCGTTGGCAACCGCAGGAGAGCTGACCATGAACGGCATCGGCAGCGTCCAGCTCGGGAGGCAGAATCCCGCGCAGCCGACCGCATAGGCTGAGAGGCTGCCCCAGAAGTCGGATCGATAGACCAGGCCGTTGGCTATCGCCGGCGCGGTCACGCGCGTGCCCGAGTCCGTGGCTCCGACCCAAAGTGGGGAGCATGGATCCGTACAGGAGACGGGATAGGCGTTGAAGCCGTTGTTCACGTAACCCTTGTCCACGTATACGAGCCCACCGTCGACAGCGGGCATGGAGTCCCCCCCGTTCGCGCCATACCAGAGCGGAGAACACGGAGTGGTGCAGGTGGTCGGATAGGCGAGGAACCCACTCCCGCCCACGAAGAGCACGTCGCCAGCTATGGCGAGGCCATAGGGCGAACTCGACAGGTCGGCTCGCCAAAGCACGTTGCCGTTCGAGCCGTCCAGGGCCCAGAGCTCCCCGGAGGCGCCCTGGCCGGCGCCCACGAACACGACCCCGTTCGAAACAGCCGGTGCGGTGCTGATGCGCCCCTGTGTCTGCCTCGACCAGAGAGGCGTGCAAGGCGTCGAGCAGTCGACCGGGAAGGCATAGACGAAGGTGTCGTCCGATCCCACGTACACACGACCGTCCGCGACGGCCGGCGAGAAGGGGATCGAGGCGCTCGTCGATCCGCTCCAGAGTATCGCGCCGGTCGTGGCGTCCAGGGCGTACACCTTGCTGTCGTTGGATCCGACGAACACCTTCCCACCGGCGACGACCGGAGGGCTCACGGGCGCCTGGCTGATCGTCGTCCGCCAGCTCACGCCGAGCTCGGAGACGTTGGTGGAGTCGAGCGCGGTCTCGGAAGGATTGAATCCGCTCCTTTGCGCCGAGAAGTGGAACTGGGGCCAGTCTGCCGCGTCGCTTGCCGCGCCCAAACCCAGACCCACGGTGACGAGGCAGACGAGCGGTGCGCTTCGAAGCATGATCTGGCCCTCCCAATGGAACGACCGTGTCCGATGCCTTTGACGGCCACGGAGTCGCTTTTTCCCACGGTCTGGTTGCGCCGAGTCGGCTCGCCGGAGCTGGCGCGCCGGGCCCAGGCCTTAGCTCGGCCGACCGCGCCACGTCCGAGTGCCCGAGCGCCGCGAG
The DNA here is from genome assembly GCA_964568755.1 of uncultured Acidobacteriota bacterium. Classification (GTDB taxonomy): domain Bacteria; phylum Acidobacteriota; class Vicinamibacteria; order Fen-336; family Fen-336; genus DATBSL01. The sequence continues at coordinate 10 of CAZMRX010000629.1, read as the reverse complement.
GACCGTGCCC
>CAZMRX010000628.1:0-2407 GCA_964568755.1 uncultured Acidobacteriota bacterium | reverse complement strand
TCGGCGTGGAGATCGACGAGGAAGCCATGCGCAAGCACGCCCAGCCCGGCGTGCCCTTCTTCGAGTAACGCTCCGGCCGAGCGAGCTGCGGGCGCGGGCGTGCGCGGCTCAGCGCACGCCGCTCTTCGCGAGCGCTCGCTTCAGATCCTCCGTCCAGTTGAGGACGACCCGCAGCGTGCCGCCCTGACCGGCGCGCTGCAACATCAGGAAGCGGCCGTCGCGCGTGACGTCGTAGTTGGGGATCGAAAGGCCCTGGCCGAAGTCGTACACGTCCGCGAAGAGCGCCGTGGGCTTGCCGAGGGCGGGCTCTACGCCCTGGCCGTCGAACGCGACCGCCATCATCTGCCCGCCGCCCCGGTAGAAGATCTCGCGCCCGCTCGGGCTCCAGCGCACCTGCACGCCGCCGCCCTCGGAGACCGGCCAGGCCCGGTCGAGCTCGGGGTATCTCCGCACGTAGATCTCCGGCTGGCCGGACGCGTTCGACTGGTAGACGAGCCAGCGCCTGTCGGGCGAGAGGTGCGGGCTGCCCTCGTAGGCCGGCGTCGCGACGAGAGGCTTCGGCGGGTGGGCGCCGGCCATCGAGAACAGGTAGAGATCGCCTCCCGTGTCCGGCTGCAGGCGGATGCCGATGAACGAGTCGGGATCCGGGCCTGCCGAACCGGGGGAGGTGTTGACGTCCCCGCCTGGGACGACGCCCGTCCCCCCGCTGCCGTCGGCGGCGGCCCAGAATGGAGTGTTGAAGCGGCGGAACACGAGCCTCGAGCCGTCGGAGTTCCAGGTCACGAACAGCGTCCCCACCGCGGCAGGCACGAGCACCGCGCGTGTGCCGCGGGCGAGATCGACCGAGTCGACGACGCTGCCCTCCCTCTCGACGGCGACGCGGCGTCCGTCGGGTGAGACGCGGGGGTTCCCGTAGCTTCCCAGCGGAAGGCCGAGCGGCAGCTCCGAGCCGTCGCGACTCACCGAGACGAACCGCTTGTTGTCGAGATCCTTCGGCACGTAGAGCAGCGTGCCGTTCGTCGACAGCTGGAAGCCCAGGCTTCCCCAGCGCACGTTGCCGACGACGCCCGGCGGGATCACCATCACGGCGCTCCCGCGCACGGCCGCAGCGCCCGGGTCGAACGGCACGGCCCACACCGCACCGTCGCGCCCGAAGAGCAGGTGCCCCGTTGGCGACCACACGGCCGTGGTGGCACGCTCGACGACGACCGATCGCGGGCCGCCCTCGACGGGGATCGCCTCGATCCGGTCGGCGCCCGACGTCCGCGTGAGGCACGAGAAGAGCGCGATGCGTCCCCCGGGCAGCACCATCGGATCGGTGTGGAACACCTCGTCGCGCGAGGCGTCGAGCGTCGTGAGCGGGCGCGCCTCGCCCCCGCCTTGCGGCACGCTCCAGAGCGAGCCCCCGCGCGTGAAGAGGACGTGCTCGTCGCTCCACGCGAGGCTGACGCCGCTCACGAAGTCGCCGCCCTGCGTCAGCACCAGCGGCTGCCCGTCCTCGAGCGCGAGGCGCGTCAGGCCGGTGAAGTTGTTGACGAATGCCACGCTCCGGCTGTCGGGAGAAAAAACGCCGGCGCCGGAGGTGCCGCTCAGATCGACGGCCTCCGGCTGGTCGAGGCGCCGCACGAACAGCCGGCGCTGGCCGTTCGTGAAGCCGACCATGGCGATCTTCTGACCGTCCGGCGCGATCGCGATGCCGCCCTGGCGCCCGGTGACCGGCTCGACGCCCGGCGGGAAGCCGACCTCGACGTGCACGACCTCGCGCGCGCCTCCTCCGCCGCCGCTGCCGCCTGCGCCCCGCGAGAGCGTCGAGGCTGCGGCAAGTGCCAAGGCCAGGGCGCTCACCAGCCACGGAAGCGCGCGCACGATCGGCGTTCGCTGAGGAGCCGCGGCCGGCGCCGCGTCGGCCAGCGGTCGTTCGAGCACGACCCGCGCCTCGCCGATGTCGCGCAGGCGCGTCCGCGTCTCGCGCTCGAGGCAGCGGCGCAGCAGCCGCTCGAGCGCGGGCGGCGTCCCCCTCGGCAGCAGCGACCAGTCGGGATCGCTCTTGAGGACGGCGGCGAGCGTGTCGCTCACCGTCTCGCCCGCGAACAGCCGCGTGCCGGTCAGCATCTCGAAGAGCAGCACGCCGAAGGCCCTGTTGTCCGTCCGCCGGTCGACCGGCCGGCCGCGCGCCTGCTCCGGCGACATGTAGGCGGCGGTGCCGAGGATGAGGCCGGCCGCGGTGCCCGTGTGCGCGAGCGTCGGCGACTGCGAGAGGTCGGAGGACGTCGTCCCGGCAAGCTCCCCCGTCCACGCCTTCGCGAGGCCGAAGTCGAGCACCTTCACCTTGCCGCCGGGCGTGACCTTGACGTTGCCGGGCTTGAGGTCGCGGTGGACGATGCCCTTCTCGTGCGCCGCCTCGAGC
>CAZMRX010000627.1:0-2429 GCA_964568755.1 uncultured Acidobacteriota bacterium | reverse complement strand
CCGCGTGGCAGCGCACGGCGAGCGGGCCGATCGCGCGCGGAGGCTCGACGAGACGGGCGTGCTCGAGCCGCTCCGCGACGCGCGGCCAGCGGTCTCGGAGCGTGCGCCTGTAGAACCCCTCGAGGTCGCCCTTGGCGTCGCCGAGCTCGCGCGCGTGGAGCACGAACGCGACGTTCGCGAGCGTCGCCGACAGGGGCGCCACCCCGCAGTAACCGCCCTGCGCCACGTGCATCTCGCCGAGGTCGCTCAGGCCCTCGGCCGCTTCCCAGTGCCCGCGCACGGCGAACCGGCGCAGCTGCGCGTCCTCCTGCAGCAGCCCCAGGCGCCGCGCGACCACGCTGCGCCGGCCGTCGGCCCCGGCCACCAGCCGCGCCCGGACGCGCAACGGGTACCCATCGCGCTCAGCCGTGACACCCGCCACGCTGCCCGCATCGAGCAGCAGGTCCTGGACGCGGGCCCCCTCGACCACCCGCGCGCCGGCGTCACGCGCGGCGACGAGCAGCGCCGCGTCGAGCGCCAGGCGCCGGACCGCGAAGCCGGGGCGCTCGCTGTGGTAGCGACCGGTGAAGCTGGTGCCGTCGGGCGCCGTGAGCCGCATCCCGCGCACGGCCTGGGGCGAGAGCGCGCGCACGCGGTCCTGGGCTCCGATCAGCTCCACGAGCCGCCAGCCTTCCGGCGAGACGCTCTCCCCGCAGACCTGGTCGCGCGGGAAGCGCTTCTCCTCGAGCAGCAGCACGTCGTGTCCGCGCCGCGCGAGCAGGCAGGCGAGCGCCGACCCGGCGGGGCCCCCGCCGACGACCACCACCTCGGCGCGCTCGTCGCTCATGACAGGGCCGCGACCGCCAGCAGCCGGTAGGGGAATTGCCGCCGGATCCCGACGCGGTCGAGCCCGGCAGCCTCGAAGGCGGCGCGCAGCTCGGGCGGGCGGAAGCCGCGGCGGATGGACACGAGCCCGTCGTGGACGCTGAGCGTGGTCTCGAACAGCCACGGGAAGACCGTGCGGGCGAAGACGAAGGGAACGAGCGCGCGCTCGAGGTCGCTCACCACGATCGCGCACCGGGCCACGCGGGCGAGCTCGGCGAGCAGCTGGCCGAGCTCCGCCTCGTCGAAGTGGTGCAGGAACAGCGTGGCGGTCACCACGTCGAAGCTCCTGTCGCCGAAGGGAAGCCGTCGCGCGTCGGCCGCCACCCGGCGCACGCCGCCCGGCGCCTCGCGCAGGTGCAGCGGCTTCACGTCCACTCCGACGGTGAGCGAGGCGCGCGCCAGCCGGGCGCTCAGGTAGGCCGGCACGTCGCCGGAGCCGCAGCCCACGTCGAGCAGCCGCCCGCCGGGCGGCAGGTGTGCCGCCACGGCGCGCAGCAGGCTGCCACGGCCGGAGAGCCAGCGGTTCACGAGCCGCAGGTCCGCCAGACTCTTCCTGACCTCGCTCGCGGGCGGACCGGCGTCCAGCAGCTCCTCGTCGGTGGCGCGGGTGCGGAGGTCGGGCAGCACGCTCATGCGAACTCGACGAGCGCCAGCTCGGCGCCGAAGCCGGGGCCGAAAGCCCCCAGCAGGCCCAGCGCGCCGGGCTGCGGCTTCTGGGTGCGCAGCACCTCGTCGAGCACGAACAGCACGGTGACCGAGCTCATGTTGCCGTGCTCGGAGAGGACGGCCTCGGTGGCCGCCAGGTCGTGAGGGGCGAGCCCCAGCCGCTCGGCCATCACCTCGATCACGCGCCGGCCGCCCGGGTGGAGCACGAAGTGCGACACGGCGGAGCGGGCGATGCCGCGCGCGGCCAGGAAGCCCTCGACGGTCGGGACGATCGTGCGCCGCACGAAGGGCGCGATGCCGCGGTCGAGGACGATCTGCAGCCCCGTGTTGCGGAGCTCGAAGCCCATCAAGTGCGCGGTGCCCGGGAAGAACAGGCTCTCCGTGTCGACGAGCCGCAGGCGGCCCGCGGCGGCTCGCGGGTGGCGCGAACCCACGAGCACCGCGGCGGCCCCGCCGTCCCCGAAGATGGCGCTCGAGACCACATTGGTCGCGGAGCGGTCCCAGCGCTGGAAGGTGAGGCTCGAGAACTCGAGGGCCAGCAGCAGCACGGCGCGGTCCGGGTGCGCGGCCAGGTAGTCGGCCGCGCGCGCCAGGCCCACGACGCCGCCGGCGCAGCCCGACTCGGTGATCGGCAGCCGCGCGAGCCGGGGCCCGAGTCCCAGCGCCTCGGCCACGTGCGCGTCCACCGCCGGGATCATGAAGCCGGTGCACGAAACGCTCACGACCAGGCCGATCTCGGACGCGGCGAGGCCGGAGGCGGCGAGCGCGCGCGCGGCGACGTCTTTGCCGGCGCGGCACGCGATCTCCCGGTACTTGCGGTTCTGGGTCTCGAAGTCGCGCGGGTGGAAGACCTCCTCGATCGGCACGACGCTCGCCCGCGTCGCGACGCCCGCGGTCTC
>CAZMRX010000626.1:0-2433 GCA_964568755.1 uncultured Acidobacteriota bacterium | reverse complement strand
TCCCACTGCCACAGGTCCTGAGCTTCCAGCAGCCCCGGCTGGTAGAACTTGTTCGCCTCGAATCCGTGCGTGCCGATCGACGGCGTTGCGACCACAGTCGGGCCGGGTGCCGCCACGACGATGCCCATCTGCACGCCCTCGCGCGAGCGTAGAAGCTCGTACGCCACCTCGCCCGTGAAGCCCGTCGATCCCGCCGTGCGATCGGCGAAGAAGTACAGCCGGCTGCCAGGGCCGAAGCGGTCGGGCGTTGGCTCGACGTGGAACGCTACCGCCTCACCCTGCTGCTCGAGCCGAAGCTGTGACGTCGCGATCCCGCGCGCCTGACCCGGGAACACCTGCTCGAAGCTCGCCTGATACAGTCCGCGTTCGCTCGCGTAAAGCCGCGCCAGCACCTCGCCCGAGGCTGGTTGTCCTGGCTTCTGCCGCCGGCCGAAGGCGCCTCGCCCGCTCTCGCCCGCCTCACGCCCGGTGAACAGCAGCTTCACCAAGAGCCGCTTCGCGAGCACCAGCCGAGACCGCTGCGCGTCGTACCGCAGCGGCTTCAGCTCCAGGACCGCGCTCTTCGTCTCCCCCTGGAACTGGCTCGGCAGCAGCGTCACCAGATCGGCCCGGCTGTCGGCCCCGGGCATCCGCCTCGCGTCGAGTCGCAAACCGTCGCTCGTCAGCACCCGCCGCCAGGGGCGCACGGTCCCGTCCCGGCTCACCTGCATCTCCGCCTTGCCGAGCGCCGACGGCACGACACCCTTGAAGGCCTGCTGCTCGAGGGCTCGCACGCCGCCGAGTTGCACCCGCCGACCCACCACCGCGTCCACCAGCCCGCGCCGGAAGGGCAGCGCCAGGGCCTGCTCGTCCTGCGGGAAGTCGAACCCCGGCACGAAAACGCGCACGCCGCCGGTGGCTTCACGGAGCGCGTAGAAGCCGCCCGTCCGAAGCTCCACCGTGGCCGAGCGCGCGTCGCGTGACACCACCCCGAACGAGACCGCCTCGGGATCCCCGTGCCGCGTGCACGTGAGCGACGCCGTGGACGCCGCGCTGCCCACCATCGCTCCGTACGCCGCCACCACCCAGTCCGGGCAACCGGCGGCCGCGGCCTTCTTCTGGTCCTGTCCCCCCGCCGGCGGCTGGCTGCCGGGGGCACCGCTCGCTGCCGCACCGGACAGCGGTACTGCCGACACCGGTCCGTGGGATGTCGCCTTCGAGGACGCATCCACGTCCTCGAGCCGGTAGAAGTAGCGCGTCCCGTTCACGAGGCCCGTGTCGCGGTACGAGTACGCCTGACCCACCGCCGACGAGCCGAGGCCCGGGACGAGCGACGACGTGAGCCGCGTCCAGGGGCCGGCTTGGGAAAGCGAGCGGTACACGTGGAAGCCGAGGTTCCGAAGCTCCGACTCCGTCCGCCAGTCGAGCCGCACCGATGCGTCGCCCGCCGTGGCCGTGAGCGACGCGAGCGTCACCTCCGTCGTCGGCGGTACCCCGAAGGAAAACGTCTGCGCCGCCGCCGTGATGTCGCCGCAGTATTGGAACAGCAGGATGTCGGTCTTGATCACCCGCTCGACGGGGATGGTCGTGTAGTCCGCCGTGGCGGTGGCCGGAAGGTAGGCGCGCACGTAGTAGAGGTCCGGCCCGCCGCTCACCGACATCGGTGTCCAGCCCGACGGGTCCGCCCAGAAGACCGTGCCGGTCTGCTTGAAGGACCGCGTCCCGTCGGTCGGCGACAGCGTGACCCAGGCCCCCGAGCCGCCGCGCCAGTACTGCCATACCACGTCCGAGTCCGCGACGCCCGCGCCCGCCGTCGCCAGGCTCACGTTCAGCCCGAGGAACTTCGAGTCGGCGCCGAAGTACAGGTAGCGCCCGCGCCGCGAGGCGTCCACCCTCGCCAGGCCCAGCGGGTAGTTGAAGCCGCTGTCGGCCAGGTACTCGTCGGCCGCCCCCACGCGGCCGGCGTGCGCAATCGACGCGGGCTCGCTCGGGCCGCCGTAGATGCTGAGCTCGTCCAGGATGCCGTCGGCGTTGCCGGTGCTGCCGAGCGGGCAGAAGGCGCTGCAGCCGCCGAACACGAGCGTCGACCCGCTCGTCACCGTCGACGCGTTGTAGCCGGTGTTGAAGCTCAGCTCCACGCCATTCACCCAGATCGCGATGCGGCCCGGGAAGGCATTCGTCCAGGTGGTCCTCAGGTGCACCCAGTCCTTGGCGCGCCAGGAGTAGCTGCCCGACGGCACCGACACCTGGTAGGTCGTGCCCCCGGAGGTGCAGTTCGAGGCCGCTCCCTTGCGGATCGTGAACTGCAGCGCGTTCGTCCCGGTCTTCTCGAACACGAAGCAGTCGTCGGCCGAGTTCGTGCGCCAGAACACGAGCGGGCCGGATGCCGTGTGGTTCTGGTTCGGCTGGTACCAGAACTCGACGGCCCCGCCGCCCGGATCGAACTCGGCGAGC
>CAZMRX010000625.1:345-2438 GCA_964568755.1 uncultured Acidobacteriota bacterium | reverse complement strand
CACCCGGGCATCTGCACCGTCTACGCGATCGACCAGCACGAAGGCCGGCACTTCATCGCGATGGAGCTGCTCGAGGGCGAGACGCTCGCGGACCGGATCCGCAAAGGGCCGATTCCGCTCCAGCCGCTCGTCGAGCTCGCGGTCCAGATCGCGGACGCGCTCGAGTCGGCGCACTCGAAGGGCATCGTCCACCGCGACCTGAAGCCCGCCAACATCTTCCTGACGCCGCGCGGGCAGGCGAAGGTGCTCGACTTCGGCCTCGCCAAGTTCGAGCGCGCGCGCGCCGTCTCGGAGCACTCGGAGGCGCCGACGGCGGTGCAGCCCAACGAGCTGACGAGCGCCGGGACCACGCTCGGCACCGTCTCGTACATGTCGCCCGAGCAGGCGCGCGGGCAGGTCACCGACGCGCGCACCGACCTGTTCTCGCTCGGGACGGTGCTCTACCAGATGGCGGCCGGTGCCCTGCCGTTCCAGGGCGACACCTCCGCGATCGTGTTCGACGCGATCCTGAACCGGGACCCCGAGCCCGCGAGCCGACAGAACCCCGGCCTGCCGCCCGAGCTCGACCGCGTGCTCGAGAAGGCGCTCGAGAAGGACCGCAACCTGCGCTACCAGAGCGCGACCGAGCTCAAGACCGACCTGCTCCGCCTCAAGCGCAAGCTCGACTCGGGCGACCGGCGCGCGGCCGAGCCGCACGATTCGCGCCCCGACGTGAAGCCGGCCGAGAAGTCGATCGCGGTGCTCTACTTCGAGAACCTCTCGGGCGTGAAGGAGGACGAGTACCTGCGCGACGGCGTGACCGAGGACATCATCTCGGAGCTCTCCAAGATCAAGACGCTGCGGACCTTCTCGCGCACCACCGTGCTCGCCTACCGCGACAAGCCGGTGACGCCGAGCCAGGTCGGGCAGCAGCTGGGCGCCGCCTACCTGCTCACCGGCAGCCTGCGCCGGGCCGGGACGCGCCTGCGGATCAACGCCGAGCTCGTGGACACGAAGGCCAACTTCCCGCTCTGGTCGGAGCGCTACGACCGCGAGATGGCCGACGTGTTCGCGGTCCAGGACGAGATCGCGCGCAAGATCGCCGAGGCGCTGCGGATCACGCTCACGCCGCAGGAGGAGCAGGCGCTCGCGACCAAGCCGACCGACAACCTGCAGGCCTACGACCTGTACCTGCGCGGCAAGAGCTTCGCGCGGCGCGTCACGCGCCAGGACACCGAGTTCGCGCTGCAGATGTTCGAGAGCGCGGTGGCGCTCGACGCGGGCTTCGCGCTCGCGCACGCCGCGATCGCCTACACCTGCGCGCAGTTCCACTGGCACTTCGAGCGCAACCCGGTCTGGATCGAGCGCGCCCGGGCCGCGAGCCAGCGCGCGAGCGCGCTTGGCAAAGACGCGCCCGAGATCCAGATGGCGGAGGCCTGGATCCTGTACGCGGAGGGTCGCAACGAGGAGGCGGCCGCACGGCTGCGCCCGGTGATCGCCAAGCGGCCGGACACCGAAGGCGCCTACTACCTGCTGGGCCGGGCGCTCTTCGCCGCGGGCCAGTACCAGGAGGTGGTGGACATGGCCGACGCGGCGGCCACGGCGTCGGGCGAGGACTACAACGTGTATGTCCCGATCACCAACGCGCTCGGCGCCCTCGGCAAGCTCGACGTCCTGCAGCACTTCAGGCAGCGCCAGGTCCAGGTGCTGGAGGCGCACCTCAAGAAGATCCCCGAGGACGCCCGCGGCCGCACGCTGCTCGCGGGCGGCTACGTGGCGATCGCGCGGCCCGAGGAGGCGCTCCGCGAGGCCAACCTGGCGATGGCGCTGCGCCCGAACGACGCGATGGTGATGTACAACGTCGCTTGCGTGTTCGGCAACCTCGAGCGCAAGGCCGAGTGCCTCGCGGCGATGACCAAGGCCTGGCACGCCGGCTTCAGGGACCCGGTCTGGGCGCGGCGCGACCCCGACCTCGCGGTCCTCCACGGCGACCCCGAGTTCGAACGGCTCTACCCGGAGCAACCCGCCGGTGACTGATCCGGCCGGGTCGAATGCACCCATGATCGGCCGCGAGGTCGCACACTACCGGGTCGCTTCGAAGCTCGGCAGCGGCG
>CAZMRX010000625.1:0-335 GCA_964568755.1 uncultured Acidobacteriota bacterium | reverse complement strand
TGGGTGTCGTGTACGAGGCCGAGGACACGAAGCTGGGCCGGCACGTGGCGCTCAAGTTCCTGCCGGCGGAGATGGCCCAGGACACCGATGCGCTCGCGCGCTTCCAGCGCGAGGCGCGCGCCGCCTCGGCGCTCAACCACCCCGGCATCTGCACGGTTTACGCGATCGACCAGTACGAAGGGCAGCACTTCATCGCGATGGAGCTGCTCGAGGGCGAGACGCTCGCCGAGCGGATCCGCAAGGGCCCCGTCGAGCTCGCTTCGCTGCTGGAGGTCGGGATCCAGATCGCGGACGCGCTCGAGTCGGCGCACGCGAAGGGCATCGTGCACCGCGAC
>CAZMRX010000624.1:0-2465 GCA_964568755.1 uncultured Acidobacteriota bacterium | reverse complement strand
ACAAGGTGAACCCGATCGCCACGATCCTGGCCGCGAAGATGATGCTCGACTGGCTCGGCGAGCGCGAGCAGGCCGAGCGCGTCGAGCTCGCCGTCTCGGAGGTGATCAAGGACGGGCGGGTCCGCACCTACGACATGGGCGGCACCGGCTCGACGCGCGAGATGGGCAAGGCGATCGCCGCCGCGGTCGGCGAGACGAAGCCGGTGGGGGTCGGCCACAGGTGAGGCACGCCGAGACCAAGGCACCGGAGATCTTCATCCACGAGGTCGGCCTGCGCGACGGGCTGCAGATGGAGTCCCGGGTCGTGCCCACCGAGCAGAAGATCGCGTGGGCCGAGGCCCTGCTGGGCTCGTGGGTCGACGTGCTCCAGCTCGGCTCCTTCGTCCACCCGGTGAAGGTGCCGCAGATGGCCGACACCGACTGCCTGTTCGCGCACTTCAGGACGCGCAAGCCGGAGGGCGTCGTGCTCTCCGGCCTGGTGCTGAACCAGAAGGGCCTCGAGCGCGGCCTCGCGTGCGGCGTCGACATGTTCTGCATGGGCGTCTCGGCGAGCGAGACCCACAGCCGTCGCAACACCGGCATGAGCACGGACGAGGCCAACGAGCTGATCATCGCCGTCGCCCGGGCGGCGATCGCCGCGGGCAAGCGCGTGCAGGTGTCGGTGCAGTCGGCTTTCGGCTGCGGCTACGAGGGCCCGGTGCCCAGGGAGCGGGTCCTCGCGATCGTCAAGACGTTCCTCGACGCGGGCCTGCGCAACCTGAGCCTCGCCGACACGGCCGGCCACGCCACCCCGGACGACGTCGAGGAGCTCTACACCCGAGCCCGCGACCTCGACCCGGGCGCCACCTGGACCTGCCACTTTCACGACACCTACGGCCTCGCGCTCGCCAACTGCTACGCCGCCCGCCGGGTGGGTGTTCAGTACTTCGAGTCCTCGATCGCCGGCCTCGGCGGCTGCCCCTTCACGAAGGTCGCCGGCGGCAACACCTGCACCGAGGACCTGGTCCACGCGCTGCAGCGCGACGGCCTGCGCACCGACATCCAGCTGAGCGCGCTCGTGGACACCGCCCGCGAGGTGAGCCGCTTCTTCGGCCGCGAGCTGCCGGGCTCGGTCTACAAGGCCGGCCCGATCCCCGAGCTGGCCGGCGCGGCGCAGGAGCGCTGAGCGCGTGGGAGCCCTGAGCGGCGTCCGCGTCCTCGACCTGACGAACGTGCTCTCGGGCCCCTTCTGCACGCTGCACCTCGCGCTGCTCGGCGCGGAGGTGGTGAAGATCGAGAACCCGAAGGCGGGCGACCTCGCGCGCGTTCTCGGCAACATGCCGAGGCTCAACAAGCAGCTGATGGGCACGAGCTTCCTGGCCCAGAACGCCAACAAGCGCTCGCTCACCCTGGACCTCAAGTCGGAGGAGGGCCGGCGCATCTTCCTGAAGCTGGTGGTGGATGCCGACGTGGTGGTGGAGAACTTCCGCCCGGGCGTGATGGAGCGCCTCGGGCTCGGCTGGGCCGAGCTCGCCGAGCTCAACCCCCGGCTCGTCTACTGCGGCATCTCGGGCTTCGGCCAGACCGGCCCCGACGCGGAGAAGCCGGCCTACGACCAGATCATCCAGGGCCTCTCCGGCGTTATGGACGTGAACGGCGACGAGCGGCTGCACCCGCTGCGGGCCGGCTTCCCGATCTGCGACACGGTCGGCGGCCTGAACGCCGCATTCGCGATCCTCGCGGCGCTCTACCACCGCGAGCGCACCGGCGAGGGCCAGATGATCGACGTGGCTCTGCTCGACTCGATCATGCCGCTGATGGGCTGGGTGGCGGCCAACCTGCTGATCGGCGGCCAGGCCCCGGTCCCGATGGGCAACGACAACTTCACCGCGGCCCCCTCGGGCCCCTTCAGGACCCGGGACGGCTACATCAACCTCGCCGCCAACAAGCAGGAGCAGTGGGAGGCGCTCGCCGACGTGCTCGGCGTGCCCGAGCTCAAGAGCGACCCGCGCTTCGCCGAGCGCGACGCGCGCAAGAAGAACCGGCGCGCGCTCACGCCGCTGCTCGAGGAGAAGCTCGAGCACGAGCGGACGGCTCACTGGGTCGCGGCCCTCAACGCGCGCGGCGTGCCGTCCGGGGACATCCTCTCGCTCGGCTGCGCGCTCACGCAGCCGCAGGTCGCGCACAGGAACGCGCTTCACCCCGTCGAGATCGAAGGCGTGGGCGAGGTCAAGCTGTTCGGGCTGACGGCGAAGCTGTCGAAGACCCCCGGCGCCATCACGGCCCCGCCGCCGCGCCTCGGGGCCCACACCGAGGAGATCCTGGCGGGCCTCGGCTACGCGAAGGCCGAGATCGCGGCGCTCCGGGAAAAGGCAGTCGTGTGAGGAGCCAGAGCATGGGAATGACGGTGGTCGAGAAGATCCTGGCCCGGGCCACCGGGCGCGACGCGCTGCGGCCGGGCGACGTGGTCGAGCCGGCCGTGGACC
>CAZMRX010000623.1:0-2472 GCA_964568755.1 uncultured Acidobacteriota bacterium | reverse complement strand
CGGCGGCGAGCAGCGCGGCGGCGGGGAAAGGCAGCGGGCGGGACGCCTTCATGCTCGGGCTCCTTGGATTGCGGTTGGTTGCGTGCCCGATTCTGCACCAGGAGCGGCGCGCCGTCGTTTGTGGGCGTCGGCTCGCCTCGCGTAGACTCGTTGCTTCTCGGAGACCCTGGATGCGAAAGCCTCGCCCGACCCTCGTCGCGCTGATATGCCTCGCCACCGCCGCGCCCCGGCCCGCGCCGGCGGAGGAGACGCCGCTCCTCGGGTTCGGCGCGGAGGCGGCCCGCGAGCAGCGCGCGCTCGAGGCGCGCTTCGACGCCCTCGTCCGCAGGAGCGACATCTACGACTGGGTGCGCCAGCTCGCCCACCGCCCGCACCACGTCGGCTCGCCGCACGGCAAGGCGAACGCCGAGTGGATGGCGGGCCTGCTCAAGTTCTGGGGCTACGAGACCAAGATCGAGACCTACCACGTGCTGTTCCCGACGCCGAAGGCCCGGTCGCTCGAGATGCTGGCCCCCTACGCCTACCGCGCCTCGCTCGTCGAGCCGGCGCTCGCCGAGGACGCGACGTCGGGGCAGGCCGTCGAGCAGCTGCCGACCTACAACGCCTATTCGATCGACGGCGACGTGACCGGCGAGCTGGTGTACGTGAACTACGGCGTGCCCGCCGACTACGAGGAGCTCGAGCGGCGGGGAATCGACGTGAAGGGCAAGATCGTGATCGCGCGCTACGGGCGCTCGTGGCGCGGCATCAAGCCGAAGGTCGCCGCCGAGCGGGGAGCCATCGGCTGCCTGATCTACTCCGACCCCAGGGAAGACGGGTATTTCGGGGGCGACGCCTACCCGAAGGGCGGCTACCGCAGCGCTTCCAGCGCGCAGCGCGGCTCGGTGGCCGACATGCCGCTGCATCCGGGCGACCCGCTGACGCCGGGCGTGGGCGCGACCGCGGACGCCAAGCGCCTGCCGCTCGAGGACGCGGCCACGCTCACGAAGATCCCGGTGCTGCCGATCTCGTACGGCGACGCCAAGCCGCTGCTCGAAGCGCTCGCCGGGCCCGTGGCCCCCGAGGGCTGGCGCGGCGCCCTGCCGATCACCTACCACCTGGGCCCGGGTCCCGCGAAGGTCCGCCTCAGCCTGGCGTTCGACTGGAAGCAGGCTCCCGCCCACAACGTGATCGCCAGGCTGCCCGGCGCCGTCGAGCCCGACCAGTGGGTGATCCGCGGCAACCACCACGACGCCTGGGTCAACGGCGCGACCGATCCGTCGAGCGGGATGGCTGCGGTGCTGGCCGAGGCGAAGGCGATCTCGGAGCTGGTGGCGCAGGGCTGGAAGCCGCGCCGCACCATCGTGTTCGCGGCCTGGGACGCCGAGGAGCCGGGCCTGCTGGGCTCGACCGAGTGGGTCGAGGAGCACGCGCGCGAGCTGGGCGCCAAGGCCGTCGCCTACGTCAACTCCGACAGCAACGCCCGCGGCTTCCTCGACATGTCGGGCTCGCACTCGCTGCAGCGGCTGCTGAACCAGGTCGCCCGCGACGTCGCCGACCCCGTGAAGGGCACGAGCGTCGCCGAGCGCCTGCGCGCGCAGGCGCTCCTCGGCAGCGACGAGAACGACCGCCGCCGCGCGCTGGCGCGCGAGGAGATCCGGCTCGAGGCGCTGGGCTCCGGCTCCGACTACACGCCGTTCCTTCAGCACCTCGGGATCGCCTCGCTCAACGTCGGCTTCGGCGGCGAGGGCCAGTACGGCCAGTACCACTCGATCTACGACTCCTTCGACCACTACGTGCGCTTCATGGATCCCGACTTCGCCTACGGCGCGGCGCTCGCCAAGGTGGGCGGGCGCGCGGTGCTGCGGCTCGCCCAGGCGGAGCTGCTGCCGTTCGAGTTCACGGCGGCGGCCGCCGCGGTCGCCAGCTACGTCGACGAGGTCGAGGCGCTCGCCACGCGCCTGCGCGGCGAGACCGAGCGGCACAACCAGGCGCTGGAGCGCGGCGCCTTCGAGGCGGTGGCCCCTCCCGACGAGGCGCGTGTCACCCCCCCGCGCAAGGACCCGGTGCCGTACCTGAACTTCGCCCCGCTGCGCAACGGCGCCGAGCGCCTGCAGCAGGCCGCGCGCGCGTACGAGCGCGCGCTCGCCGAGAAGGGGCCCGCGGCCTCGGCCGACGCCCGGCGCGCCGCCAACGCGATCCTGCTGCGCGCCGAGCGCGCGCTCACGCGGCCGGAGGGCCTCGCGGGCCGGCCCTGGTACCGCCACCACGTGTACGCCCCCGGCTTCTACACCGGCTATGGTGTCAAGACGCTGCCGCTCGCCCGCGAGGCAATCGAGGGGCGGCGCTGGGCGGACGCCGAGAAGGGCATCTTCATCACGGCCGATGTGCTGACGGCCTACGCGGTCGAGATCGAGCGCGCCGCCGCCGCGCTCGGAGGGTCCTAGCGCCCCAGGGCTGGCGCACGCATCGACTCGCCCCGGGGCGAGTTCG
>CAZMRX010000622.1:0-2473 GCA_964568755.1 uncultured Acidobacteriota bacterium | reverse complement strand
GCGGGTCCGACTCGACGTTCGCCTCCTGGGACTGCCTCAAGGAGAGCTTCGACGACGTCTTCGCCACCTGGGTCGAGCTCGTCAGGAACCCCGAGTTCCGAGAGGACAAGATCCCGCTCGCGAAAAACCAGCTCAACACCGGCATCGCGCGCCGCAACGACGACGCGGGCCAGATCGCAGGCCGCGAGGCGCGCAAGCTCGGCTACGGGGCTGACTCACCCTACGCGCGCGTCGCCGAGTACGCGACCGTGGCGGCGATCACGCGCGACGACCTGGTGGCCTGGCACAAGGCCACCGTGCACCCGAACAACGTCATCCTCGGGGTCACGGGCGACTTCGACTCGAAGGTGATGGAGGCGGCGCTGCGCAGGGCGCTCGGCTCGTGGCCGCGCGGGCCTCTCGCTCCCCGGGTCGACCCGGCGGTCGGCGACGCGAAGCCCGGCGTCTACTTCGTGCAGAAAGACGACGTCACCCAGGCCCAGATCCGCATGGTCCACAAGGGCATCCGCCGCGACAACCCCGACTACTTCGCGGTCGAGGTGATGAACGAGGTCTTCGGCGGCGGCTTCTCTGCCCGCCTGTTCTCGAGCATCCGCTCCAAGAAGGGCCTCGCGTACTCGGTGGGCGGCGGCGTCGGAGCCAACTTCGACCACCCCGGCCTGTTCCAGCTCTCGATGGGCACCAAGAACGGCTCGGCCGCGGCCGCGATCGACGCGCTCTACGAGGAGATCGACAAGCTGGTGGGCACGCCGGCCACGGCCGACGAGCTCGCCCGCGCCAAGGACGCCATCCTCAACTCCTTCGTGTTCCGCTTCGACACGAAGCAGGAGGTGCTGGCGGAGAAGATGCTGTACGAGTTCTACGGCTATCCGCCCGACTTCCTCGAGCGCTACCGCGCCGGGATCGAGAAGGTGACGGCCGACGACGTGGCGCGCGTGGCCCGCGCCCACGTGCACAAGGACAAGCTCGCGCTGCTGGTGGTCGGCAAGGCCCAGGACTTCGACCGGCCGCTCGCCGGCTTCGGCCCGGTGGCGACGCTCGACATCACGATCCCGGAGGGGGCCAAGGCGGCGAAGACGGCCGCGGGCTCGACCCCGGAAGGCCGGGCGCTACTGGCCCGCGTCGCCGAGGCCATGGGCGGCCCGGCGAGGCTCGCGGCCGTGAAGGCTGTCCAGCAGAAGGCCAGCATGACGATGAAGACGCCCCAGGGCGAGATGAAGGTCGACGCGGACAGCCTGCTGGTGCTGCCCGACCGCCAGCGCCAGACGCTGCGGACGCCGATGGGCGAGATGACCAACGTGGTCGCGCCCGGAGCGTCGTTCGTCAGCATGCCGATGGGCACGCGCGAGATGCCGGCCTCGCAGCGGGACAACGCGCTCAAGGAGATGCGCACGAACCCGCTGGCGCTCGCCCAGCGCGCCGCGGACCCGGCCGTGAGCGCGCGCGACGCCGGCACGGAGAAGGTCGGCGAGGTCGAGGCGCGCGTCCTGGAGCTGAGCGTCGACGGCTCGGAGGTGAAGTGGCACGTGGACCCCGCGAGCGGCCGCATCCTGCGCACCACGTCGCGCACGATGGGGCCCGCCGGGCCCGCCGAGCAGGCGCTCGACTACTCGGACTGGCGGACGGTGGACGGCGTCGCCTTCGCCTTCAAGCGGCTGATCAAGCGCGACGGCGCGGAGGCCGGCGCGATCGAGGTCAGCGAGGTGAAGGTCAACCCCGAGGTCGACCCGAAGCTGTTCGAGAAACCGCCCGAAGCGAAGCCTTGACAGAGCTGAACGGGGACCGAGCTGACGGACGAGCTGGAAGCAGCTGACGGGCGAGCGGACGCAGCTGACGGAGTTGCCCAGAAAGCGGCGTTCCGCCTCGACAACGTCAACAAACCTTGCGGCGGAACGCCGCTAGTCGGGCCACAGCCAGCCGAACGTGCCGGCGGTCAGGGACGCGTACACGATGCCGTCCGCGAACTCCTTGAGCGCGCTCTTCCAGGGGCGGCCCCACCAGATCGCGTTCGGGATCTGGGCGAAGGAGTAGCCCGCGAACGCCACCGCCCCCGCCACGCGGAAGACCAGCATGTACGGCGCGCCACGGTACAGCGTCTGCCCGCACACCAGGGCCACGAAGTAGGACACGAACAGCAGGTAGACGAACCACGCTCCCAGAAACTCGCCCATGTTGGGCAGCCCCGGCTTGCGGACGATGAGTACGGCCACGGGGCCCTTCTCCATCTTCTCCTTGAAGGCGGGGTCCTTCATCATCGCGGGATCGGGGCAATACGGGATCGAGTATTGGCCCGCGGCGAGCGCCTGCTTCCCGAGCGCCTCGCGCGCGGCCGCCTCGTCGGGCAGGCCCCGGATGTGGAACTTGTGGGCGCCGAGCACGTTCCAGATGAGCGAGCTCGCCACGAACACGAGCACGGCGGACACCACGATCGGCAGCCAGAGCCCGGCGAGTGTTTCCACGGGCGACCTCCTTG
>CAZMRX010000621.1:0-2504 GCA_964568755.1 uncultured Acidobacteriota bacterium | reverse complement strand
GCAGCGTGCCGCAGTACTCGGCGCAGAAGATGTGGAAGCGTCCGGTCTTGGTGGCCGTGAACCACAGCGTGCGATAGCGGTTCGGCAGGACGTCCGCCTTGACCCGGAAGTACGGGAACCAGAGGCTGTGAATGACGTCTTCCGACGCCATGGTGATCTTCACCGGGCGGCCGACGGGAACGTGCAGCTCGTTGATCTCGCGCTGGCCGGTGGGATGCTGCACCTTCCACATCCACTGCCGCCCCGTGGCGTAGACCTCGAGCGCGTTGCTGGGCACGCGCTGGAGCCGGAAATAGACCCAGGCGCCCCACACGAAGATCACCATGAAGATGATCGCCGGGATGATCATCCAGGCCAGCTCCAGCGCGGCGGGCGGCTCCTGCTCCTGCGCCAGCTCGTTGTCGGGCCGCCGCCGGTACTTGATCGCGAAATAGAAGATGACGATCCAGATCAGCAGCGAGACCGAGCCGGTGAGGACGACGAGGCCCAGGTAGAGGGCGTCGACCTGCCCGGCTACGCTCGAGGCCTGATCGGGGAACAGTGGGAAATCCGCAAGCATCATTCTCGGGGGTCCTGAATCTGGCGCTCTTTACGGAACAGAAACGCGATGAAGCCGCCGAGGGCGATCAGCGTGGTGACGCCGCCCGCCCGCGCGAACATCATCGCGTTGCGGCTGTACTTCCCCGTCACGGGGTCGTAGTGAAAACAGAGGAGGAGGAGCTGGTCGGTCACCGAGCCGATCTTCCCCTCCGAGGCCTCGACGATGGCCATGCGCAGATCGCGCGGCTTGAACTCGAAGCCGTAGAAGTACCGCGACGTGCGCCCGTCGGGGGTGAGGATGAGCAGCGCCGCGCCGTGCGCGAACTGGTCGGTGCGGCCGTCGTAGGCGTATTGGAAGCCGACCGTGTCGGTCAGCCTGCGGATGGTGGTCTCGTTCCCGGTGAGGAAATGCCACCCGGGCGCGCTGCCGAGGCGGCCGTAGTGCTTGATGTACTTCTCCTTCAACTCCGCCGCCGTTTCCGCCTTGTCGCGCGGGTCGATGCTGACGGTGATGACGTCGAACTCCTTGCCGATGTCGAACTTCAGATGCGTCAGCGCGGTGGTGGTTCCCTCGAGGACCATGGGGCAGAGCATCGGGCAGCGGAAGTAGACGAAGTTCAGCAGGACCGGCCGGTCGCCCTTGAACAGCTCCTTGAGGTGCACCACGCGGCCGCGCTCGTCGCGGAACATCAGGTCCAGCGGAATCTGCGTGTCGAGCTTCTGCGCGATCGAGACGTTGCCCGGCAGCTGGGCGGGGGTGGAGGCGGTGGTCTGGGCGGACAGGGGGAGGGCGAGGGCGGCGGCGAGGGCCAGCGCTGCGACGACTCTGGCACGGAGCCGGACCGCAGCACGGGTCGCGGGACTGGCAGTGGTCGCCGCGAGGGCGACTCCAAAGCCGCCGTCAGGCGGCGTCAGATCCGTAGCCCCCGGCGCAAGCCAAGGGGGCAGCGCGCAAGCGTCATCCGAGCCCGCGTAGCGGGCGGCAGGCCTGGCCCGATCCTCTGTCGCCCGCGACGCGGGCTCCATTCCCGGCGGTACCGCATTCCCCCGGCTTACGCCGGGGGCTATGGACCTGGCGCCGCCTACGGCGGCGCTCGGACCCGTGTGCACGGTCGGCCTGGCGCCGCCTACGGCGGCGCGCTCACGCGAGCTTAAAGCTGGACGCCCGACGATCACTGCGCGCTCCCTCCGCTGGTCTGTGTCACCGCGACCGGCGCGGGCGATGCCGGCGGTGTCGCCACGGGTCTCGCGTTCTGGAGCATGGCCACGGCACGCTCCTTGGCCACTTCGATCGGGATGTGGACGACGCCGTGTTCCTTGTCGACCCAGCCGTAGTTGCCGAGGGTCGCGTCTTCCGCGGCGCGCATGTCGTGGAGGTCCGTGACCGGCGTATTGCGATAGGGCGGCATCGGCGTTCCGGCGGTTCCGGCCTTCGGAAACGGCTGGAGCAGCGGCTGGTTCTTCGGAACGCCCGCGTCGGCCGGGCGCGCCACCGCGGACTGCGGCGCCTCGGCGGCCTCGCGCTCGCTCGTGACGAAGGCCTTGTAGAGGACCCAGAGCGTGGCGTGGCTCACCGCGGCGAACACGACGAAGATGGCGATGGCCCACCACAGAGGGCGCAGCGGCACGTCGGAGTGCTCGTGGCGCGTCTCCGGATTGAGGACGTCGTCGTCGCGATAGGGGACCGGCTCACGCATTGGCTGACTCCCTCTCGAGGGCTCCTTCGCGGATGGCTTCCTCGACCCAGGTCTCGTGGATGGGGATGATCGACTGCCCCTTGAGCTGGCCGATGAAGGCCCACATCCAGATTCCGCCGATGCCGAAGAACGCGAAGAGCGTGATCCATGAGAAGTAGAAGTGTTCGCCGTGGTGCGCGGGGCCGACCAGCCAGTACACGTCGACGAATCGCATCACCATCAGGATCACCGTCACGATGGCGATCGTCTTCGGCCGGTCCTTGATGT
>CAZMRX010000620.1:0-2522 GCA_964568755.1 uncultured Acidobacteriota bacterium | reverse complement strand
CCGCGCGCAAACCCGACCAGGTGAATCCAGCCAACCCGCGACCGAACAATCGGTGGGGGCAGATCATCGAGATCGTGCCTCCGCGCGAGAAGGACGCGGCCGATCACACCGCGACCGAGTGCGCCTGGGAGTTCTTCATGATCGCGGGCGATCCGTCCGATCCCAAGCAAAGCGCACGCTATGCCGGGCCGGTGAGCGTGAACACCGGCGCCCACGCGGGCGACTCGGCCACCCACTGGCCCGCCACCACCGCGAGCAGCACGAGCGCCAGGCCGATCGCCGAGGCCTCCATCACGCGCCCGGGCCGCAGGTAGCGCATGTAGACGCCCATCAGCAGCGCGATCGGAATCGTCATCGCCAGCGTGAAGGCGCCCCAGGGCGAGTGCTTGAGCGCGTTGACCACCACCAGCGCCACCACCGCGAGCAGGATGATCATGATCGCGAGCACCGACACCATCGTCAGCAGACCCGCGCGCCGGCCCACCTCGTCGCGGGCGATCTGGCCGAGCGAGCGGCCGTCGCGGCGCAGCGAGAAGAACAGGATCACGAAGTCCTGCACGCATCCGCCGAGCACCGCGCCGGCGACGAGCCAGAGCGTCCCAGGCAGGTAGCCGAACTGGGCGGCGAGCGTCGGCCCGACCAGCGGGCCCGGGCCGGCGATCGCGGCGAAGTGGTGGCCGAGCACGACCCACTTGTTCGTGGGCACGAAGTCCCGGCCGTCGTCGAGCCGCTCGGCCGGCGTCGCACGGGTGCCGTCGAGCGCGAGCACGCGCGCGGCGATGAACGCAGCGTAGAAGCGGTAGGCCACCAGGTAGGTGCCGCCCGCCGCGATCACGAAGAAGAGCCCGTTCACCGGCTCGCCGCGCGAGAGCGCGATCGCGCCGAGCGCCCCGGCGCCCGAGAGCGCCACCACCAGCCAGCCGAGCTTCGAGAGGAGACGATTCATGGGGAAGGGCCTCTTGAGAGCGCCGAGTATAGCGAACAACGAATCACGAACGACGAACCACGAGCCAGGAGCAGCCCCATGGGGGGTCTGGGGGGGCCCTCAGCCCCCCCAGATCAAGGACGCAGTCGGATCGTGTCCCCACGACGATCCCCCTATAGGAGTCACGAGACAACGGCCGCGAC
Organism: uncultured Acidobacteriota bacterium; assembly: GCA_964568755.1. Lineage (GTDB taxonomy): Bacteria > Acidobacteriota > Vicinamibacteria > Fen-336 > Fen-336 > DATBSL01. The sequence continues at coordinate 1,394 of CAZMRX010000620.1, read as the reverse complement.
GGGACCCTCCCGTCGCGGCCCACGACGTCAGCGGCAGTCGATCACGAGCCGCGTCGCCTGCACGTAGCCGTCGACGCTCCAGCCCTCGACGTACGCCTGGTCGCCCGCGCGGATCTGCGACGCGTCGAGCGCCGTGCCGTCGGACCACTTGAACTGCGTGCCGGTGTCGGTCTTCACCTTGCGGCCGGCGACGTAGAGCGACGGGTAGCTCTTGTTCGGCGTCGGGTTGGGCAGGAAGCCCTTGCCCTCGACCGAATCGACTTTTCCGGAGAACGTGGTCCAGGTCTTCTTGCCGTCGGAGCCCGTGGTGAGCGCCGCGATCTCCTCCGCCAGCACGACCGCGTCCCCGCGCAGCAACCCCCACACCTTGACCTTCTCGCCGACCTCGAGCTCGGAGAGCTGGATCCGCCGCTCGCCGCGCCACACCTTCTGGAGCTGGCTCGCGTCCACGTTGCGGCCCGAGATCACGAGCTGGGTGCCGGCCTTCTGGTCCAGCGTCCCCGAGAAGTACGTCTCCGCCGAAGGCGTGCACTTGGGGGTCGTGGTGAGCTGGGCGCTGCCGCCCGTGACCTTGATCTCCACCGAGGTCACCTGCCCGTCCACGAGCCCGCTCACCGCGACCTGGGCGCTCACCCCCGGGCCCTCGACCTTGACCGTCACCGAACCGGCGGGCACCTGGGCCAGCACGAAGCGCCCGTCCTGGTCGACCTCGCTCGATACCGACGTGCCCGCCACGCTCACCACCCAGCCGCCGGCGCCGGACTGCGCGCTCACGCCGGGCAGGGACGAGCCCCCGCTCAGCCCCGGCGCGAGCAACGCGCCGTGGAGCACGGACGAGCCCGTCGCCACCGCCTCGTCGGGACCCGTCACGGCGGACGTGCCGCCGCAGCCCGACGTCATCACGCTGGCCAGACCGGCCAGCACAAGACACACCACGAGATTCACGCGACGCATGACCTTGGCCTCCTAAGGAGTCCCGACAACCCTTCGGTCGCCGCGGGCCCCTTGCCTATTGGGCTCCTGGCGGCTCGGCTGGCCCCCTGGAGGGGGCCCCGTGGCTCTGCGCCCCCGGGTTGCCCACGGGTTTGCTCTGAGCAGGAGGTCGTCCCGGGCTCGCTGCCCGGTTGCCTACACGCTAGGGCCTGAGCCGCCCGCGAGGCCGTGAGGGCGCTCACGAGTCGGCACGGGTGTGCGCTGCGCCGCACGGGTCGTGAACGGAAGCTGGATACGAGGCAGGACGTAAGGGACGGGAGGGGGTTGGCGGGAAGGGAACGGGACGGAAAACGGGCTGGAGACGAAAAGAAAGGAAACAGACGGAGGGAACGGGCAGGAATGGGCGGGAACGGGCAGGAACGGGCAGGGAGGAGCAGGAAGGAGCAGGAAGGAGCAGGAAG
>CAZMRX010000619.1:0-2535 GCA_964568755.1 uncultured Acidobacteriota bacterium | reverse complement strand
CCGGGCGCTTTCCGGCCGCAAGCCCCGATCCCGGTCCGGCGCGGCGACGAGCTCGGCGCCTTCAACCACGGCTCGACGGTGGTCCTGCTCGTCGCGGACCCCGGCCTCGTCCCGGCCGCGAAGGCCGGCGACCTGGTCCGCCTCGGCCGGCCGCTCTGGCGGCGGGGCCCCTGAGGCGTTCCTCGAGGGCTCCCAAACTGGACTAGGATCTCGGACAACCAAGCCTGCAGGTCGGGCGGTGACCCCGTCGCGACGAGGAGGAAAAATGGGCTCGAAGATCAGTTGGATCCTGCTTGCCGTGGTCGGCGTGCTGGTGCTGCTCGTGTCGCTCATCTCCGCCAATCTCGCCTACCGTGACGACTTCCCGGTCGGCGGCGTCTCGATCGCCGAGATCGCCTCGGGCCGCGACGCGGTGCTCGTGGGCCTGCGCGGCTCGCGCGGAACCGCGGCCGCGTGGGGCGCGGCCTGGGCGGTCCTCTTCCTGGCCGTGGTCCTCGGCCCCTACAAGCGCGGCGACGTCGCGAGCTGGTGGGGGATCCTCTTCTCCCTGCTGGCGCTCGGGGCGATCGCAGGGTCGCGCGCCATTTTCCTCGGAAGCCAGGCTGCCGGAACGGGCGCCCCGCTGATCCTGCTGGTGGTGGGGATCGTGGCCCTGCTGCTCGACGTGAAACGGCTGTCGGGGCCGCGTTGAGTCAGGGCCGGCGCTTCGCGCCGGTCGCCGCCCTCGCCTTGCTCCTCGCCGGCGCCGCGAGCGCGGCCGAGCCGGCAAGCGTGCGCCCCGGGTCCGTCGTGCGCTGGCCCGGCGAGGGGATCGAGTCGTGCGCGGCGTCGGCCGAGGTGTCGCAGCCCCTCGACGGGGCCTGCGTGTTCCCGATCGACCTGCTGCACAAGCCCGGGCCGCTCGAGCTCACGCGCAAACGCGACGGCAAGCTCGAGCGCGCGGTCGTGCGCGTCTCTCGCTTCGACTATCCGGTGCAGAAGCTCACGCTGCCGAGCCACATGGTGGACCTGGGCGCGGCCGATCTGGAGCGGGTGCGCCGCGAGAACCGCGAGATGGCGCGGCTGTGGAAGACCCGCAGTCCGCGGGCCTTCGCCCTGCCGCTCGCGGCCCCGCTCGAGGCGCTCCCCGAGGGCGGCCGCTTCGGCCACCGCCGGATCATCAACGGAAGCCCGCGCAGCCCCCACGGCGGCGCCGACTACTCGGTGCCCGCCGGCACGCCGGTGCTCGCCGCGGCCGACGGGACCGTGGTGATGGTCGCGGACCACTTCTTCGGCGGAAACGCCGTGTTCGTGGACCACGGCGACGGCCTCGTCACGCAGTACTTCCACCTGAGCCGCGTCGACGTGGCGCAGGGGCAGGCGATCTCGCGCGGAGCTCCCGTCGGCCGAGTGGGCGCCACGGGGCGCGCCACGGGTCCCCACCTGCACTTCGGCGTGCGCTTCCGCGGTGCGCGCGTCGACCCCACGCTGCTGCTCGGCCCGCAGGCCGCGCTGCCTTGCCTCGACTCGCGCGGGAGCCTAGGATGCCGCTGATGTGAGCGTCCGGCACTGGCTGCGCAACCAATCGATCCGGCGCAAGCTCATGGCCATCGTCGTGGTCACGAGCGGCGTCGCCGTGGTGCTCGCATCCGCGGCCTTCCTCGCCTACGACTACAACTTGTTCCGCGAGCGCATGGTCACCGACCTCGCGACCACCGCCGACGTCGTGGGGCTGCTCGCCTCGTCCGCGCTCGACGCCGAGAGCGCGGACGGCGCCGCGGGCGGCGTGGGCACGCGGGCGCGCGAGGCGCTCGCGCTGATCATGGGGTCGCTGCGCGCGTACCCGACGATCGACCACGGCGTCGTGTTCGACGCGAACGGCCGCGCCGTCGGCGGCCACGAGCGCAACATCCTGGTGCGCCGCCCGACCCCCGTGTTCATCGAGACGAACTCGCACGCCTTCACCAGCGAAGGCCTGGTGCTGTACCGGCGCGTCGCGACGGCGGAGGGGCGCCACGTCGGCGTGATCTACCTGCTCTCCAACACCAGTGCGCTCCAGGACCGCCTCGAGCAATACGTCGGGATCCTGGCAGCGGTCACGCTGCTGTCGCTGCTCGTCTCGCTGCTGCTGGCCTCGCAGCTGCAGAAGGTGATCTCGCGGCCGATCCTGCACCTCGCCGAGATCGAAACGCGCGTCTCACGCCAGAAGGACTACTCGCTGCGCGCGGTCAAGGAGGCGGACGACGAGCTCGGCGTGCTGATCGACGGCTTCAACGACATGCTCGGGCAGGTGCAGTCGCGCGACGCCGAGCTGACCGTGGCCAAGGAGGTCGCCGAGCAGGCGAACCGCACCAAGAGCACGTTCCTGGCCAACATGAGCCACGAGCTGCGCACGCCGCTCAACGCCATCATCGGCTACAGCGAGATGCTGGAGGAGGAGGCGGAGGAGCGCGGGCTCGCGGAGCTGGCGCACGACCTCGGCAAGATCCAGGCGGCGGGCAAGCACCTGCTGGCGCTGATCAACGACGTGCTCGACCTGTCGAAGATCGAGGCCGG
>CAZMRX010000618.1:0-2537 GCA_964568755.1 uncultured Acidobacteriota bacterium | reverse complement strand
CCGACCCAGGCCGGGTGCTGGAGCGCCTTGGACCCTGCGAGAGGCTGGAGTCCGCTCAACACCAACCGCGTCGACTGCGGAAAAAGGCGCAGGATGCCCTCGAGCTCGCGTGCTGTGGCGGCCGGGTCCCGGCCTTGAAGGATGTCGTTCATGCCCACCTGGACGAAGATGCACGATGCGGTGGCAAGAGAGCGGTAGCCGCCGACGCGCTCCCTCGTTTGAGCGACGAACTCTCCGCCCAGGCCCAGGTTCAGGCTGTGCGGGATTGCGGCGCCACCGTATAGCGCCTGCACCGAGCTCGCGCCTATCAGGACCACGGAGCCGGGCGTGGCATTCCGATCGAGGCGGGCGAGGTGGCCCAGTTGTATCTGGCGAAAGGCGCTCTGCCTCTGCCCGTCCACAAACCGCGCCAGAACGTCGCTCCGCCAGGCCGCCAGACCCGCGAGCACCAGAACGGTCAGCGCCGCGCCAGCCCAGAAGATCGCCCGCGGCGAGAGCATTCATCTGGATTGTGCGTCGGCCGCGTTGCGGGCTTCAAGTAAGAGGACGACTTGACGTCCGCGGCTCTTGGCCCCTCAACGTGCGGTCGATCAGCTGGCAGCCGCCGCTGTGGCCGCACGCTTCGGGAGCCAGCGGGTCTCCATGCGCTCGCGGAGCCGAAGGGTCGGACGCTCGACGGCGTAGTACGAAGCCGCCGCGAAGAGCAGCGTAGCCAACAGATTCACGGGAAACGCAGTCCACCACGAGACCTGGTCATTCCTGTGCAGGAACGGCTGTTGCCACAGGTACACGGAATAGCTCCACAGCCCCAGGAGCACGAGGGGACGCCAGGCCAGGGCCCTCGCCATCCATCCCGATTCTCGTGTCAACCGCTCGATGACGACCGCAATGAAAATGTTCTGTACGGTTGCGGTGACGAGCCAGTCCAGCTTCGCGAAGCGCCCAAGGCCGTTCGCAAGGAGGATGCCCGGAGCCAGCAGGTAGAACCATCGTGAGTCCACCAGCGTGCGGTACCTGGAAGACGCGCAAAGCCTATTCCTCACCATGGCAAGGATGCAGCCTGCTGCGATCGAGTCGGCTGTCGTGAAGAAGGTCTCCCCGATGCCCAGGCGCTGCCCTGGCATCCACACACCAACCGCGAGCCTCCAAGCTGGTGCAAGCGCGAGGAACCCGAGCAGCGCAGGCAGTGCCCTCCTGGGGCCCAGGATGCGAAACAGCGCCGGCCACAGCAGGTAGAACTGCTCCTCGACGGACAGGGACCAGGTATGGCCGAGGTGCCACGCGCGATCGCGATGGTAGTTCATGGTGTACGTCGCAGCATGCAGGAGATCTCCGTCTCGGAAAGCCACGATGCCAGCGACCGTGGCGGCTGCAATCACCGCCAAGTACAGGTAGAACGGCGGAAAGATGCGGAGCGTCCGACGAAAGTAAAAACGCAACAGCGAGACGCTGCCTGTGCGTTCCAACTCGCTAAGCAGCAGGGATGTGATCAGAAAGCCCGAGATGACAAAGAACACGCGCACGCCGAGAATCCCGAGCTCAAACTGATGCACCAGACCCAAGCACCAGTCAGGTAGGTAGAAGCCCCTCGTTCCTATCAGGTGGGCGACTAAGACGAGAGTGATGGATAGAGCCCGGAGGCCGTCGAGGCCCTGGATCCTCTGCGGCGGAGTCAAGGGACCCGACTCGTCGGCGACATGAGACACCGAGGGTACTGCATCCTCTAGGAAGCTTCAGGCGGCGAATCCTGGGCCCAACTGGGCTTCGCTGCGTACGCGAGCAGGCTTGAGCCGAAACCCACACCGTGCGAGCCGATGATGACGGGCAGGATGACCCACACGCGTGCGACGCGCGCGAGACCGCCGGGTAAGCCTACTCGCAGTGCTTCGAGGGTGAAGACCAGGGTCGCAAGAATGAGGGCTGGGACTGCAGCTCTTGTCCAGGGTAGGGCTGCCAGCAGCAGCAGGCCACAGAGGACGGCCAAGAACGGCAGCGCGGGGCGGATCGAGAGAAACTTCTTGTGCTTGAGTAGTGTGCGTGCTCGGCCACGGCCGTAGCGGAAGTACTGCCGCGATAAAGCACCGAGGGAACCGCGCGGGGAGTAGTGGACGACGATCTCCCGGCTCAGAAAGATCCGACCGCCCGCGCTCACGAGGCGCTGGTTGAGCTCGGCGTCCTCGTTTGTGACGAAGGAAGGGTCCCACGGGCCGATCCGTTCGAAGACGCTCCTTCGGTAGGCGCCCAGGAACACCGTGTCGACGAAGCCCTCATTCTCGGGACTTCGGTAGGCGGCGCCGCCGACGCCGAGAGGGCTGCTGAGGGCTGAGCAGACCGCCTTCTCGAATTCGGTCCGGCCGCTGCAGCGCTGGGCACCGCCTACGTTGTCTGCTCCTGTGCGTTCCAGCACCTCGACGCACTGCTCGACGTAGTCGGGGGCGTACTCGCAGTGGACGTCCATGCGGACGACGACGTCGCCGTGGGCCTCCTTCAAGATGCGGTTCAGGCCGGCGGCCTGGATGCGATCGGGGTTGTCGAGG
>CAZMRX010000617.1:0-2561 GCA_964568755.1 uncultured Acidobacteriota bacterium | reverse complement strand
GGCACTCGCGCTCGCGCGCATCGGCGAGGCCGGCGACGCGCTGCCCGCGCTGCGCGCGGCGCTCCGGGACAGCGACCCCTGGGTGCGCGAGGAGGCGGCCCGGGCGCTCGGCCTGCTCGCGACACCCGACCCCGCGCTGACGGAGGGGCTGCTGGCCGCGCTCTCCGATGCCGCCGCCGGGGTGCGCCGGCACGCGGCGCGCGCGCTGGCCCGCGTCGCGCCGGAAGCGCCGCAGGTGCGCGCGGCGCTCACCCAAGCCACCGAGGACGTGGACGCACGCGTGCGCCACGAGGCGTGGCAGTCGCTCGAGCGGCTCGGAACGAAGGTCGCCGCGCGCTGAGGCTCCCGCCCGCAGACCTACGGCCGCAGCAGCTCCACCAGCACGTCCTGGCTCTCGCCGCGGACGACCGTCACCTCGCGGCGCTCGGTGGCGAAGCCGGGCCTCACCAGCTCGATCACGTGGCGGCCGGGGGGCAGGTTCATGATCCGCGCTTCGCGCGCGGTTCCGCGGAAGTCGTCGTCCACGTAGACCGACGCGTCGTCGGGGCGAACCTCGAGCCGCACACGGCCGGTGGGGCCCTGGTACGAGCGCTCGGCCTCGCGCGCCGGAGGAGGCGCCGAGTCGCCGTCGTCTCCGCCCACGACGACCGAGGGGGCGTAGACGCCTACCGAGTAGCCCGGGCCTCCGTAGTAGCCGCCGGCGTAGTACGGCCAGCTCGAGCCGTAGCCCCAGCCGAAGGACAGCGCCACGCCCGGCCAATAGGAGGAGTAGTAGGGATAGTACGGATAGTAGGGTCGGTAGCCGTAGCCGTAGTAGGGTCGGTAGCCGTAGTAGGGACGGTAGTAACCGTGCCCGCCGCGGTAATAGCCGCCCCCGGGGTAGTAGGAGCCGTAGCCGGTGCCGGCCCGCGGGTGACGCTGCTGCGCCACGCCGCCGCGCGGTGCGTAACCCGGGCGGGAGCCCTGGTGCATGCCTCCGACGCCCGCAGGCGGCCGGGCCGAGGATTGGCGGGGCACCGCATAGCCGCGCGAGCCACCGCCGCCGTGGCCGCCGCGCGACCCACCGCCACGGTGCCCCTGCGCCAGCACCTGAGGGGCGGCCAGCGCCACGGCCAGAGCGAGAACGGGTACCGCGTGCCGGGCCTTCATGGGTCCTCCTGACTGCGCCGGGCGCCCCCAAAGCCAGGGGCTCGACGACACGTGAGTTCAGCATAGCCACCCGGCGCCAGGCGTGGCAAGCCCTCGTTCGAGTTGTACGAAACGCGTGAAGAAACGTGGCGCCTTCAACCAGGAGCGCGTCCACCACGTCTATGTCCTGTGAGGCAAGGGGCTATGGCAGACACAATGATTTGGACAGCTGCGGCGGCCGCGAACGAGTGGGTCGAGGACGGCCGGGAGACGGTGTTCCTCCGGCTGTGCGGGCCGCTCTTCCGGCGGGCGGTGCTGGTCGTCCCCAAGGACGCCTCCAGCGGCTGGTCGGTGCTGCGCCAGGCAAAGGAAGCCGGCGCGATGGTCACGGCTGTCTGCGAGCCCGACCGGGCCCAGGATGCCTGGGACGCCGGAGCCGACGCCGTAATGAACCCGGAGCGGCAGGACCCGACCTGGTACCGCGGGGCGTGGTCCGTGATCTACGACCCGGCCGGACGGCTCGGGTTCGCCCGCGCCTCGCGCTCGCTCGACGCAGACGGCGTTTACGTGACGTCGGCGGCCCCCTGGACGGACCGCGGGCGGGCTCTGCTCGCTCGCGTGAGCGGCGGGCCGAAGCTGCTGCGACTCCAGGACTGACGCGGCGGGACGCCCGGGCCTTCAGATTGGTTCTATGACAAGGCCTTGAAGCTGGCCGCGTCCCTCGAAGACCGCTAGAGCTGGTCCGCCTCGGGGCCGAGGTGGAGCCGGTGCTGCATGGCGTCGAAGTCCGCGGCGGCGGCGGGCTCCTTCGTCAGCAGCGAGACCAGCATCCCGACCGCGAACGAGAGCGGGATCGTCACCAGGCCCGGGTTCCGAAGCGGGAACGGGGCCGAGGCGTTTCCGAGCACGCTCACCTGGATCGTCGGCGACAGGAAGATCAGCAGCAGGGCCGAGAAGGTCCCGACGATCATGCTGGCCTGGGCGCCGCGGGTCGTGAACGGGCGCCAGAAGACCGACAGCACGAGGGCCGGGAAGTTGGCGCTCGCGGCGATCGCGAAGGCCAGGCCGACCATGTACGCCACGTTCTCGCCCTTGAACACGATCCCGAGCGCGACCGAGACGAGGCCGCCGAGCACCGCGGCCACCCGCGCGACCAGGAACTGCTCGTGCTCGGGGGCCTTGCCCCCGCGCACCACGTTCACCCACAGGTCGTGCGAGAGCGCGGCGGCGCCCGAGAGCGTGAGGCCGGCGACGACGGCCAGGATCGTGGCGAACGCCACCGCGGCGATGAAGCCCAGGAAGCCTTCCCCGCCGACCGCCTCGGCCAGCAGCGGCGCAGCCATGTTGCCGCCCTTGTCGACGGCCTTGATCGCATCGGGGCCGACGATCACGATGGCGCCGAAGCCGAGAATGAACGTGAGCAGGTAGAAGAA
>CAZMRX010000616.1:0-2571 GCA_964568755.1 uncultured Acidobacteriota bacterium | reverse complement strand
TGCGCAGCGAGCCGCGCTGGGGCGACCTGCCCGCGGATGCGGCGCCCGTCGTGCCCGTGCTGCGGCGCTGCCTCGAGAAGGACGCCGCGCTGCGCTTCCGCTCCGCGGGGGACGTGCGGCTGCTCCTCGAGGACGCCGCGAAGCTGCCCGGAGCGGCCGTGGCAGCCGCATCGCCCCGGCGCGTCTGGCGAGTGCCCATCGCGGTGGCGGTCGGACTTCTCGTGGGAACGGGTCTGGCCAGTCTGGCCGGCCGCACGCGGTCGCGTCCGGAGCCCGCCCCCTCGGCGCTCCGGCGATTCGAGCTGACGCCGCCGCCGGGCGCCCCGTTTCGGGCGAGCCGACAGGGGGCGAACGTCGCGATCGCGCCGGATGCCTCGCGCATCGTGTACACGTCGAACCCGCGGGGCGTGACCGGACTCGCCGTCCGCGAGCTCGACCGGCTGGACGCCCGATTCGTCGCCGGGTCTGAGTTCGGGCTCGACCCGTTCCTTTCCCCCGACGGCACGCAGATCGGCTTCACTACGTACTCGGAGCTCAAGCGGGTGCCGGCAGCAGGAGGACCGGCCGAGACGATCTGTCCGGTCAGCACCTCTTTCAGCGGAGCGACCTGGGGGCCGGACGACAAGGTCGTGTACACGCAGGGCATCTTGGGCCTGTTCCGCGTCGCGGCAAGAGGCGGCAAGCCGGAGCGGCTGGCGGCTCCCGACATCGAGAAAGGCGAGAAGGCGTACGACCGGCCGACGCTGCTGCCCGATGGGCAGACGGTGCTCTACACGCTCATCTTCACGGACGGCGCCACGCGCATCGTGGGCCACCGCCTCGACGGTGCTCCGCCCGTCACGATCGTCGAAGACGGGTTCGGCGCCCGCTATCGCCCTTCCGGACATCTCGTCTACGGCAAGGGAGACCGTCTGATGGCGGTGAGATTCGACGCCGCCACGCTCGCGACCGTCGGTCAGCCGGTCCAGATCCAGGACGGCGTCTTCAACAAGCCCGAGCTCGGCCTGACGAACATCGCGAGCGCCAGCGACGGCACGAGCGTGTACGTGGCCGGGCACAGCACGCCGCCGACCGGCCGGCTCGTCTGGCTCGACCGCAGGGGCAAGCGCGGCGCTGCGGTCGTGGATGAGCCCCTCGAGGGGCCGCGTAACCTGCGCATCTCTCCCGACGGCCGGCGCGCCGTCATGACCGTGGGGCCGATGGGACAGGGCGGCCAGCTTTGGATCTACGATCTCACCGGCTCGCGCCAGCCGATGAGGCTGACGTTTCGGGACCACAACACCTTCGCCGTCTGGTCTCGCGACGGCCGTCGGCTGACGTATTCGTCGCGCGTCGGTTCGACGGTCCGCATGCTGTCGCTGCCCGCGGACGGAAGCTCGACCGAGCCGGAGCCCATCAGCGGCATCAGCGACCGCGGTACCGACAGCGGTCTGGACATCGGCCCGCCCCTCGATTGGTCGCCTGACCCGGCGGTCCTGCTGGTCCAGCAGATGCAGCCACGGAAGCTCGCGCTGTTCAGCCTCGGCGACCACAAGACAACCCACTGGCTGCAGACGCCGTTCCGCGACACCGGCGGCCGCTTCTCGCCCGACGGACGCTTCCTGGCCTATGCCGCTGATCCGACGGGCACGTGGGAGGTCTGGGTGCGCCCGTTCCCCGGCCCCGGCGAGCCCGTGCGCGTGTCGTCGGACGGCGGCCGCAAGCCGACCTGGTCGCACGACGGCCGTGAGATCTTCTACGAGAGCGGCGACAGGGTGATGTCAGCGCGCGTGCTGTCCCTGGCGCCCGCCCTTGGCGTCGAAGCGCCTCGGGTACTGTTCCAAGCCGAGATCGCACGCGAGGACAGCGAACTGGACCTGGGCCTGCGCTACCTGGATGTGGCGCCCGACGGCCGCTTCCTCGTGGTCGAGCGGCCGGCGAATACCACCGCGCCGGCGACGATGATCGTCGTGGAGAACCTGGACGACGAGCTGAAGCGGCTGCTGCCGCGTTAGTCGGCCCAGGGGTCCCGCAACGCGCCCTCGCGAGGCGCGTTGGTAGACGGCGCCGCAGCGCAACCCCATCGCGGCTGGGCGGGTGAGACGTGCAACCTTCTCGACGCCAGAGGCGTAACCAGGACGACCATCCAGGAGGGATGCTGGCCACCACCTTCGTCGACGACACGCTCCGGGACGTCTCCTACGCGCTCCGCGGGTTCAGGCGCACTCCGCTCGTCGCCGTCACCATCGTGTCCACGGTGGGGCTCGGGCTCGGCCTGGTCGCCGCGGCGTTCACGCTGATGAACGCGCTCGTGTTTCGCGCCGACGCGGTGCCGAACGTGCGCCAGATGTTCGCCGTGACGCGGCCACGAGCCGCAGGCGGCGAGACCCAGCGCTTCACGCGCGCGCAGTTCGACGCGCTGCGTCGCGAGACGACGGTCTTCAGCGGAGCCTACGCGGAGCGGTCCCAGGTCGAGAGCCGCGTCGACGGGCGCTTGACGTGGGGCACGTTCGTCACGAGCGACTTCTTCCAGGTGCTCGGCGTCAAGGCCGCGATGGGGCCGGAGTTCCCGGGGCTGGCGGCCACGTGGGT
>CAZMRX010000615.1:0-2575 GCA_964568755.1 uncultured Acidobacteriota bacterium | reverse complement strand
CTGGCGCGCGGCCGGGGCGTCCGGCTCGCGCCGGTCGAGACCAACATCGTGGTCGCGACGCTCGAGGGACGCAGCGCCCCGCAGGTGGTGGCGGCGCTGCGGGAGGCGGGCGTCCTCGCCACGGCGATGGACGCGCCCACGCTGCGGGTGGTCACGCACCGCGACGTCAGCCGCGAGGACTGCCAGCGCGCCGCGGCCGCGATCGAGCGGGTCCTCGGCTGAGGCCGGCGTGCCTGCCTGGCTGCTCGCGACCGCCGCGCTCCTGCTCGCGGCCGCCGCTCTCGCCGAGCAGCAGGCGCCCTCGGCCGCTGCGCGGGCAGTGAGCGCCGCGGGCCCGCTGCGGCTCGACGGCCGCCTCGACGATGCCGCCTGGGCGCAGGCGGCCCCGATCGGCCCGCTGACGCAGGTCGAGCCGGACGAGGGTGTCGCGGCGAGCGAAGCGAGCGAGGTGCGCGTGCTGAGCGACGAGCACAACCTCTACTTCGGGATCCGCTGCTTCGACCGCACACCTTCCGGGATCGCCGCCACCAAGATGGGCCGGGACGGTGAACTCGAGGGCGACGACCACGTGATGGTCGTGCTCGACACCTTCGGCGACCGGCGCAACGGCTTCTTCTTCGCCGTCAACCCGCGCGGCGCGCGCGCCGAAGGCCAGATCGCGAACAACAGCGAGCACCTCAACTTCGACTGGGACGGGATCTGGGACGCGGCCGCCCGCATGGACGGCGAGGGCTGGAGCGCCGAGCTCGCCATCCCGTTCAAGACGCTGCGCTTCAAGGCCGGGGTCGCGGCGTGGGGGCTGAACGTCCAGCGCTACGTGGCGCGGCTCCAGGAGACCGACCGCTGGGCTGGCCCGCGGCGCGACGTCGGGATCTCGACTCTGTCCGAGGCGGGGCGGCTCGACGGGCTCGACGGCGCGCGGCAGGGCAAGGGCCTGGACCTGCGCCCGTACTTGTCGGGTGGTGCGACGGACGGCGCTGGCGAGGTCAAGCTGGGCGGCGACGTCGTCAAGAACATCACGCCGAACCTGACCGCCTCGCTCACCGTCAACACCGACTTCGCGGAGACCGAGGTGGACGAGCGGCAGGTGAACCTGACGCGTTTCCCGCTCTTCTTCCCCGAGAAGCGCTCGTTCTTCCTCGAGGGCGCCGGGATCTACGAGATCGCGGGCCTCGGCAACACCAACTCCGACCTGCTGCCCTTCTACAGCCGGCGCATCGGGCTTGTCGGCGGCGAGGAGGTCCCGATCCTCGCCGGGGGCAAGCTCTCGGGGCGCGTCGAGCGCTGGAACGTGGGCGTGCTCGACGTCGAGACGGGCGGCAAGGACGAGCTGGGACTCGAGCGCCAGAACCTGCTCGCGGCCCGGGTCAGCCGGAATTTCATGCGCCAATCGTTCGTGGGCGCCATCGTGACCCACGGCAACCCCGAAGGCGCCGGCAGCAACACCCTGGCCGGCGTCGACGCGCGCTTCGCCACCTCCAGCTTCCGCGGCGGGGAGAACCTTAGCCTCGACCTCTACGCGTTCGTGACGGACGACGCGGCCTCCGGGCGCAAGGGCCACGCCTGGGGCGGAAAGCTCGACTACCCGAACGACCTGTGGGACATAGCACTCACGTTCAAGGAGATCGACGACGACTTCGCCCCCGCGCTCGGCTTCGTGCGGCGCACGGGCATTCGCAAGACGACGCTCGGGGTCGAGTTCATGCCGCGGCCGGCGCGGCTCGGCGTGCGCCAGATGTTCGTCGAGCTGCGGCCGCAGTACGTCACCGACCTCGACGGCCGCGTGCTCGACTGGGTGATCGCCGCCACCCCGCTCAGCCTGCAGTTCGAGTCGGGTGACCAGGTCGACCTCGGCTTCAACACGCAGTACGAGCGGCTCGACGAGGCGTTCGAGATCCAGCCCGGGATCGTGGTCCCGGCCGGCGAGTATCGCTACACGTCGTGGGTGGCCGCGCTCGAGACGGCCGAGCGCCGCCTCGTGGTCTTCGACGCCGTGGTCCGCTGGGGCCCGTTCTACGACGGCGAGCTGACGGTCGTGGAGGGCGAGCTGGCCGTGAAGCCGAGCCCGCACCTGCTCGTGGGCCTGGGCGGGGAATGGGGCCAGGGGAGTCTCCCGGCAGGCGAGTTCACGACGAAGGTGCTGGCGGCGCGCGTCGAGGTGAACTTCACCCCCAACCTCGGCTGGTCGACGCTCCTGCAGTACGACTCGGACTCGCGCGAGCTGGGCGTCCAGAGCCGCGTGCGCTGGCGGATTCGGCCCGGCAGCGATCTCTTCGTCGTCTTCAACCGGGGCTGGCTGCACGAGGAGGACGGCAGCTACCGCCGCTACTTCGACCGCGGCTCGGCGAAGGTGCAGCATACGTTCCGATTCTGAGGGGTGCTGCGTCGCACACCCCTCAGACACCCGCGCGGCTACGCCGAAGTGAATTTCGGCTCCGCGGCGAGCCCGTGGCCTGTGGCCGCAGCTCGCTACCGGAGCTCCCGAGGCTGCGTGATAGGCTGGCTCTCGAAGCCACCGGGGATGAGGCTCAGGACCCAGCTCGCCGTCGCCTTCTTCCTGCTGGCGGTGGTACCG
>CAZMRX010000614.1:1221-2578 GCA_964568755.1 uncultured Acidobacteriota bacterium | reverse complement strand
ATCGGGTCGATGTCCCCGATGATGTCGGCGATCGTGACGTCGGGCGTGGCCAGCTTCTCGACGTAGCGCGCTTCCGGCGCCAGCCACGCGACCGGGGTGTCGTCGCCCTTGGCGGCGATCAGGTCGCGGCAGCGCCGGCAGATCGGCGCGAGCGGGTGGTCGTTGATCTCGCAGCCGGCAACGACCGGGACCGCGGGGTCGAGCAGGCTGGTCAGGCTGCGCAGGATCCGGCTCTTCGCCTGCCCGCGCAGGCCGAGCAGGATCATGTTGTGCTTCGAGAGCACGGCGTTCGTGATCTGCGGGATCACCGAGTCGTCGTAGCCCACGACGCCCGGGAACACTGGCTCGCGCGCGCGCAGCTTGCGCAGCAGGTTGCGCCGCATCTCCTCGCGGACGGAGACGCGCTCGGCCGGGTGAGACACCCTCAGCTCGCCGAGGGTTCGGGCCTGGGACATGAGGAGGGACCTCCGCTTCCATTATACGGGCCGCAGCCGACGGCCGTTGCGTCGACCCGCAGCAGCGCGCGTCCCGGGGCATGCGACAGGCGGCGGGCCCAGGTCGACGGCCAACGCACCAGCTGGTCCGGCGGCAGGGGGCGGACGGACACGAGCCTGAAGCCGGCCTGCGCGTAGCCCTCGGCCAGCCGGCTCGCGAGCGAGCCCTCGGGCAGCGGCCCCAGGCCGAGCCGGCGCAGCTCGGCCTGGTCGCGGACGGGGTCGACGCCGAGGACCACGGTCAGCACGGCATCGGGCCGGCACAGGACCCGGATGCCCCGGAGCACGCCCGACGACGGCATGGCGACCGCCGCGAGCAGGCTGCCCCACGGCAGCACGACGCTCACCTGGTCCGCGACGCCGTCCAGCTCCGGGGGCAGCTCCTCGACCGCGGCGCGGACGTAGAGCAGGTTGTCGAGCCGCTCGTGAAGCGCGCGGGCCGAGAGCCCCCGCATTCCCGCCGCGTTGGCGTCGACGCCGACGAACAGGCGTTCCCGTTCCTCCCGCGCCCGGAGGTACGGGAGCCGGCCGTCACCCGTGCCGAGGTCGATCGACACGCGGCCCGCGAAGCGGGCCCTGGTCTCTCAGAATCAGTGATCCGAGCGTTCGAGACGCTTGCCGCGGACGAGATCCATGATCCGATGTTAGCGCGACGCCGGCGGCCGGGCTACTTCTGCTTGAGCATGTCCAGGAAGCCCTGCAGCGTCGTCAGCTTCCGGGCGGAGGTCGAGTAGAGCTTGGCGGAAAAGATCGCCGTGGCGGCGTGTCCGGCGAGCAGCGTGAACAGCTCGTAGTCCATCGAGGTGAACGACGTCTTCTGGACCAGCAGCTAGTTGATCGAGATCACGCCGATCGTGGAGTCC
>CAZMRX010000614.1:0-1211 GCA_964568755.1 uncultured Acidobacteriota bacterium | reverse complement strand
TCACGGCGAGCGGCTCCTCGAAGGGCGAAGGGTCCTTGCGCGCCACGGACTCGGCGAAGTAGTTCTCGCCCGACTGCGCGGCCTTTCCGATCAGCCCGTCGCCCACGGGGATCGTGGTGCGCCCCGGCGTCTGGCCCTCCGAAGCCTCCACCTCGAGCTGGCCGGTCTTCTCGCTGACCATCAGCACGTGGAACACCTCGGCGCCGATCAGGTTGATCACGATCTCCTGGACGATGCGCACGACCTCCTTGAAGTCGAGCGTCGAGTGGAGCTGGTAGGAGGCCACGTAGAGGTTGGCGAGGTTGTTGTTCTGCTCCTCGATCTCGATGTAGCGGTCGGCGAACTCCTTGTTCTCGTCCTCAACCTTGCGGTGCTTGGCCTGCATCTCGGCCAGGCGCTCCTCGAGATCGCGGACCCGGGCCAGGAGGCCGTTCACCCTCTCGTCCGGAGCCCCCGTGGCCGGGCCTCCCGCCTCGAGGCTCGCGACCTTGAAGCGGAGGCGCTCGTTCTCCTTCAGGAGCTCTTCCGTGAACTCCCGGGCCTTGCCGACGATCTGGAGGAACTCGTGCCCCTTGGTGAGGGGATCCTCGGGCGTAGACATCGATCTCCTTCGCAGGCTCCTCCCGGGAATTGTACCCCCAGTGCAGGGGGACCGACCGCGCGGCCAGGCCTCCGCGGGCCTCATGGAAGTCGGCTTGACCGGCGGGGCTAGAAGAAGTGGAACCGGACGCCTGACCGGTCAGGTCTCGGCGAAAGCCCCCGTTGCGAGAATGGGGGCTTTCGCCTCGGGCTAGCCCAGGAGGCTCTGGATCTTGCGCTGGAGGAACGCGTTCTCGAACGCGACCCCCGCCTGGTTCACGAAGACCTCCAGGGTGTCCAGGCGCCCCACGGGACGGCCCGAGTCCGGGTTGTCCCCGAAAAGGACCGCGATGGTCTCCCGATGGGTCACGAGAGGCAGCACCGCCACTTCCCTGGACTGAAACCGCCCCACCTTGCCCATGAGGTAGGCGGCGGCGCGGCTCTCGGGCAAAGGCCCCGCGAAGCTCCGGCCGGCCGTCACCACGTCGCGGAAGACGGAGGCCTCGCCGAGGGAGATCGTGATCTCGCGGGCCAGGTGGTTGAGGCTCTGCCCCGTGGGAGCGGAGCCAAACCCGCCCAGGCCCCGGAGGTCGTCGGGCCGCACCAGGAAGAGGAGGGCGCGCTCGAAGTAC
>CAZMRX010000613.1:0-2579 GCA_964568755.1 uncultured Acidobacteriota bacterium | reverse complement strand
GGAGGTCGAGTAGACCCATGTCGGGATTGGCCCTTTCCGGTCCTGACGGGACTCAAGAGCCGCCCCGCGCGCGCCTCAGGCCCGCGAGAGCCGCCCGTGAAGTAAGCCCGGACGGGGATCATAACCCAGCCCCGAGAGCGTCGCCACGGAGGCGAGTGATCAGGCGCTCAGTCGCGCGAGCAGCTCGGCCAGGCGGGGGGCGGCGCTGTCCTTGGCCGACAGGGTCGGATCGGCGATCGGCCACTCGATCCCGATCGCCGGGTCGTTCCACGCCACCGCCACCTCGTCGGACCGGTCGTAGAAGCCCGTGCACTTGTACTCGACGTGCACGCGCTCGCTGGTCACGCAGAAGCCGTGGGCGAAGCCGGGAGGGATCCAGAGCTGGCGGAAGTTGTCGCCGGAGAGGACGAAGCCGACCCATTTCCCGAGCGTGGGAGAGCCCGGGCGGATGTCCACCGCCACGTCGAACATCTCGCCCTCGACCGCGCGCACGAGCTTCCCCTGCGGGCGCTGCAGCTGGGCGTGCAGGCCGCGCAGCGTGCCGCGCCCCGAGTACGAGTGGTTGTCCTGGACGAAGGGGCCCGGAATCCCGCCCTCGGCGTACTTGCGTTCGTGGTAGGTCTCGAGAAAGAACCCGCGCGCGTCCTTGAACACGTCCGGCTCGATCAGCGTGACGCCGGGCAGCTCGGTGGGAAGGAACTTCATGCTGTGCGTCGATAATAGCGCAGCCGCCCGTCCCCGACCGGACGGGCCTCCTGCCGGCGCCAGAAAAGCAGCGGCCGCGGCCGTCCATGGAGGGGTGCAAGGCGCGATGGGACGGAGAGCATGCTTCTGGTAGCGCTCGCCGGGTGGCTGCTCCAGGCCGCGCCCGCCGACGCGCCATCCCCCCTCGCGGTCGGGGGCAAGATCCAGGAGCCCCGCAAGACGAAGGACGTCGCCCCAAAGTACCCGCGCGACGCCGTGCGCGCCGGGTTGGCCGGCCCGGTCATCCTGGAGTGCACCATCAGCCCCAAGGGCGACGTGGTGGACGCCCGGGTGCTCCGGGGGCTGCCGTTGCTCAGCGACGCGGCCGTCGAAGCCGTCCGCAAGTGGCGCTACACGCCCACGCTCGTCGACGGAGCGGCCGTGCCGGTGATCATGACCGTGACGGTGAACTTCAAGCTGGACGGTGTCGAGGTTCGGGACCTCATCGCGTCGCTCGCCCACGAGAACGAGGCGATCCGGGCCGTGGCCGCTTCGAACCTGGGCTGGCTCGGGAAGAGCCGCCTGGCCGGAAGCGCGGCCATGCGCGACGCGGTCGCAGCGCTCGAGGAGGCCGCCTCGAACGACCCGAGCCCCGACGTCCGTGCCGTGGCGGCCCGGTCGCTTTCGAGGATCGACGGCCGGCCGCTCGCGGCCCAGCTTCCAGGCGAGCGCGACGCCGGCTACCCGAGCCCGCTGGAGATGACGGCGCTCGGCGGCACCTCCCGGCCCGTCGCCTGGGGCGCGTTCGTCGATCCCTCGGGAGAGTGCGGAGTCGAGGCGCGAGGCGAGCGCATCGAGATCGACGTGCCCGCGGGGACGTACGACCTGAGCTCCGAGCTGGGCCGGGTCACCGCCCCGCGCGTGATGCAGTTCGTGGAGGGCGACCTCATGGCCGAGGTGACCGTCGACGAGCTGCCCCGGCCCGCCTCGGAGAAGTGGGGTCCGGCGAGCCAGCCCTTCCGCGGCGCCGGCCTGCTGCTGTGGCGCGACGAGCACCACTACGTGCGGCTCGAGGCGGCGGTCCACCTGGGCCTCGGCGACGGCCTCGTGCGCTACGCGCTGTTCGAGGTCCGCGTGCGTGGGAGGCTCGTGGGCAGGCGCGCCGTCCCCGACTTTCGACTCGACGACGGGCCGACCGACCTGCGCCTGGAGGTCCGCGGCGGCGAGATCGTGGCCCAAGCCCGGCAGGGACGCGGCAAGTGGAAGAGAGTGGGACGGACCGTGCTCGAGCCGCCGACGTGGATCGCCCTGGGCGTGGCTGCAATCAACTCCTCGGCCGCCCCGCTGCGCGCGGGCTTCTCGGGATTCGAGCTCGTCCCCGGGTCGATCCTCGAGTCTCCGGATGCACAGGCCAACGCCGCCGAAGCCGCTCCCGCGGCGCCCACGAAGGACTCGCCTCCGAAGCCGCTCCGCTCGGTCCGCGCGGCGTACCCTCGGGAGGCCCTGGCCAGGAAGATCCAGGGGACGGTGCTGATCGAGGCCGTGGTCGACGTCCAGGGGCGCCTGGTGCGGCCCCGGGTGATGGAGTCCGTTCCCGGGCTGGACGAGGCGGCGCTCGCCGCCGCGGTTCACTGGCGCTTCGTGCCCGCGTCGAAAGACGGCAAGCCGGTCGAGGCCGTCATCCGCATTCCGATGGCCTTCCAGATCGCCGACGAGAAGGACTGATGCTCTAGCCCCGGAGCCCGAGCCGCTCGCGGCGGTACTTGCCCGACTGGACGGCCTCGCACCACGGCCTGTTGGCGAGGTACCAGCGGACGGTTTCGCGCAGGCCGCTCTCGAAGGCGTGGCGCGGGGCCCAGCCGAGCTCGGCGCGGATCTTCGAGGCGGCGATCGCG
>CAZMRX010000612.1:0-2588 GCA_964568755.1 uncultured Acidobacteriota bacterium | reverse complement strand
CCATGCGCCAGGTCGTTGCCGCAGCGGTGCCCGGATTGCACCCCGATCGCGTTTCCATCGTCGACGACAAGGGCACCCTCCTGGCCCGCGGCGACGGGGACGAGGCGCCCGGCGCCGTCGCCTCGGCCGGCGAGGAATACCGCGCCGCCGTGGAGGGCCGCCTGAAGCAGCAGGTCGAGGACCTGCTCACGCAATCGCTGGGCGCCGGCAAGGTGCGCGCCCAGGTTAGCGCCGAGATCGACTTCGACCGCGTCACCACCAGCTCCGAGGAATACGACCCCGACGGCCAGGTGATCCGCTCCACCCAGACGGTGGAGGACGGCTCCACCAGCAGCGAAGCGGGCGGCGCCGCGGGCGTCAGCGTCCAGAACGAGCTGCCCGAGGCCGAGGCCGCCACGTCGGGGGTCGGTGGCGATCGCGGCACAGAGCGCGTCAGCACGAATGGCACCGTGCGTGTCGGTGTCGATGAGCCGCACGCCCGAGCCGTGCGCCCCCCATGTGCTGTCGGTGCCGGGGGCCGGGGGCGCATCGAAGTCCTCGAACCGCACCGAGGAGACGGTCAACTACGAGATCAGCAAGACCGTCCGCAACCACATCACCGAGGCCGGCACCGTCAAGCGCCTGTCGGTGGCGGTGCTGGTGGACGGCGTGACGACGGCGGCCGAGGACGGCACGCAGACCTACCAGCCGCGCACGGCCGAGGAGATCGAGCAGATCGCGGCCCTGGTGCGCACGGCCGTGGGCTTCGACGCCCAGCGCGGCGACACCGTGGAAGTCGTCAACCTGCCCTTCACCCACGAGATTGCCGAAGCGCTCGCCGAGGAAAGCGGTCCGCCGCTGGGTCTCGTGAAGAGCGACTTCATGCGGATCGGCGAGATGGCGGCCATGATCGTCGTGGCGCTGCTCATCAGCCTTCTGGTTCTGCGCCCCATGATGTCCCACGCCTTCCGCGCCCAGCCGGCCGCGGCCGGCGCCGCGGGCAGCGCGGGCGGCGCCGCGATGGCCCAGCTCGCTCCCGGCCAGGCTCCCGCGGCCGCTCTGCCCCCCGCTTCGGGCGCCATGAATGTCCCGGCGCAGCCCGAGGCCATGATCGACGTCGAGCGCGTCGACGGCCGCGTACGCGAGGCTGCCATCACAAAGGTGGGCGAGATCGTCGACAAGCACCCCGACGAGACCCTGAACATCATCCGCAACTGGATGTACGAGGAGGCCTAGAGCGTGGCGTCGGTCGTGATGAAGCGCGACGGAAAGTCGCCGAGGGGAGCGGAGCGAGCGGCCATCTTCCTGCTGTCGCTGGGCGAAGAGCGCGCCGGGCGTCTGATGGCGAAGATGCAGGAGGACGAGCTCCGCGAGCTTTCGCAGATGATGTCCTCGCTGGGCCGCGTGACCGCGGACTCCGTCGAGAAGCTCTTCGTCGAGTTCGCCGACCAGATGTCGTCGTCGGGCTCGCTCGTGGGCTCCTACGAGACCGTGGAGCGCCTGCTGGGCAAGACGGTGGGCACCGAGCAGGTCGCCTCCATCATGGAGGAAATCCGCGGTCCCGCCGGCCGCACGATGTGGGACAAGCTGGGCAACGTGAACGAGGTGCTGCTGGCCAGCTACCTGAAGAACGAGCACCCCCAGACCCAGGCCGTCGTCCTGTCCAAGATCAAGCCGGAGCACGCCGCGCGCGTGCTGGCCGTGCTGCCCGAGGACCAGGCGATGGAGGTGGTCAACCGCATGCTCTCGATGGAGCCGGTTCAGAAGGAGGTGCTGGAAAGCGTCGAGAAGACGCTGCGCAGCGAGTTCATGAGCAACCTCGCCCGCACCAACCGCCGCGACAGCCACGAGACGATGGCCGAGATCTTCAACAGCTTCGACCGCGCCACCGAGGAGCGTTTCCTCACCTCGCTGGAATCCGGCAACCGCGAAGCGGCCGAGCGCATCCGCGCCCTGATGTTCACCTTCGAGGACCTTGCGAAGCTCGACGCCACCGGCGTGCAGACGCTGATCCGCAACATCGACAAGCACAAGCTGGCGGTGGGCCTGAAGGGTGCGTCCGAGACCATCCGCAACCTGTTCTTCACCAACATGTCCGAGCGCGCCGGCAAGATCCTGCGCGAGGACATGGAGTCCATGGGCCCGGTCCGCCTGCGCGAGGTCGACGAGGCGCAGCAGACGATCATCGTCACGGCGAAGCAGCTTGCCGCCAAGGGCGAGATCGTGATCGCCGACGCCAAGGACGACGACGAGCTGGTCTACTAGGAACGCCGCCGTGGCCCAGCCCGTGAAATTCGCGTTCGCGACCCGCTTCGAGGCCCCGCCTGGGGTCCAGGGCCGCCCCGAGCTGTACGACCGCCAGCAGGTCGAGCAGATCCGCGCCGAGGTGTGGGAAGCCGCCTACCGCGAGGGCGCGCAGCACGAGCGCGCCGCGACCGAGCGCAAGGAGGCCGAGGCGCTGGGCGCGCTGGGCCAGGCCCTGAAGCAGGTCGGCCAGGCCAACGACGCGGCCGAGAGCGCTGCCGCCCGCCTGGCCACGAGGTTGGCGCTGGGCATTGCCCGCAAGCTCGCCACCGCCTTGCTGGAGCGCGCGCCGGAGGCCGAGATCG
>CAZMRX010000611.1:0-2592 GCA_964568755.1 uncultured Acidobacteriota bacterium | reverse complement strand
TTCCTCGAGTCGGATCTGTTCAACTCCGGAATCCGCCCCGCGATCAACGTCGGCAACTCGGTCTCGCGCGTCGGCGGCTCGGCGCAGGTGAAGGCGATGAAGGGGGTCGCGGGCCGGCTGCGGCTCGACCTCGCGCAGTACCGCGAGATGGCCGCCTTCGCCATGTTCGCCTCCGACCTCGACAAGTCGACGCAGGCGCTGCTCGCGCGCGGCCAGCGCATGACCGAGATCCTCAAGCAGGACCAGTACCAGCCGATGCCGGTCGAGAAGCAGATCGCGATCATCTTCGCGGCCACGGGCGGCTTCCTCGACGCGCTCGCGGTTCCCGACTGCCGTCGCTACGAGAAGGAGCTGCTGGCCTGGCTCGACCGCAGCCACGGCGCGCTGCTGAAGGCGATCGCCGAGAAGAAGGACCTGAAAGGCGAGCTCGGCGAGCAGCTGAAGGCCGCGCTCACCGAGTTCGCGGGCGTCTTCCAGCCGTCCGCGAAGGCCTGAGCCTAGGCGCGCACGAGAGCTAGATGCCCGCCCTGATCGACATAAGGCGAAGGATCCGCAGCGTCAAGAGCACGCAGCAGATCACCAAGGCGATGAAGATGGTCTCCGCGGCCAAGCTCCGGCGCGCCCAGGAGGCGATGTTCGCGGCCCGGCCCTACGCGCGCAAGATGCTCGAGGTCCTGAACAGCGTCGCCGCGCGCGCCAACCCCGACGCGCACCCGCTGCTCGTGGAGCGCGGGCACGACAAGCTGCTGCTGGTCGTGATCACCGCCGACAAGGGGCTGTGCGGCGCCTTCAACGCGAACATCATCCGCACCGCCGCCCGCTTCGTGGAGGACCGCGGCGCGGGCGCGGTCGAGCTCGGCCTCGTGGGTCGCAAGGGCCGCGACGCCTTCAGGCGCCGGGGCCTGAAGGTGCGCACCGAGCGCGTCGGCATCCAGGCGCTGCGCTACGGGGTCGCGCGCGAGCTCGCCCAGGAGCTGATCAAGGCCTTCACCGCCGGCGAGGCGGACGAGGTGTACCTCGTCTACAACGAGTTCAAGAGCGTCATTCAGCAGCGCATCGTCGTCGACCGGCTGCTGCCGATCGAGCGCCGGGCGCTCGAGCCGCGCGCGCCGGGCTTCGACTACCTCTACGAGCCGGAGCCGGCCGGCATCTTCGAGAGCCTGCTGCCGCGCCACGTCGAGGTCCAGGTGTGGAAGGCGCTGCTCGAGTCGCAGGCGGCCGAGCACGGGGCGCGGATGACCTCGATGGACGCGGCCACCAACAACGCCTCGGAGATGATCGACCGGCTGACGCTGTACATGAACAAGGTGCGCCAGGCCGCGATCACCAAGGAAATCATCGAAGTCGTCTCGGGCGCAGGCGCGCCTTCGTAGGAGAACAAGCGAACATGGCGCAAGCTAACCAAGGCCGCGTCGTCCAGGTGATCGGCCCCGTCGTGGACGTGGAGTTCGACAAGGACATCCCGCCCATCTACCAGGCGCTGCGGATCAAGTCCGAGGGCGAGAGCCCGGTCGACGTGATCGCCGAGGTGCAGCAACACCTCGGCGAGAACCGCGTGCGCTGCGTGAGCATGCAGCCCACCGACGGCATGGTGCGCGGCACCGCGGTGATCGACACCGGCGGCCCGATCACGGTGCCGGTCGGTCCCGCCACACTCGGCCGCGTGCTGAACGTGGTCGGCGCGCCGGTCGACGAGCTCGGCCCGGTCAAGGCCGAGAAGCGCTACCCGATCCACCGTCCCGCGCCGCTGCTGGTGGACCAGAGCTCGGCGCTCGAGATGTTCGAGACCGGGATCAAGGTCGTCGACCTGCTCGAGCCGTACCTGCGCGGCGGCAAGATCGGCCTCTTCGGCGGCGCCGGCGTCGGCAAGACCGTGATCATCCAGGAGCTGATCTACAACCTCGCCAAGAACCACGGCGGCGTATCCGTGTTCGCCGGCGTCGGCGAGCGGACCCGCGAGGGCAACGACCTCTGGCTCGAGTTCCAGGAATCGGGCGTGATCGACATCAAGGACTTCTCGAAGTCGAAGGCCGCGCTCATCTACGGCCAGATGACCGAGCCGCCCGGCGCCCGCGCGCGCGTGGCGCTCACCGGCCTCACCGTCGCCGAGTACTTCCGCGACGTCGAAGGCCAGGACGTGCTGCTGTTCATCGACAACATCTTCCGCTTCACCCAGGCGGGCTCCGAGGTGTCGGCGCTGCTCGGCCGCATGCCGTCCGCCGTCGGCTACCAGCCGACGCTGCAGACGGAGATGGGCGAGCTCCAGGAGCGGATCACCTCGACCAAGAAGGGCTCGATCACCTCGGTGCAGGCGATCTACGTCCCGGCCGACGACTACACCGACCCGGCGCCGGCCACGACGTTCGCGCACCTCGACGCGACCACCAACCTGTCGCGCCAGATCGTGGAGCTCGGGATCTACCCCGCGGTCGACCCGCTCGCCTCCTCCTCGCGCATCCTCGACCCGCGCGTGATCGGCGAGGAGCACTACAACGTCGCCCGCTCGGTCAAGCTGGTGCTGCAGCGCTACAAGGACCTGCAGGACATCATCGCGATCCTGGGCATCGACGAGCTCAGCGAGGAGGACAAGCT
>CAZMRX010000610.1:0-2602 GCA_964568755.1 uncultured Acidobacteriota bacterium | reverse complement strand
CGAGACCGACTCGATCACGTCCGGGTAGAGCGTGCCCTGCGCCAGGAAGTCGGTCTTGCCGGTCTTGCGCATCGACGCCCGGAACACCTCGATGAACTCGCGCCCGATGATCTTGCGCTTGCGCTCGGGATCCGACACGCCCGCCAGCTTGCGCAGGAAGCGGCTCGAGGCGTCGACGAAGACCACCTTGAGCCGCAGGCGCTCCGCGAAGCGCTTGCGCACCTGCGCCGCCTCGTCCTTGCGCAGCAGGCCGTTGTCGACGAAGACGCAGGTGAGCCGCGCGCCGATCGCGCGCTTGACGATCATCGCCGCGACCGCAGAATCGACGCCGCCCGAGAGCGCGCAGATCACCTTGCCCTTCGGGCCCACCTGCTCGCGCACGCGCTCGGTCGCCTCCTCGACGAACGAGCGCGCGTTCCAGTCGCGCCGGCAGCCGGTGAGATCGAGGAAGTTGGTGAGGACCTTGGCGCCCTCCTCGGTGTGGACCACCTCGGGGTGGAACAGCATCCCGTACAGCTGGCGCTCCGCGTTCTCGATCGCCGCGATCGGGTTGGTCTCGGTCGCGCCGGTGACGCGGAAGCCGGCCGGCGCGCGGCGGATGTCGTCGCCGTGGCTGGCCCAGACGCGGCTGCGCGGCGGCAGACCGCGGAACAGCGCCCCGCTCGCCTGCGGCTGGAACACGGCCTGGCCGTACTCGCGGTGCCCGGAGCGCTTCACCTCGCCGCCCAGCACGTGACTCATCAGCTGCATGCCGTAGCAGATGCCCACCACCGGCACGCCCAGCTCGAACAGCTTCGGGTCGCAGCGCGGCGCCTTGCGCTGGTGGACGCTGTCGGGCCCGCCCGAGAGCACGATCCCGCGCGGGTGGCGGGCCGCGAGCGACTCCGCGCGCGTCCCGGGCGGGAGGATCTCCGAGTACACGGAGAGCTCGCGCAGCCGCCGGGCGATCAGCTGGGTGTACTGCGAGCCGAAATCGAGGATGAGGATGGTGTCTCTGTGCATGGACCGATGCGGGAGCAGGATTATACCTTCAGGGCAGGAGACAACCGGCCGTGCAGGCCGAAGACGAGCCAACGGGAAGGGGGCCAAACGAAGCTACGGACCGGCCTAGAGCTCGCGGGACGGGTCCGGACGGTCAGACGAGGACCCGTCCCGCGAGTGTATAGTGCGACGATCTTGTCACGACGTGGCTTGCCCCGGCTGCTGCTGCTCGCGACCGGCCTCGTGGCCTGCTCGGGGTCGCGTCCCGTCCCGCGGCCTCCGATCTTCCCGCCGATCGCGGCCTGGAAGACGCTGCTCGACGAGGTGATCGTGGAGCCGCTGGTGGCAGGCGGCCCGCGCGTCTTCGTCGCGACGCGCGACGGGGCCGTCCGCTCGCTCGACCGGCTGACGGGCGCCGTGCTCTGGAAGGTCGACGCCTTGCCGGGGCGGCTCAGCTCGTCGGCCGGCGTGCTGCTGGTGCGCGACGACGGCGGCGTCATAACGAGCCTCCACCCGCGCACGGGGGGCGTGCGCTGGCGCACCGAGACCGGCGTCGCGGGCAGCCTGCCCGCCCTCCTCGACGGGGACCGCGTGCACGTCGCCGGCAAGGGCACGGCCTCGCTGCAGCTCGAGACGGGCGCGCCCGTCTGGGTCGACGGCGCCGGCGAGGAGACCACCGCGCCGCCGGTCGTCGCGAGCTCCCGGCTCATCACCGGCGAGAAGGACGGCACGCTGCGCTGCCGCGACCGCGCCAGCGGCACGACGCTGTGGACGCTGCGCACGCGCGAGGCGCTCGCGGCCCCGCCGCTCGTCGACGAGAAGCGCGGACGCCTCTACCTCGGCACCACCGACCGGCAGATCCTGGAGGTCTCGCTCGACCGGGGCCGGCAGGGCTGGAGCTGGCGGATCGGCGCCGACGTCGCGTACGCCGGACTGCTGCAGCCCGAGCGCGTGCTGTTCGCGCCGCACGACGCCGTGCTCTACGCGCTCGCCACCGGCGGCAACCTCGCGTGGCGCAGCGCGCTTCCCTCCCGCCCGCTGTCGTCGCCCTTGGCGGTGGACGGCCACGTGCTCGTGGCGTGTCTCGAGAACGTGATCGTGGCCTTCGACGCCGCGAGCGGGCTGCCGGCCGGCAGCTTCAAGACGCCCGCGGAGATCCGCGCCTCGCCGATCCGCGCCGGCAACCTGCTCGTGCTCGGGATGCGCGACCGGTCCGTGATCGCCTACGCACTCGGGGGCGGCCCGCCACCCGCCGAGCCCACCGCCGAGCCGGTTGAAGCCCCGCCAGCCGGCCGCTAGACTGTCCGGGCTCCCATGGACGCTTCGGTGCTTCCCCTCGCCCGGGCCTCGGCCGCAGACTGGCTCGAGCTCACCAAGCCGCGCATCACGACGATGGTGGTCTTCACTGCCCTCGTCGGCTTCGTGACGGCCACGTCCGCTTCGCCCTGGACCGGGCTGCTGCTCGCGGCGCTCGCCGGGACCGGCCTCGTGGCCGCCGGAGCCAGCGCGCTCAACCAGGTCCTGGAGCGGGACACGGATGCGCTCATGCACCGCACGCGCACGCGGCCGATCCCCGCCGGACGCATCCGCCCCCTCGAGGCGAGCCTGTTCGGCGCCCTGC
>CAZMRX010000609.1:0-2604 GCA_964568755.1 uncultured Acidobacteriota bacterium | reverse complement strand
CGTCCCCCCAGACCCCCCTTATGGAAATAGCTTTTTCTGGGGGGTCGCGGCGGCGTCCGGCACGGCGAGGCCCAGGTGCTCGTAGGCGCGGCGGGTGGCGGTGCGGCCGCGCGGGGTGCGGTCCAGGAAGCCGTGCTGCAGCAGGTACGGCTCGTAGATGTCCTCGATGGCGTCGGGCTCCTCGCTGATCGCCGCCGCGAGCGCGTTCACGCCGACCGGGCCGCCCCCGAACTTCTGGATGATCGTGAGCAGCAGTCGGCGGTCCACCTCGTCGAAGCCGTGCGCGTCGACCTCCAGCAGCGCGAGCGCGTCGCGGGCCACCGGCGCCGTGATCGCGCCGTCCGCGCGCACCTGCGCGAAGTCGCGCACGCGCCGCAGCAGGCGGTTGGCGACGCGCGGCGTGCCGCGGCTGCGCGAGGCGATCTCGCGGGCGCCCTTGTCGTCGATCGCGACGCCGAGGATGCGCGCGGACCGCGTCACGATGTGGTGCAGGTCGCTCTCGGTGTAGAAGTCGAGGCGGTGGACGATGCCGAAGCGGCCGCGCAGCGGCGCCGTCAGCAGCCCGGCGCGGGTGGTGGCGGCGATCAGCGTGAACGGCTTGAGCGGGATCTTCATCGAGCGCGCGCCGGGCCCGCTGCCGATCATCAGGTCCAGGCTGCCGTCCTCGAGCGCCGGGTAGAGGATCTCCTCGACCTTGGCGTCGAGCCGGTGGATCTCGTCCACGAACAGGATCTCGCGCGGCTCGAGGGCCGTGAGCAGCGCCGCGAGGTCGCCGGCGCGCTCGATGATCGGCCCGGCGGTGGCCTTGATCGGCACGGAGAGCTCGGCCGCGATCACGTGCGCGAGGCTGGTCTTGCCGACGCCGGGCGGCCCGACCAGCAGGACGTGGTCGAGCGCCTCGCCCCGGGCGCGCGCGGCCTCGATCGCCACGCGCAGGTTGGCGATCACCTGGCCCTGGCCCACGTACTCGTCGAAGCGGCGCGGGCGCAGCGAGACCTCGAAGCCGAGGTCGTCGTCGATCGGGCGGCCGGTGACGAGGCGGTCGTTCACGGGGTCCTAGCTTAGCAGGCGGGGTGGCCGGGGCCGCCTCCGGCCCTGGCTCACCGGCGCGAGACGGCCTGCAGCGCGAAGCGGAGCAGGTCCTCGAAGCGGCTCTCGCCGTGCTCCCGCATGGCGCGCTCCGCCGCGCGCTCGGCCTCGGGGCGCGAGTAGCCGAGGTGCAGCAGCGCGGAGACGATGTCGTCCGCGGCGCCGCCGGGTGCGGCCTCTGCCTCCGCCTCCGCGGACACGTCCTGCATCTTGTCCTTCAGCTCGAGCACCAGCCGCTCCGCCGTCTTCTTGCCGACGCCCGGGATGCGGGTGAGGCGGGCGAGGTCGCTCGAGCGGAGCGCCTGCGCGAGCTCCGGCGCCTCGATCCCCGAGAGGATCGAGACGGCCAGCTTCGGGCCGACGCCCGAGACGCCGATCAGGCGCTCGAACAGCGTCTGCTCGACGGCCGTCAGGAAGCCGAACAGCGCGAGCGCGTCCTCGCGCACGTGGGTGTGCGTCAGGAGCGTCACCTCGGCGCCGGGCTCGCCGATGCGGTAGAAGGTGCTGAGCGGGATGGTCACCCGGTAGCCGACGCCCGAGACGTCCACCACCGCCTCCTGCGGCTGCTTGCGCAGCAGCCGGCCGCGGATCTGGGCGATCAAGGAGCCCTCCGCAGCGCCGCCGCCGACGCGCCCAGGCAAGCGAAGCAGAGCGCCACGGCGAGCGCGTCGGTCGCGTCGCCGGGCGCAGCCTCCGCGTCGAGCTCGAGCATGCGCGTGACCATGAAGGCGACCTGGCTCTTCTCGGCGCGGCCGAAGCCCGTCACCTGCTGCTTCACCGTGGCTGGCGGGTACTCGTGAACCGGCACGCCCCGCTCGGCGCCCGCGAGCAGCACGACGCCGCGCACGTGCCCCAGCACCAGCGCCGTGCGCGTGTTGGCGGCGTGGAACACGTCCTCGACGGCGAGGGCGTCCGGGTGAAGCCGCTCGATCAGCGCGGAGACGCCGGAGTGGATGTGGCTGAGCTTCTCCGCGAGGGCGAGCTGCTTGCCGGGCGCGAGCGCTCCCGTCTCGACCAGGCGGTGGCGCCTGCCGTCCGTGTCGATGACCCCGTATCCCGTGCGCAGCGAGCCGGGATCGACGCCCAGGACGAGCAAGGGGCCGGCGGCCTCAGCTGGCGGCCGCTTCCTCCATCTCCTTCTCGGAGATGTCGGAGTTGTCCCAGACGGTCTGCACGTCGTCGTTGTCGTCGAGCGCGTCGAGGAGCGTCAGCAGCTGCTGCGCCTTGGCCCCCTCGAGCGTGATGTTGTTCTCGGCGAGCTTCTTCACCTCGGCCTCGTCGGGCTCGATCCCGGCCTTCTGGATCGCGGCGCGCACGGCCTCGAAGTCGTGCTGCGGGGTGTAGACGGTGAAGCCCTGGGGCTCGGACTGGATGTCGTCGGCTCCCGCCTCGAGGGCGATCTCCATCAGCTTGTCCTCGGTCGTCTTGTCGGCGGCGATCGAGATCACGCCCCTGGGCTTGAACATGTAGGCGACGCTGCCGGCCCCGCCCAGGTTGCCGCCGTGCTTGGTGAAG
>CAZMRX010000608.1:1228-2606 GCA_964568755.1 uncultured Acidobacteriota bacterium | reverse complement strand
TCTACAACCTGCTCTACGTCGCCTTCATCCTGTTCTTCTGCTACTTCTACACGGCGATCGTGTTCAACCCGGACGACGTGGCCGAGAACATGCGCAAGTACGGCGGCTTCGTTCCCGGCATCCGTCCCGGCAAGCGCACCTCCGAGTACCTGGACCACATCCTCGGCCGCATCACCTTCGGGGGCGCCGTCTACCTGGCGCTGGTCGCGATCCTGCCGGAGTTCCTGATCACCGGCTTCAAGGTGGCGCCCCTGCCGGTGATCGGGCCGGGGCTCGACACCTTCCTCTCGAACAACAACCTGGGCTGGATCACGGAAGGGCTGCACCTCAACTTCTACTTCGGCGGGACCTCGCTGCTGATCGTGGTCGGGGTGGCGATGGACACCGTGGCGCAGGTCGAGGCGCAGCTGGTGATGCGGCACTACGACGGCTTCACGGGGCGGGGAGGCAAGAGGATCCGTGGCCGCCGCTAGCACCCGCGCCGCGCACGACGCCGTCCGCGTCATCTTCCTCGGCCCGCCCGGGGCCGGGAAGGGAACGCAGGCGGCGCGGCTCGCGGCGCACCTGGGCGTGCCGAAGATCTCGACGGGAGAGATGCTGCGCACTGCGATCGCGAAGAACACGCCGCTCGGGCGGGAAGCCAACCCGCTCATGGAGCAGGGCCGGCTCGTGCCCGACGATCTGCTGGTGAAGCTGATCGCCGAGCGCACGGCGGAGGCCGACTGCCGCGTGGGCTTCGTGCTCGACGGCTTCCCGCGCACGCTGCCGCAGGCGACGGGCCTGGAGCAGATGCCGGGAGGCAACCCGCGCGGCTTCATCGTGTTCGACTTCGAGGTGCCGCGCGAGGAGCTGATGCGGCGGCTCTCGGGCCGCCGCTGGTGCCCCGCGTGCCAGGCCACCTTCCACGTGGTCTACGATCCCCCGAAGCAGCCGATGGTCTGCGACGTGTGCGGCACCGGGCTGGTGCAGCGCGACGACGACCTCGAGGCCGTGGTCGCGCAGCGGCTGCGCGAGTACGACGAGCGCACCTTCCCGCTGATCGAGTACTACAAGTCGCGGGCGCGGGTGCGGGCGATCGACGGCAACCGGCCGCAGGACGTCGTGTTCCAGGACCTGCTCTCGGCCGTGGAGGTGCGCGCGTGAGCATCCAGAAGTCCTGGAGCGAGCTGCAGACGATGGCGCGCGCCTGCAAGATCGTAGTCGACACGCTCGACCTGCTCGAGGCGGCGGCGCAGCCGGGCGTGACGACGAAGGAGCTCGACCGTGTGGCGCGCGAGGCGATCGAGAAGGCGGGCGCGCGTCCCGCGTTCCTCGGGTACCGCGACTACCCGGCCACGCTGTGCATCTCGGTGAACGAGGAGATCGTGCACGGCATCCC
>CAZMRX010000608.1:0-1218 GCA_964568755.1 uncultured Acidobacteriota bacterium | reverse complement strand
GAGGGCGACATCGTCGGGCTCGACCTGGGCTGCATCGTGGACGGCTTCTACGGGGACGCCGCGCGCACGGTCGCGGTGGGCCGCGCGAGCGCGGAGGCGGAGCGCCTGATGAAGGTCACGCGCGAGGCCCTGTTGGCCGGCATCGAGATGTGCCGCCCCGGCAAGCGAGTGGGCGACATCGGCCACGCGGTGCAGACGCACGCCGAGAGTTTCGGCTATTCTGTGGTGAAGGACTTCGTCGGCCACGGCATCGGGACCAGCCTGCACGAGGAGCCGCAGGTTCCGAACTACGGCCCGGCCGGCCGCCGCGAGCGGCTCGTTCCCGGGATGTGCCTGGCGATCGAGCCGATGGTCAACGTCGGCCGCCCGGAGGTCGAAGTGCTGGCGGACGGCTGGACCGCGGTGACGCGCGACGGCAGCCTGTCGGCGCACTTCGAGCTGTCGATCGCGGTGACCGAGTTCGGGCCGTGGATCCTGTCGGACCCCTACCCGTACGCGGGGGAGGAGGCGGCGAATGCCTGAAGCGGGAGCGCGCCCCTCGCAGGGGGCGAGCGAGGCGCTCGTCGTGGACGCAACGGTGCGGGAGGAGCTGCCGAACGCGCTCTACCGCGTCGAGCTCGGAGGCGATTCGAGGGGCTCGGTGGTGGCGCACGTGGCGGGCGAGTCGAGCCTGCTGCGGCTGCGGCCGGGCGATCAGGTGGCGGTGGAGCTCGCACCCTACGACGCGGGGCGCGGCCGCATCGTGAGACGGCGGTAGGCGCCAGGAGAACGGCAACGTGAAAGTCAGGTCGTCGGTCAAGAAGATCTGCGTGAAATGCAAGGTGGTCCGCCGCCACGGGGTGGTGAGGATCATCTGCCCGAACCAGAAGCACAAGCAGAGGCAGGGGTAAGCAGATGGCACGCATCGCAGGCGTCGACCTCCCGCGTCAGAATCGGATCGAGATCGCGCTCACCAACATCTACGGCATCGGGGTCGCCCGCAGCAACAGCATCCTCGCCGAGGCGAAGATCGACGCGAGCGTCCGCGTCAAGGATCTCTCCGAGGAGGAGACGAGCCGCATCGCGAAGATCATCGAAGGCCAGGGCAGCGTCGAAGGCGACCTGCGCCGCGAGATCGCGATGAACATCAAGCGGCTGATGGAGGTCGGCTCCTACCGGGGCAGCCGCCACCGCAGGAACCTGCCCGTGCGGGGCCAGCGCACCCACACGAACGCCCGC
>CAZMRX010000607.1:0-2613 GCA_964568755.1 uncultured Acidobacteriota bacterium | reverse complement strand
TCGACGACGGGATGATGTTGATCGCCGCCGCGCGGCCGCCGCGCCAGTCCTTCTTCGAGGGGCCGTCGACCGTCTTCTGCGTCGCGGTGTAGCTGTGGATCGTGGTCATCAGGCCGTTCTCGATCCCGATGCCTTCCTTCAGCAGCACGTGCACGACGGGCGCCAGGCAGTTGGTGGTGCACGACGCGTTCGAGACGATGTGGTGCTTGGCCGGGTCGTACTCGCCCTCGTTGACGCCCATCAGCAGCGTCTTCACCTCGCCCTTGCCGGGGGCGGAGATGATGACCTTCTTCGCGCCGGCCGCGAGGTGGCCCTTCGCCTTCTCGGAGTCGGTGAAGAGGCCGGTCGACTCGATCACGTAGTCCGCGCCGAGCTCCTTCCACGGCAGCTGGCTCGGGTCCTTGGCGGCCATCACGCACTTGACCGAGTCGCCGCCGACCACCAGCACGTCGTTGTGCTCCGCGGCGGGGCTGCTCTTCTTGGCGGAGAGCGGGTGCTTGAAGCGGCCGTGCACCGAGTCGTACTTCATCTGGTACGCGAAGTAGTCGGCGTCGGTTGCGATGTCGACGACACCCACCACGTCGATCACCTTGCCCAGCAGGCCCTGGTCGCACAGCGCCTGGAACACCAGCCGTCCGATCCGCCCAAAGCCGTTGATCCCTACTCGGATTGCCATCGCGTCACTCTCCCCGTATCAATCGAACGTGCAGTCTAGCCTGTGGGTCGTTCGCGGCACAAGAAACACGCGGTCCATCCGCGCATGAAGCTGGCGCACTAAGCCCAAGCATGCCCGTGCGTTGTGGGCGCGACTGACGCGGCTCATGCCTCACCCTCCCGGGATGGGACCGCGTTGTGGCAGTCGGTCCCATCCCGGGAGTTCTGGCCGGCCCTCGGCCTCGTGCTCGCGTTCCAGCCCTCCCGCGGCTCGCTTCCCCGGGACTGCCCCCTGCGTCGTTGCATTGCCCGCGGCGCGTGGTCCATGATCCCGGGCCATGTCCGACCGCGAGAGCCCCGTCGAGTTCACGCTCAAGGCCGTGGCGACGGGCGTCGTGCTCGGGATCGTGTTCGGCGCCGCCAACGCCTACCTGGGCCTGCGCGTCGGCATGACTGTTTCCGCTTCGATCCCGGCGGCCGTGATGACGGTCGCGGCCTTCCGGCTGTTCCGCTCGGGCGGCACGCTGCTCGAGGCGAACCTGTCGCAGACGGTGGCCTCGGCCTCGACGTCGCTCGCGACCGGCACCATCTTCACGATCCCCGCGCTCTTCCTCTGGGGCATGGTGCCGCCGTACCACCAGGTCGTCGCGCTGGCGTTCCTGGGCGCGCTGCTCGGCCTCTCGGCGATGATCCCGCTGCGGCGCCTGCTGATCGTGAACGCGCACGACGAGCTGCCGTACCCCGAGGGCACCGCGTGCGCCGAGGTGCTGCGCGCGACGAGCGGCGGCGCGGAAGGCGGGGCGTCGTCGAGCGCCTGGATCTTCCGCGGCATGGCCGTGGGCGCCGCCGTCAAGCTGCTGATCTCGCTCGCCCACCTCTTCCCGGGCGAGCTCCGCGCGGCGCTGCCGGTGCTGCCGAAGGCCGAGCTCGCGCTCGAGGTGGCGCCGGCGCTGCTCGGCGTGGGCTACATCCTCGGCTACCGCCAGGCCGCAGTGTGCGTGGCGGGCGCGCTCATCTCTGCGGTCACGCTCACGCCGCTGATCGCCTGGCTGGGCGGCGGGCTCCAGGCGCCGCTCTACCCGGAGACGCAGCGGCTCGTCGCCGAGATGGACGCCACCGCGATCTGGTCGCGCTACGTGCGCTACGTCGGCGCCGGCGCGGTCGCCACGGCGGGGATCCTGACCGTGCTGCGCGGCCTGCCGACGATGTGGGGCGCCTTCGCGGCGGTGGCGCGCGGCCTGCGCGCCGACGCGCGCGGCGGCAACGCACCGGGAGAGCGCACGGACCGCGACCTGCCCGCGTGGTTCGTGTTCGGCGGGGTCGCGACCGTCGTGCTGGTGGCGGGCCTCGTCCCCGGCGTGTTCGCGGGCGACATGGCCCCGCTGCAGCGCGCCGTGCTCGCGGCGGGGGTGGGCTTCTTCGGCGTGCTGTTCGTCGCCGTGGCCGCGCGCATCGTCGGGATCGTGGGCGTCTCGTCGCAGCCGACCTCGGGCATCGCGCTCGTGACGCTGCTGGGGACGGCCGGTGTTTTCGCGGCCGCCGGCTGGGTGGACGCGGGCGCGCGCGCCGGCGTCCTCACCGTCGGCACGATCGTCGCGATCGCCGCCAGCAAGGCCGGCGACATCTCGCAGGATCTCAAGACCGGCTGGCTGGTCGGCGCCACGCCCGCGCGCCAGCAGATCGGCCAGCTCCTCGGCGCCGCCTTCGCCTGCTGGGCCGTGGCCGCGACCGTGCTCCTCCTCGGCAACGCCTACGAGTTCGGTTCGAAGGAGCTCCCCGCCCCGCAGGCGGTGCTCATGAAGACCATCGTCGAGGGCGTCCTCTCGGGCCAGCTACCCTGGAGCCTCGTCCTCACCGGCGGCGGCCTCTCGCTCGCGGCCATCCTCTGCGGCGTGTCGGGCCTCGCCTTCGCCATCGGCGTCTACCTGCCGCTCTCCAGCATGGCGCCCATCTGGGTGG
>CAZMRX010000606.1:0-2632 GCA_964568755.1 uncultured Acidobacteriota bacterium | reverse complement strand
CTTCCTGCTGCTGGGGGCGGCGACGTTCGTCGCCTTCCGGCTGCTGCGCGGACGCGAGCCGGAGCGCGGCACGATCGTCGTCTCCCAGGGCCGGGTCGAGAACCTGGCGAGCGGCTTCGCTCGCACCTGGCAGCGGCCCCCCAGCGAGCAGGAGCTCGTGGGGCTCGTCCGCGAATACGTCCGCGAGGAGGTCGCGGCCCGCGAGGCGCTCGCCCTCGGCCTGGATCGCGACGACACCATCGTGCGCCGCCGCCTGCAGCAGAAGCTGGAGTTCGTCTCGGAGGACCTCTTGGCGCAGGTCGAGCCGACCGAGGCGCAGCTCAGGGTGTACTTCGCGGCAAACGCCGGCACGTTCCGAGCCGAGCCGCGGCTGTCGTTCCGCCACGTGTACCTGAACCCGGAGCGGAGCGAGCGGCTCGCGAGCGACGCCTCGAGGCTGCTCGCCCGGCTGCGCGACGCCGGACCGGTCGCGGACGTTGCCGAGCTGGGGGACCCGTTCCTGCTCGAGCACGAGCAGCACGAGGTCGAGGCGAGCGAGGTCGGACGGCGCTTCGGCGAGGCGTTCTCCGCGCGCCTGCGGGAGCTCCCGCACGGCGTGTGGCAGGGGCCGGTCGAGTCGAGCTTCGGCGCGCATCTCGTGCTCGTGCGCGCGCGGGACGAGGGGAGCCTGCCAGGGTTCGAGACGGTGCGGGAGGCCGTCAGGAAGGAGTGGCTGAGCGCACGGCGGATCGAGATCAAGGAGAAGTTCTACGAGGCGCTCCTGCGGCGCTACGACGTCAGCATCGAGATCCCGCGAGGAGCGCCCGATGGCCGTCGAGTGACGGAGGCGCGCCCATGAGGGTGGCGCTGATCCTGGCCGCGGCAGCGGCCGTGGCACCGCTGGCGACCGCCCACGAGGTGCGCCCGGCGTACCTGCAGCTGCGTGAGACCGCCGCCTATACCTACGATGTGCTCTTCAAGGTGCCCGCACTGGGCGAGGACCTGCGCTTCGCCCTGAATCTCGAGCTGCCGTCCGGCTGCGTGGCCCGGACGGAGCCCCGGCGCGAGCTTGCCGGGGGCGCGTTCATCGAGCGATGGACGATGAAGTGCGCGGGCGGGCTGACGGGCGGCTCCGTGAGCATCGCCGGCCTGAAGGCCACCTTGACGGACGCCCTGGTGCGTCTCGAGCGGCTCGATGGCACGAGCCAGGTGGTTCGCCTGACCCCCGCGGCGCCGTCGTTCGTCGTCGCGGCGGCGCCGGGTCGGCTCGAAGTGGCCGGCACCTATCTGCGCCTCGGCGTCGAGCACATCCTCGGCGGCGTCGATCACCTGCTCTACATCCTGGCGCTGCTCTTCCTCGTCAAGGGCGCGAGGCGCATCGTGCTGACGATGACCGCCTTCACGGCGACCCACAGCCTGACCTTGACCGGCGCGGCGCTGGGCTTCGTCCACGTGCCGCAGCCGCCGGTCGAGGTCTGCATCGCGCTCAGCATCGTGTTCGTGGCGAGCGAGATCGTGCGCTCCCGCGAGGGCCGGCCCGGCCTGACCGAGCGCTGGCCCTGGCTCGTCTCGTTCACCTTCGGCCTGCTCCACGGCTTCGGCTTCGCTGGGGCGCTCAGCGAGGTGGGGCTGCCGGAGCACGCGATCCCGGTCGCGCTCCTCTTTTTCAACGTCGGCGTCGAGGTCGGTCAGCTCCTGTTCATCGCCAGCGTCTTCGCCATCGCCGCACTTGCCCTGCGGGCGCAGCGGCGGCTGGCCCTGCCTACGCCCGCGTGGGCGTGGCGCGTGCCGGCCTACGCCATCGGTGGAGTGGCGACGTGCTGGACGCTGGAGCGGCTCGCGGCGTTTTGAGGCGCGGGATGGCAAGGCGCCTGGCGCTCGTGGCGACGCTGGTGCTGCCGCTCTCGCTCTCGGCCGCTCGCGCTGCCCGGGCGCAGTCCGAGGACCTGCCCCCGCCTCCGCCCGGCTATGAGCCCGCCGTCCCGGACATCGTCTCGGACGCGGCGGCCGCGAAGCTCAACGTCGACTCGAGCTGGATCACGCTGAAGCTCGGGCTCGTGCCGGTCTTCGACTACACCTGGTTCACGCAGGACGCGGCGAGCGTCGAGCAGGTGGGCGTGCAGGAGAACACCCTCGACGTCCGGTCGGCCCGCATCCTGGCTCGGGGCAAGATCTTCGCGAGCTCGCGCTTCGGCCCGCGCTATCTCTTCGCCTTCGAGTACAAGGGCTTCGACAGCGATCCGGACGTCACCTGGAACTTCATCGACTTGGCGCTCACGTTCCCGATCCCCAAGCTCGGCGAGCTCACCGTCGGCAGGACCAAGGAGCCCTTCGTCTACGAGATGGCGGGTGACGCCGCCAACCTGCCGCACATCGAGCGGCTGATGAACCCGTTCTTCGTGTCGCGCAACTGGGGCCTGCGGCTCAATCGCCAGGCGGCGGCCGAGCGCATGACGCTCGCGCTCGGCGTCTACAACGACTGGTTCACGACCGACCCGACGTGGTCCGAGAGCGGCACGACCGTGGCGGGACGCGTCACGGGCCTGCCGTGGTTCGACGCCTCGGGCCGCCACTTCCTCCACCTGGGCGCCGGCTTCCGGCGCCAGGGTGCCGACAGCGGGATGCTGCGCTTCAAGGGCCGGCCGGAGTCGAA
>CAZMRX010000605.1:0-2635 GCA_964568755.1 uncultured Acidobacteriota bacterium | reverse complement strand
GGGCCAGTTCGTCCACACCGGCACGCCGCAGAAGTGCTCGCCCTCGGTGCAGGTGGGCGTGATGCGCCCGTGGCGCAGCACGCAGGGCGGGCCCATGTGGCGGGCGAGGCGCGGGTGCAGCGCGCGCACCTGCTCGAGCTCGTCCATCGAGGCCCGGTAGATCTCCTCCTGCGCGTTGAAGCAGGTCCGCATCACCCACTTGTGAGCGAGGTAGAGCAGGCTGCCGCTCTCGTGGAAGCGCAGCGCCTTCGCGTTCGGGAGCACGTAGAGCGCCGTCTCGAGCGGGACGCCCAGCTCCAGCAGCCGGTTCTTGGCCGTCCAGGCGCGCTCGATCGCCTCCTGGTACACGGCGAGCGCCTCGGCATTGGCCGCGATCAGCGGCGGCGTGATGCAGTCGGGCCGGCGCGTGTCCGTGAGCGTCATCAGCGGGCGCGAGGCCGGCACCATCCGGTGCCGCTGGTCCTGGCTGTCCGCGGTGTGCGAGAGCTTCT
This sequence comes from uncultured Acidobacteriota bacterium, assembly GCA_964568755.1. Classification (GTDB taxonomy): domain Bacteria; phylum Acidobacteriota; class Vicinamibacteria; order Fen-336; family Fen-336; genus DATBSL01. The sequence goes on along the minus strand of CAZMRX010000605.1, from coordinate 2,144 downwards.
TCAGGAACGTGTAGGACGCGTGGTGCATCGCGCGCGCGAGCGGCGAGTGCACGGAGAGCTGCAGCGTCTCGAGCCGGTAGCGGTTCAGGCCGGGGTTGAGCAGCTGCTCGAGCGCCTCGTCGTCCGAGAGCGCCTCGGGGCTCGCGCCCAGCACGGCGCGCACCGCCTCCGCTGTGGTGGCCTCGGCGCGCGGCATGTGGTCGACCAGCAGCGAGACGCGCGACCCGATGAGCGCGTCCAGCCGCGCCGCCTCCGCGTCGCCGTCTCCGCTCACGCGGGGCAGCCGCGTCTCGACCACTTCCTGCTCCCCGAGCGGCCCCTGGCCGATGCGGTCGAAGAAGGCCGGGTCGACCTGCTTCACCAGCGCGACCATCGCCTCGACCACGGCGCGCGTCTCCGTCGGCGCGTCGCCCGTCCGCATCATCCGGTAAAGCCGATGCAGCACGATGCCCGAGAGCGTGTGCACCATCGAGGTGAAGGCCGCGACCGGGATCACGTAGCGAGCGGTCTCGATCGCCTTCTTCTCCGCCTCGCGCTCGACCTTCTTGCGCCGCTTGTCCGAGGCGTTGGGGGTCAGGTGCCGCAGCCGCGACAGGATCCGCAGCGTGTCGACCCTGAGCAGCCCGTTGAGCCGGCGATAGCTCTCCCAGGCCGACTCGACCGCGGTCTCGTAGACGACCCGGGCCTCGCCGGCGAGCGTCTCCGGCACCAGCGCGCGGATCTCGTCGAGGCGCACGAAGCGCTGCGAGGACTGCTCCGAGTTGTAGAAAGGGTGCGAGTGGAGGAACGACCAGACGAACTGGCGGCTGACGTTCTCGAGCCCGAACTCGAAGTGCGCGTGCTGCCACACGGTGTGGTGCCCGCCCTCGAAGGTGAGCGGCCCGATCGTCTCGCGCTGCTGCGCCGTCACCTCCTCGGAGCCGATCACGCGCGGCGAGTAGCAGGTGCGGGCCGCGGCGATCGCGGCGTCGTAGGGGCGGGCCGAGGCGTGGCGCAGCGTCACGCGCGGTGCGCCGGAGAGCACGGGCATGGGTGGGGCATGAGACTAGCCGAGCCCGGTGCCGCGCCGCAAACCAGTGCCTGGTCCTTGCGCCGCCCTCGCGGGTGCCACAGAATCGGCGCCACCCGAGGATGCCGGCGATGAGCCACGGAAGCGGACTGCGACTGGTGTCGTGCGCGACGACGGCCGTGCTACTGCTGCTCGCGCCGGGCGGGCGGGCGGCGGCGCAGGCCCGCGCCGAAGGCGCCGTGGTGCTGGACGGCAAGCTCGAGGTCTGGCACCGCGTGACGCTCACCTTCGCGGGACCTCAGGCGAGCGAGGACGGTGCCACGAACCCGTTCCTCGACTACCGGCTCAGCGTCGCCTTCACGAATGGCGTGCGCTCGTACCTGGTGCCGGGCTTTTTCGCCGCCGACGGCAACGCCGCGGAGACGGGCGCGACCGCCGGGCGCCGCTTCCGCGTCCACTTCGCGCCGGACGCGCCCGGCACCTGGCGCTGGACGGCGTTCTTCCGCAGCGGCCCGGGCGTCGCCACCTCTGACTCGCCGAGCGCGGGGAAGCCGCTTCCCCCCGACGGGCTCACGGGGTCCTTCGAGGTGGCGCCGAGCGGCGCATCGGGACGCGACCACCGCGCGAAGGGCCGGCTCGAGTACGCAGGCGGGCGTTACCTGCGCTTCGCGGGCACCGGCGAGCCGTTCCTGAAGGGCGGCGCCGACAGCCCCGAGAACTTCCTCGCCTACGCCGAGTTCGACGGGGGCGGCCGCCACCGCTACGAGCCGCACCTGCGCGATTTCAGGGCGGGCGACCCCACCTGGCGCGGCGGCCGCGGCAAGGGGATCGTCGGCGCGCTCAACTACCTCGCGTCGCAGGGCATGAACTCCGTCTACTTCCTGACGATGAACGTCGAGGGCGACGGCAAGGACGTCTGGCCCTGGACCGCCTCCGTCGAGCGGCTGCGCTACGACTGCAGCAAGCTCGACCAGTGGGAGATCGTCTTCTCGCACATGGACGCGCTCGGCCTCATGCTGCACGTCGTCCAGCAGGAGCAGGAGAACGACCAGCTGCTCGACGGCGGTGCCCTCGGGCCCGAGCGCAAGCTCTACTACCGCGAGCTCGTGGCCCGCTTCGGCCACCACCCGGCGCT
>CAZMRX010000604.1:264-2645 GCA_964568755.1 uncultured Acidobacteriota bacterium | reverse complement strand
CTCGGCCTCGTCGTGCTTGCCGGTGAACTTGTAGGCGATGTGGAACACCTTGCGCCTGTAGCGAGCGACCACAAGCTCCCACGCCGCGTTGTCCTTGCGGAGGCAGCGCTCGATGAGCTCCGCGTCCGAAGGGGCGAGCTTCCCCTCGTCCAAAGACTCGTTTCCCGCGGCGCTTGCCGCATTCCACAGACGACCGCCAGAACCCCGATCATACCCCGGGGGGCGCGGGGGGGTGGAATACCCCCCCGCAGGCAAGTTCGTTGGAGGTCTCCGTTCGTTCGTTTCCGTCGTGTTGGCCCTACTTCAGCTCCGGCCTCCCCGCCACCGTCCAGGCGGTGTACCAGTAGCTGCCGGCGTCCTCGGCCGCGGGAGACAGCACCTGGTCGCGCAGCAGCGGCCCCAGCTTGCGCGCCAGGTCCTCGAAGTAGGGGTCGCCGTACCCGCTCTTGCCGCGGCGCGCCAGCTCCTCCAAGTAGAGGATGTTGTCGAGCCACACGTAGCTGCCGAGCAGGATCGAGAACACGTACTCCTTGGGGTTGTCCAGGTAGTTCGCGGCGTCCGGCGAGGCCTTCAGGTCCTTGCCGACGGCCTGCGGCAGCTTCTCGACGATCCGCACCCACAGGCCGTGCTGGCCCGTGCGCTGGCCGTCGAAGTTGTCGGTCAGGTTGAGCGGGGAGCGCAGGTCGACGACGAGCCCGGCGAGCACGTCCGACTCGGCGAGGATCTTCTCCTTGTCCTGCGCCTTCATCGCCTCGACCAGGCGGGCGTAGGACTCGTGCACCAGCCACGGCAGCCGCCCGACGCCGTTCGCCTTCTCGCCGTACTTCGCGACGAGCGCCGCCTCCGTGCGCGGCAGGTCGGCGAACGGGAAGGGAAGCAGCCGGTCGACCAGGAAGCGGCGCTCGGGCCCGCGCACCGGGAACTCCGGCTCGATCGCCAGCGAGGGCATCTCGGCCCGGTGGTCCTTGTAGAAGCCCTTGAGCTGCTTCGGCAGCGTGTCGATGGCGGCAAGCGTCGTCACCTGGTGCGCGAGCTCGATGGTGCGCGCGCGCGAGGGCTCGGGCGGCGGGGCCTGCGCGCGCAGCGCGCCTGAGCCCAGCGCCAGCGCCAGTGCCAGTGCCAGTGCGAACAGGAGGCTTCTCGCAGCGATCATCTGGTCTTTCTCCCGTGAATTGCGTCGCTCACACGACCCGCGCCATGCTCAGCAGGCGCACCTCGCGAGCCCCCGCCGCGAGAAGCTCCCGGCCGCAGCCGAGCGCCGTGGCGCCCGTCGTGACCACGTCGTCCACCAGCGTAACGGTCTTGCCCGCGACCGAGGCCTTGCGCCGCACCGCGAAAGCCTCGCGCACGTTGCGGCGCCGCGCCGCAGCCGACAGGCCAGCCTGCGGCGCGGTGTCGAGGCGTCTCACCAGCGCGTCGGGACAGCACGCCACCGACGCGCGCCGCGCGAGCTCCTGGGCGAGCAGCGCCGCCTGGTTGAAGCCGCGCTCGCGCAAGCGGCGCGGGTGCAGGGGTACCGCGACGAGCACGTCGCTGGTCGCGACCAGCTCGCGCGTCGCCGGGCTCTCGAGCAGCAGCTCCGCGAGCCGCGCGGCGGCGCGGCGCCGGCCGGAGAACTTGAGCTCGTGGATCGCCACGCGCAGGGCCCCCTCGTAGGGCCCCAGGCTGCAGCCGGCGGCGAAGACCTGGTGGCCACGCCGGCAGCGCGGGCACGACGAGAGGCCCGGCGCCAGAGGCAAGCCGCAGCGGCACGCGAGCGCCTGGTGCCGCGGCAGCGACCGCCAGCACGGCTCGCACAGCGGCCCGCGGCCGAGCTGGACGACGAGCTGCCCGCACGCCGGGCACTCCGACGGGAAGACGACCGCGAGCAGCGGGTCCGCGAGGCGTCGAGCGACCGAGGTGGCGAGGCTCAAGTCCATTCGCGTGCTAGAGCTGCCCCGATTCCTGCTTCTCCTGGCACGCGAGGCACAGCCGCGCCCAGGGAACCGCCTCCAGCCGCTTGGCGTTCATGTCGTCCTCGCAGGCGGCGCACACGCCGAAGCGGCGCGCCTCGATGCGCGCGAGCGCCTCGTCCACCTGCTGCAGCGTGTCGCGCTCGGTGTTGGACAGGCTGAACAGGAACTCCTTGGTGTAGGAGTTCGCGGCCTTGTCGGCGATGTCCTGGGTGGCCTCGCCGTCGGCCTCCTTCCCGTAGCTCTTGTTCTTGTTGTAGGCCTCCAGGATCTGCTGCTTCTTGAGCTGCAGCTTGTCCCGGTACGCCTTCGCCTTCTTCTGGTCCATGAGTCCTCGTACCTCTCCTAGCCTATCCCGTGGCGGCGTCTCTTCTCCCACAGCGCTTTTCTCGAGATGCCGAGCACCGCGGCCGCGCGCGTCTGGCTGCC
>CAZMRX010000604.1:0-254 GCA_964568755.1 uncultured Acidobacteriota bacterium | reverse complement strand
CCGGCGCGGATGGTTCGGGTCTCTGGCATTGTGCCGCGCGCGTCGGGCTGCCGCCTACCGCCTCGAGCACGAAGCGGATGTAGGCGAGCTCGACGTCCCGCAGCGTGGGGCGGCGCTCGCGTCCGGCCCACAGCGTCGCTGGCTGCTCCAGGATCGCGCCGGGCAGCGCGCGCGGCCCGATCTCGCCCGCCGCGACGGTCAGCGCGATGCGCTCGATCGTGGAGCGCAGCTCGCGTACGTTGCCGGGCCAGTGG
>CAZMRX010000603.1:0-2657 GCA_964568755.1 uncultured Acidobacteriota bacterium | reverse complement strand
GTCAAGGCCGACGACCTGCTGGACGCGCTCGTGGCCAAGGCCCGCTCCGAAGTCGACGCGCGCGACCCCGAGCGCGACGCCGCGGGTCGCGAGGCCACGTCGCGGGCGGTCGCGGTGGGCGCGCTGCGCTACTTCATGCTGCGCTTCTCCCGGACGCGCATCATCACCTTCGACATGGAGGAGGCGCTCGCCTTCACCGGCGAGACCGGCCCCTACCTGCAGAACGCGGTGGTGCGGGCCCGCAACATCTTCGGCAAGCTGGCCGCGGAGGGCCACGAGCGCGAGGCGCTGGTCGCGCGCGCTCGCTCGCTCGACCTGCGGACGTTCCTGACCGGCGAGGAGGGCGACCTCGCCTGGTCGCTGCTGCTGCTGATGGCCCGCAGCGAAGAGGTTGCCGAGCAGGCGATCGCGGCCGAGGACGTGGCGCTCGTCGCCAAGCACGCCTTCGCCGTGGCGCAGGCGTTCCACTCCTACTACCAGAAGCCGCAGCACTCGCTGCTGCACGCGGCCAGTGAGGACCTGCGCGCGAGCCGCGCGCTGGTGGTGGACGCGTTCGTGCGCGAGATGGAAGTGCTGCTCGAGCTGCTCGGGATCCCGGTGCCGGAGCGGATGTGACGCGCGCGGTGGTCGGGATCACGCTCGGGGACGGCGATCGGCCGGGCTACCACTCGATGCGCGCCGACTACGTCCGCGCCGTGGAGCGCGCGGGCGCAGTGCCGGTGGTGCTGCCGACGCTCGCGGCCGAGGCCGCGGAGGCGCTGCTCGACCGGATCGACGGGCTGCTGCTGTCGGGGGGCGTCGACGTGGATCCCGCGCTCTACGGGCGCCCGCCGCACCCGAAGCTCGGGCGCGTCGACCGCGAGCGCGACGAGTTCGAGCTGGCGCTCACGCGCCATGCGCTGCGGCGCGACCTGCCGATCCTCGCCATCTGCCGCGGACAGCAGGTGTTAAACGTTGCCACCGGGGGAACGCTGATCCAGGACATCCCGTCAGAATTAGAGGGGGCGGTGGCGCACGAGGCACCCGGTCGGCGGACTCGGCGCTCGCACGCGGTCGAGGTGGTCGGTGGATCGAAGCTCGGCCTCATCCTCGGCCCGGGTCCGCTGTCAGTGAACAGCTTTCATCACCAGGCGATCGACCGGCTCGGCGAGGGCCTCACGGTGACGGGCCGCTGCCCGGAGGACGGGGTGATCGAGGCCGTGGAGATGAAGGACCGCTCGTTCGTGCTGGGGGTGCAGTGGCACCCGGAGTCGTTCTGGGACGAGGAGGCGTCGTTCCAGGCGCTGTTCGACGCGCACCAGGCGGCGTGTCGCGTGTCTTTCATGGTGAGGTCAAGGTAGCGCCGATGGCCTCCCCGCTCGCCCTCGCGCTGCTGCTGGCGACCGCACCGGGCGACTCGCCTGCGCCGCCGCTCGTGGCGATCAAGTGGGAGAAGAAGTTCGACGAGGCCCTCAAGAAGGCGCAGCGCGCGGGCAAGCCGCTGGTGGTGGACTTCTGGGCCGAGTGGTGCGGCTGGTGCCACCGCCTCGACCGCACCACCTACGCCGATCCCGCCGTGGTGCGACGCGCGCAGGAGTTCGTGGCAGTCAAGGTCAACACCGAGGGCTCGCGGCGCGAGCTGGAGGTGAGCGCCAAGTACGGCGTGCGCTCGCTGCCGACGATCCTGTTCCTCTCGCCGCAGGGACGCCAGCTGTTCCGCGTGAACGGCTTCCAGGGCCCGGGCCAGTTCCCGCGCACGCTCGACGCCGCGCGCCACGTGGCCGACCGCGTGATCGCCTGGGAGGCGGCGCTCGAGGCGGACCAGGACGACGCCAGGGCCGCCCTCGGCCTCGGCCGACACCTCTACGAGCAGGAGTACTTCGAGGAGGCGCAGGGCCTGCTGCGGACCGCAGTGGCCCACGACTCGGGAGCGAGCGTCGGCGAGCGGCGCGAGGCGCGCATGCTGCTCGCCATCCTGGCCCACGTGACCCGCGACTTCGGCGAGGCGGAGCGCCTCGTGAAGGAGGCGCTCTCGCTCGGGCCCGACCCCGACGAGCAGCCGCGCCTGCTGTTCGTGCTGGGCCGCACCTACGTCTCCGCCGGCCGGCAGGAGGAAGGTGTCGCCACCTTCGAGGTGATCGTGCGCCAGTTCCCGCAGAGCCCGATGGCGCAGAAGGCCAAGGAGACCCTCACCACGCTGCGCCGGCGTCCCTAGGCCTTCGCCGCGGCTAGTCCAGGAACTCGAGCAGGAGCCGCGCGACCTCGGCCGGCTTCTCCTCCTGGGGCACGTGGCCGCAGGCCGGGATCACGACCTTCCTGGCGCCACGGATCCCGGCCACGAAACGATCGGCGTCGCGGAGCGGGATCCAGCGGTCGTCGTCGCCCCAGATCACGAGCGTGGGCGCGCCGATGGCGGGAAGCGCTTCGACCACGGCCCCGGGGCGGTCGCCGAGCGAGGCCCCGAGCGAGCGCAGCGCCGCGAAGGCGCCGGGGCGCTGGGCCGGCGCCAGGTACTCGGAGACGCGCTCCGGCGTCACGAGCGCGTCGTCGTGAAGGACCTGCCGCAGCGAGCTCTCCACGACCAGGCGCTTGCCCGGCAGCAGGCTCAGGGCCGGGGCCGCCCACGAGGTCAGGACGCGGACCATGCCGGGCATCGCCTGCGGCTCCATGTTGAAGCC
>CAZMRX010000602.1:0-2674 GCA_964568755.1 uncultured Acidobacteriota bacterium | reverse complement strand
GTCCGTGCCCAGCCCGGGGCCGATCTCGAGCACGCGGCAGCCGGCGAAGGACGCAAAGCCCGCGGCTTGCTTCAGCCAGGGTGCGTAGACCTCGTAGCGGTGCTGCTCGACGGACTGAAAGAAGGCCGGGCTGCCGCGCTCGAGCTCGGCGGCGGTGTCGGCGCCGCAGGGGTTCGCGTTCCACTGCCGCTGCGTCTCGAGCTTGGCGTCGGACGGGGACATGGGTGAGCCGTCTAGCGTAGCGTAACAGGCGCACGCGCAGCGGCCTCGCTCGCGCAGCGCCGGCCCAGCGCCTCCACGATGCGGCGCGTGTGCTCGGCCCAGGTGTGGCGTTCGAGGACGCTGCGCCGAGCCGCGTCCCCGAGCCGACGCGCCAGAGGCTCGTCGCTCAGCAGACGCTCGATCGCCGAGGCGAGGCCTTCGACGTCGCCCGGCTCGACCAGCAGCGCCGTCTCCTCGTGCGTCAGCACCTCGCCCATCTGGTCGAGGTTCGAAGCCACGATGCCCTTGCCCATCGCCATGTACTCGAAGACCTTGGTCGGGGAGCCGAAGAAGGGCGTTCCGTCGGGATTGCGCACCTGCGGCGACACGAGGACGTCGCAGGCCGCCAGGTGCGACGGTCCTTCCTCCTGCGGCACGAGTCCCGTCAGCACCACCTGCTCGCGCGCGCCGTGGCGCAAGGCGCGCGCCTCGACCTCGGAGCGTGTCAGGCCGTCGCCGATCAGCAGCAGGCGCACGTCGTGCCGCCACTCTTTGCGGCGGGTGAGCAATCGCCCGAAGGCCTCGGCGAGGACCTCGGCGCCGTGCCAGCGGCCGAACGTGCCGATGAAGCCCACCACCCGCCGGCCCTCCAGGCCATGGCGCCGGCGGACGCCGCCGCCGTCGACCGCGGGCGAGTAGCGTTCGGGGTCGACACCGTTCGGGTTCACCAGGATGCGGTCCTCCCCGATGCCGCGCCGCAGGAGCTCGTCGCGGAGCGGCCGGCTCACGACCGTGACGAGCGCCGCCTTCTCCAGCAGCAGCGTCTCGATCTGCCGCGCGAGCCGCTCGTTGCGGAGCGGCCGGCCCCAGTGGCGCGCGCTCCAGACCTCCGAGCCGTTGTACTCGAGGACGAAGGGAGCCCCGAGCTCGAGGGCCAACTCGAGGCCCGAGAAGCAGAAGAGTCCACAGCGCTGGTACACGAACGACACCTGGCGGCCCGCCAGCGCGCTCCGGGCTTCGCGCATCAGGCGCCCATTGAAGTGAATCGCCGGGATCTCCTCGTGGCCGCAGAAATCCGACAGGGGAGCGACCACGTGGGTCTCGATGTCGGCGTTCACGGTCGGGATCCGGTCGCTCGTCACGAACACGGGCCTGAAGGCGAAGCGCTCGAGGTTGTTGAGCACGCCCGCGATGTGGCCGACCGAGCCGCCCGCGCGCATGCCGAACTGCAGCTCGCCCCGGACGTAGAGCGGCGGACGCGCGAGGTCGAGCGCGGGCAGCGGGGCGGCGTCGGCGCGCCGCGCCAGCCCGGCGACCTGGCGACGGGCTGCCGCAAGCAGCAAGGGGATGCGGACGAGCTCGCCCACGTGGCGGAGGAAGTAGCGGACGAGCTCGAGCGGACCGATCTCGACGCGCTCTCCCGAGTCTCCCGAGAAGGAACAGCGGCCGCGCGCCAGGATTCGCAGCAGCAGCGCCGTCGGGAACGGCTTCGAAACGTGATCGACCCGATGCGTGGCGAGCTCGGCTTCCGAGTAGCGAAAGAGGTGACGCAGCAGTGCCCCGCTCCGCAGCCACGCCTTGGCCTCGGCGAAGGGCACGATCAGCTCTCCCGGCGCCGCTTCGCGAGCGCGCGGCTCCACGCCGAAGGCGGACGGGCGCGGGATCAGGAGCCGGATATCGCCTCCAGCGCGCACCAGGTGGCCTGCAGCCCGTCCTCGGCCGTGACGCCGAGGCTCGCTTCGCCGCGCAGCGCGCGGTGGAAGTTCTCGAGCTGCTCCTTCTGACCCTTCTCGATCGTGCGGGTCTCCAGGCCCGGCTTGGCGAGGCCGTGGACGGCGAGGCTCTTGTAGTCGTCGAGCACGAAGCTCGCGCCTCCCGCGAACACCTCGAGGCGCTCCTTGCCCGTGCCGGAGGCGCCCGAGCCCGTGTAGACGAGCGAGCCGATGGATCCGTCCGCGAACTCGATCGCCACCGTCGCCTCGTCGCGCCCCTTGCCGCGCGGAGCGGCTGCCCGCACGCGCGCGGGCTCGGCTCCGGCCAGGAAGCGGAGCATGTCGAAGAAGTGCACGCCTTCTCCGAGCAGCCGCCCGCCGCCCTCCGCTGGATCCAGCAGCCAGTGCTCCGGCGGCAAAGCACCCGCGTTCACGCGGTAGGCGAGCGTCTTCGGGGCCGCGATCGGGCCGAGCAGCTCCTTGAGCCGCGCCGCGTGGGGCGAGAAGCGGCGGTTGAAGCCGACCGTCAGCAGCGTGCCCTTGCGCGCCACGGCGTCGGCCAGCTCGCGCGCGTCGGCGACGCTCATCGTCATCGGCTTCTCGACGAAGACCGCCTTGCCGGCCTCGACGGCGGCCCGCGCGACGGCGTAGTGGAGGTCGTGGCGCGTCGCGACGTAGACGACGTCGACGTCCGGGTCGGCGAGGAGCTCGCGGTAGTCGGTCGTGCCCTTCGCGAAGGCGTCGTTCTCGACCGCGGCCCT
>CAZMRX010000601.1:0-2681 GCA_964568755.1 uncultured Acidobacteriota bacterium | reverse complement strand
CAGGTGTAGGTCCAGGTGTCTGTTCCTTCTGTCTTGGTGCTGAGGTTTCCATTTGGATCAATGGGAGCACCTGAGGGGTCCGCGCCGAGCGGTACCCCCGGCCAGCTGGTCGTCCGCAGCGTCGAGGCCGCGAGGAGCACGCTGGATTATCCCTCGTCAGGCTCGCCGGCGCTGCGTCGCGGATGCGCTCGCGCGAAGGCCCCGCGCAGCACTGCGGGCGTGATCGGCGCCGGCTCGTCGAGCGCTGGCGCTTCGGACCTCGGGTGCGAGCGGCTGAAGACCGCGCGGAGGTCGGCCGCGGCGACACGCGTGTAGAGCGCGGTCGTGACGAGACGCTTGTGGCCGAGGAGCCGCTGCACGCGGCGCACGTCTGCTCCTCCCTTAAGGAGATGAGTGGCGCAGCTGTGGCGCAGCACGTGCGGTGTCGCCTGGACGCCTGCTACGCGGGCATGCCAGCGCACGCGCAGGTTCACCGACTGCACGTCCATCCGCAGGCCGAAGCGCGTGAGGAAGAGCGCGGGTGTCGGCCGCTTCTCGAGGTCGGACCGCGCCTCGGCGAGGTAGGCGCCGAGGGCCAGCAGAGCACGCCCCCCGACCGGCACGATGCGGTCCTTCCGGCCCTTGCCACTGCGGATGAGCAGCAGCCCCCGCGCGAGGTCGAGGTCCGCGACGTCGCACCGCACGAGCTCGGCTCGCCGCAGGCCACTGCCGTAGAGCGTCTCGAGGATCGCGCGGTCGCGCTTGCCGATCGCGGTCACCGGGAAGGGGGCGGCCATGAGCCGCCGCGCCTGAGCTTCGCTGAGGACACGTCGCGGCAGCGCCTCGATCCTCGGCAGCGGGATCGCGGCGGCCGGGTCGCGGAGGATGACGCCCTGGTGCTCGAGGAAGGAGAAGAAGCACCGGATCGTCGTCACCGTGCTGCTGTGCGCCCACGCGGAGAGAGGCTCGCCCGTGCGGCGGTTGCGGGCGCGGCGCCTCTTCGCGAGGTAGGCGAGGAGAGCCGCCTCGTCGACCGAGAGCGCCGAGCGGATGCCACGTCCTCTTAGGTGCTCGCCGAGCCGCCCGACCTCGAGCACCGCCTTGTCGATCGCCGTCGCCGAGTAGTTCCGCACGCGCAGCGACTCGACGTAGCGCGCGAGGAGGCTCCGAAGATCAGCGGCCCCGCGGGTGCGCACGCCGCACGACGCTTTGAAGGTCCGAGATCTCGACCCGCGTGTAGCGTTCGGTCGTCGAGAGGCTCGCGTGGCCGAGCAGCGCCTGGATGTGGCGGATGTCGGCCCCGCGCTTGAGGAGGTGCGTGGCGATGCTGTGGCGGAAGACGTGGGGCGTCACTCGCTTGGCGATGCCGCTTTCCTTCGCCCAGTGGCGGACGATGAGGTCGAGCGTCGCGCGGTACAGGATCCCGCCGCGGGCGGCCACGAAGAGCCGGCGGCTCGCCTTCGGCGGGTAGATCCCGCCGCCGTGGCTGCCTCTCTCGACCCGGAGCAGTTTTCCGCGGCCCTTCGCGAGGTAGAGCGCGATCGCCTCGGCCGCGACGGGCGTCAGCGGGACATAGCGGTCCTTGCCTCCCTTGCCGCGCACGATGCGCAGCATGCCGTCCTGGGTGTCGACATCGTAGGGCGAGAGGTTGAGGAGCTCGGTCGCGCGGATCCCCGTCGCGTAGAGAAGCTCGAGGATCGCGCGGTCGCGCAGCTCGACCGGTGTCCTCCCGGCCGGCGCTTCGACGATCCTTCGCACATCGCGCGGCGTCAGGATCGTCCGTGGCAGCTGCTGCTCGAGGCGGGGACGCTCGAGCCCTGTCGTTGGGTCGGAGAGGACGAGCAGCTCGCGCATCAGGAAGCGGTAGAAGCTCTTGATCGCCGTGAAGCGGTTCATCTGGAAGCCGGCCGAGTAGGGCCGGCCGTCGCTGCGGCGCATCGCGAAGAGCTCGCTCTGGTACGCCGCGAGGTCGCGGCGGGTTAGGCTTGCGAGCGTGAGGTTCTTCCCTTCGACCCAGCCGAGGAAGGCCTGCACGTGCGCGAGGTACTCCGGCACCGTGCGCTCGGCGTAGTGGACGCCGAGGTGGTCGCGGTAGCGCCGCAGGAGCCGCCGCGGCTCGTCGGACACACTGCCTTGCTGGTTTTCGTGGCGACGTGGCGGGTTTAGACCTATGTCGTTGACCCGCTTCGAAGAAAAACCCGCCACGGCGGTTCGGCGAGTTTTGGCGGGTGGCGGGTTTTTCATGGCCGCGCCGCGAGCTCCTCGGGCGTCAGCAGACCCAGAGGCACGTTTCGCTGCGGCTCGCGACAGACGAGCCGATAGCGGGTCGTCTTACCCGCACCGCCCTTGCTCTGCTCGGCCTGCACGAGATACTCGAGCTCGACGAGCTCGGCGAGCCAGCGCCGCACGGTCGAGTCCGGTACGCCGAGCGCTTCTCGGATCTCGCGGCGGCTCACCGACTGGCCGTCCTCGAGCGCGAGCCCCTGGACGCGCAGGAGCGCCTCTCGCAGCGGCTTCTTGATGTCAGAGAGCGTTTCCTTCAGGACCTCGCCCGCGAGCGCGTACGCGATCTCGTAGTCCGCGAGGCAGGCCAGGATCGCACCGTCCGCCGTCCGCTCGCGCTGGTGCTGGTGGAGGAAGGCCGAGACCTCGATGAGGTTGAGGAAGCGGGCGTGGTCGCGCCGCGTCCGCATCCAGCTCGA
>CAZMRX010000600.1:0-2690 GCA_964568755.1 uncultured Acidobacteriota bacterium | reverse complement strand
CAGCCCGGACCCGCTGTCGGCGATCGGCCCGGGCAGCGGGTGGAACGAGAACACAGCCGACGCCAACTTCTTCAACGAGAGCGAGTCGGCCTACACACTCGACCTCAAGCCGGCCACGGGCCTGCAGTTCGACATGGACGGATCGGGCGCGACGCGCTACGCGCCCTTCTTCAAGATCCGGCAGTGGCGCTCCTTCAGCGAGGCGCCGGTGGTGACGCTGGAGGGCGTTTCGCTCCAGAAGACCCTCGATTACCGGGCGGCGGTCAAGCCGGTGTCGCGGGCCCACTTCGCGAACAGCCTCACCTGGCACTGCACGCTCGACGTCAGCAGCGTCACCAACACCTGCACCACCTCGGGTATCGACCTGGACGTGGGCGCGAGCGGGGGCGTGAGCGGCGTCGACATCGTGCCCGGCCGCTACGGCCTGGGCGCCAACTTCGACGCCAACGGCGACTCGATCACGGCGCCTGCAGGGGCCCTGGACTTCGACGTGGGCGGCGGCGCGATCGAGTTCTGGTACCAGCCGAACACGAACCACGACACCCCCGGGTCGAACGTCTTCTGGCGGGCCAACTCGCCCGACGACTGCTTCCTGTTCGAGAAGACGGGCACGACCCTGCGCTTCACGATCCGAAAGAGCTCGGCCTCGAACTGCACGTCGGGTGGCACGACGTACCAGGTGTCGGCGGCGTCCGGCACCTACTCCTGGCGTGCCGAGGACTGGGTGCACCTGCGGACGACGTGGTCGAGTGCCTCGGGCGGCCGCATGGCGATCTGGGTGAACGGGGTCGAGGTCAACTTCAACACCGGGTACGACTCGTCCACGGTCACGAGCGGCGCGACCATCACCTTCGGCGGCTGCGTCTTCGGCTGCCCGCTCAACGCCACCGGCAACGCCGACGGCATCCTCGACGAGATCCACATCTACCGCAACCCGAGCGAGCCGGAGTCGATCGCGCACGCGGGCCTGGTGGGCGCGGCCGACGAGTACCTGGCCGACAGCGCCACCAACTACCCGCTGGCGCTCGCCCGCGTGGACGGCTCGCGCCGGGGGCGCTACCTCTACTTCGGCGCGGACTCGAAGTTCCGCGGCTTGAACGTCAGCCTCGCCACCGCGGGCACCGCCGTCGCGGACACGGACGTCGTCTGGCAGTACTGGCGCGGCGGCTCGGGCGCCTGGGTCACGCTCGCGCCGACGGATGGAACGAGGTCCTTCAAGCAGACCGGCACTGTGTCCTGGGCAGAGCCATCGGGCTGGACGTCAATGTCGGTCAGGGGGGGACCGGACCTGTACTACGTCCGCGCCCACCTGCCGGTCACCGCCACGGCCGAGTACGGCGCCCTACCGGTCGAGCGCCAGATCCGAACCGACATCCTGCTGTTCCAAGCCTGCAAGGACGTGACGGCAGCGGCGCAGACGTTCGTGTTCGCGGTGCCGCCCACCACGGAGGTGAAGCTCGCGTCGTTCACGGCGACCGCGGGGAACGCGTCGGTGCTGCTCGCGTGGCAAACGGCGTCGGAGCTCGACAACCTCGGCTTCCACCTCTACCGCTCGCTGTCCGAGGCTGGGCCGTGGACGCGGCTGACACCGTCCCTGATCCCCGGGCTGGGCTCGTCGGCCGTGGGCCAGGCGTACTCCTTCCGCGACAGCGGCCTCTCGAATGGCACGCGCTACTTCTACAGGCTCGACGACGTGGATGCGTCGTCGAAGACGACCTCGCACGGGCCTGTCTCGGCGGTGCCCTCGGCCGCTGCGGCGGCGGACGGCGCGGTGGGCGGCCAGGCCCCGGACAAGAAGAAGGACGCGGCGGCCGCGACCTGTCCGGACTGGGTGGTGTCGGCCTACGCCTCCTCCGCGGGCGCGGACGCCGCGACGGCGTCGCTGCGCTGCACGCGCCACGGCGATCCCGAGGCGACGTCGTTCTCGGTGCTGTCGCGCGACGCGCGCTCCGCGACCGTGGAGCTGCGGACCGGGGGCTTCTACGCCCTGCACACCCTGCCGGGTGCAGGCGAGCCATCGGGCGGGGTGCGGGTGTTCGTGCCGGGCTTCGACATCCCGCAGGGCGAGCAGGCGCTGGCGCTGCCGCTGCGCCGCGCGCTGGTCGAGGCGGTCGTGGGGCGGCGCGTGATGCTCGACGGAGTGAGGGCGCTCGATCTCGTGAGCTACCGAGGCCTGCGGCCGTCGGCGCTGGGGCGCGCGGAGATGCAGGTGGGACGCGACGGCACTGTGCGCGTGGGACGCAGGGCGTCGCGCTCGTTCGAGACCCGGGGCGCTCGCGCGTTCACGACGAGCGAGCTGGCCAGGCTGCTGCCGAGCGTCTTCCAGGGAGAGACGAAGAACGCCGTGGTCGAGCTCACGCCGCTGCGTTTCGACGAGGGGCGGGGCCAGCTCGTGCTGGCGAAGCGGCTGCGGGTGAGGCTGCTGTTCACAGGGCGCGAGGCGGGCGAGATTGGGCGCGGCAGCGTGGGCCGTGGCCGGCAGGCCCCGAAGCCGATTTCAGGCGAGGTCCTGGCGCGGCTGCACACCACGAGCCAAGGGCTGCACGCGGTCGCGTTCGAGCAGGTGTTCCCGGGACGCAGGCGCGGCCTGGCGTCGTCGGAGCTGCGGCTCGAGCGGCAGGGTGAGCCTGTCGGCTTCCACCTCGAGCCCGCGGCGAGCGCGTTCGGCCCCGGCAGCCGGCTGTACTTCT
>CAZMRX010000599.1:0-2699 GCA_964568755.1 uncultured Acidobacteriota bacterium | reverse complement strand
GAATCCAGACGACCGCGCTGCGCAAGGGCGACCGCTACGTGCTGAACGGCGAGAAGATGTGGATCAGCCTCGCCGACGTCGCCGACCACTTCCTGGTGATCGCCTGGACCGACCAGGAGAAGAAGAAGAACCGCGACCACTCCGGCATGTCGGCCTTCATCGTGGAGCGCGGCTTCAAGGGCTTCTCCTCCTTCTCGATCAAGGAGAAGTGGGGAATCCTGGCCGGCAACACCGGCGGCTTCTCGATGCAGGACGTCGAGGTGCCGGTCGAGAACCGCGTGGGCGAGGAGGGCGAGGGCTTCAAGGTCGCGATGTTCGCGCTCGAGAACGGGCGCTACACCGTGGCCTCGGGAGCGACGGGCCTGATCCGCGCCTGCCTCGACGCCTCGGTCCGCTACGCCCAGGGCCGCAAGGCCTTCGGGGTGCCGATCGGGCAGCACCAGCTGGTCAAGGAGATGATCGCGCAGATGGTCTCCGACTACGACGCGTCGCGGCTGCTTTGGCTGCGCGCCGGCTGGATGAAGAACCAGGGCCTGCGCAACACGCGCGAGACCTCGCTCGCCAAGTGGTTCGCGACGGTGGCGAGCGAGCGCGCCGCCTCGGACGCCGTGCAGATCCACGGCGCCAACGGCTACTCGGACGAGTACCCGGTGGGCCGCTTCTACAGGAACTGCAAGGCGGCGGTGATCTACGAGGGCAGCCGCGAGGTGCACAAGCTGATGCAGGCCGACTACGCGCTCGGCTATCGCCAGGACAAGCCTCGCCGCATCGACCTTCCCCCGTACCGCGGCTAGGCCCCGGGGGCGCGCCGTGGCGCTGCGCTCGAGTGTCCGGAACGCGCTGACCGCCGCCGCGCTGGTGGTGGCAGCGGCCGCGCTGCACGGCGTCTCGCCCACCACCGCGGACCCCGACGGCTTCTACCACGTCCGCCACGCGTGGGTGTACCGCACGCAGGGCCTGCTCGACAGCGGCTTCCCGTGGGCCCGCTTCTCGGCGATCCGCGACCAGGCGAGCGACCTGTGGTACGGCTTCCACGTCCTGCTGGTGCCCGCCAGCGCGCCGCAGAACCTGCTGCACGGCCTGCTCGGGGGCGGTGTCGCCGTCACCGCGGCATCGCTGATCCTGCTGTTCGCGGCCTTCTCGCTGCTGCGGCTGCGCTTCCCGCTCGCGTGGCTCGTGCTGTTCGCCGCCACGGGAGACGTGCTGTTCCGGCTCACCATGCTGCGCCCGCAGCCGCTCTCGCTCTCGCTCGCGGTGCTGGCGCTCGCGCTACAGGCGGCTCCAGGCCTCCGGCATCGCGCCGCGCTCGTGGGCCTGCTCGCGTTCGTGGCGGCCTGGATCCACCTGGCGCTCGCGTGGCTCGTGCCGCTGGTCGTGGCGTCGTTCGCGGCCTGCGCGCTCGCGCTGCGGCAGCGGCCCGACGGCTGGTCGGCCGCCGCCGTGGTCGCGGGGACGATTCTCGGCTGGTTGCTGCGGCCGAACCCGCTGGGCGCGCTGCGGCTCGCGTGGATCCAGCTCGGGCTGTTCCTCGACGTCAAGCGGCGAGGCCTGCCGCTCCCGTTCGGCCTGGAGCTGCAGCCACTGTCGCAGGCGCTCGACCTGCCGCGGCTGATCCTGCCCGGCCTCGCGCTGCTGGCGGCGGTCGTCGCCTTCGCGCTCCGCCTGCGTCGCGAGGCGGCCTCCGCGGCTCCGGCGCGCCTCGCGGCGTGGGCCAGCCTGGCGCTCGGGCTGCTGTTCGCGTTCCTGAGCGTGCGGGTGGCCAGCCGCTCGATCGAGCTCGCGGCCGCGTTTCTGGCCGCGTTCGCCGGGCTCGTGTTCACCGAGCACTGGCTCGCGGCCGCGCCGCGCGCGCGCGCCAAAGCCGCGGTGGCGCTCTTGCTCCTGCTCGCGCTGCTCGTCCCGCTCGCCGCGGCGCGCTACGAGGCGCGCGTCAAGGGAGCGCGACCGCTGCTCGCCTTCCGCGGCGCGTCCGCCTGGCTGGCGGAGAACAGCCGGCCGGGCGAGCTGGTGTTCCACGCGTGGTGGGACCAGTTCCCGCACCTCTTCTTCTGGAACCCGCGCAACCACTACGTGGGCGGCATGGACCCGCTGTTCCAGTACGCCCACGACGAGGCCTTGTTCTGGAAGGCCCAGGGCCTGGCGAAGGACGCGACCGCCGAGGCCACCTGCGGCAAGCCGGCCTGCGGCCCGGGAGAGGCGGAGCCGTCGTCGCTCGTCCTGCGCCGCGACTTCCGCGCGTCCTTCGTCCTGCTGCACCGCCCGCTGAGCCCGCGCCTCGAGGCCTACCTGGCGAGCCAGGCCGCCTTCGCGCGGGCGTTCGACGACGGCACCGACGTGGTTTATCGGGTGCAGTATGATGCCGGCCTGCCTGCTGGAGGTGCGCCATGACCCCCGCCGACCTGCCGCTCGAGTTCGTGCGCGTCGTCGAGCGCGCCGCGATCGAGGCCGCGCGCACCATGGGCCAGGGCGAGCGCAAGGGCTCCGACCACGTGGCCGTCGAGGCGATGCGCCGCGAGATGGAGACGGTCGACATCGACGGCACGATCGTGATCGGCGAGGGCGAGCGCGACGAGGCGCCGATGCTCTACATCGGCGAGCGCGTCGGCACCCGCAACGGGCCCGCCGTCGACATCGCGGTCGACCCGCTCGAGGGGACGAACCTCTGCGCCACCGGCGCGCCGAACGCCATCGCGGTGCTG
>CAZMRX010000598.1:0-2725 GCA_964568755.1 uncultured Acidobacteriota bacterium | reverse complement strand
TTCGAGGATCCCGCCGCGCGCCGGCTGCTGCTCGCGGCGCTCGAGGACGCGGCCGCCGCGCTCCGCGCCGAGGCGGCCACGGCGCTCGGCGACGGCGGCTTCCGCGAGGCGCTGCGGCCGCTGCTCGACCGCAAGGCGAACGACCCCGCTCCCGAGGTCCGCCAGGCCGCGGCGAGCGCGCTGCGGAAGCTGCAGCCGCGGTGAAGTACCGCCACGTCGACCACGACGCCGAGCTCTCCGAGGAGGAGTTCCGCCTGCTGCGCGACTTCGTCCACGAGCGCTTCGGGCTCTACTACGACGAGTCGCAGCGCGCCAGCCTGCGCGCGCGGCTCGCGCCGCGGCTCGACCTGCTGGGCCTCTCGTCCTTCGAGGACTACCACCGCTACCTGCGCTTCGCTCCCGAGCGGGCGGACGAGCAGCAGCGGATGGTGAGCCACCTGACCAACAACGAGACCTACTTCTTCCGCGAGCAGCCGCAGCTCGACGTGTTCGCCGGCCACGTGCTGCGCGCGCTCAAGGAGCGCAAGACGCGCTCGGGCGAGAAGCGGCTGCACGTGCTCTCGGCGGGCTGCTCGACGGGCGAGGAGCCGCTCACGCTCGCGATGATTCTGTTCGACAGCGGGCAGTTCTTCTGGGGCTGGGACGTGTGCGTGACGGGGCTCGACGTCGACGGCGCGGCGCTCGACAAGGCCCGCCGCGCGGTCTACCACCAGGGGTCGCTGCGCACCGTCACGCCCGCGCTGCTCGAGCGGCACTTCCTGACCGACGCGAGCGGCGTGCGCGTCAAGGACTCCTCGCGCCGCAGCGTGCAGTTCCGCGCCGGCAACCTGCTCGAGCCCGGAAGCTACGAGGGCCTGCGCCCGCTCGACGTGGTGTTCTGCCGCAACGTGCTGATCTACTTCTCCGACGCCGCCGTGCAGCGCGCGGTGAGCCTGTTCCACCAGGCGCTCGCTCCCGGCGGCTACTTGTTCCTCGGCCACGCCGAGTCGCTGGCGCGCGTCTCGAGCGCCTTCGTCCCGATCCGCTTCCAGGGCGCGATCGTCTACCAGAAGCCCGAGGAGGCCGTGGCGTGAGCGAGAAGATCCGCGTGCTGGTCGTCGACGACTCGGCGTTCGTGCGCAAGGCGGTCGGGCGCATGCTGGCGACGGCGGACGACATCGAGGTGGTGGGCTACGCCCGGGACGGCGAGGAAGGCCTCTCGCTCGCGCGCGAGCTGCGCCCCGACGTGGTGACGCTCGACGTGCGCATGCCGCGGCTGGGAGGCCTCGAGACGCTGGAGCGGCTGATGGCGGAGCAGCCGGTGCCGGTGCTGCTGATGTCGACGCTCACCCAGGAAGGCGCCGAGGTGACGCTGCGCGGGCTGGAGCTCGGGGCGATGGAGTTCGTCGACAAGTCCTCGGTCCAGCCGATGAGCATGCTGAGCCTGGCCGAGGAGCTGGTCGGCAAGATCCGCGCGCTCGGCGGCGCGCGCGTGCGCTCGCGGCCGCAGCCCGCGCGGCCGCGCGCCGGCGCGGGCGCCGGACGCCCGCCCGCAGAGTGCGTGCTGATCGGCGCCTCCACCGGGGGACCCTCGGCGCTGCAGGCGGTGGTCTCGGGGCTGCCCGCGGCTTTCCGCGCGGCGGTCGTGATCGTGCAGCACATCCCGCGCGGCTTCACGCGCTCGCTCGCGGAGCGGCTCGACGCCAGGAGCGCGATCCCGGTGCGCGAGGCGCGCCACGGCGACGCCGTCGAGCCCGGCCAGGTGCTGCTGGCCCCGGCGGGGATCCACACGCGCCTGCTGCGGACGGCGGCCGGCATCGAGATCTCGCTCGACGAGGAGCCGAGCGAGGCGCTGCACCGGCCGTCGGTCGACGTCCTGATGGCCTCGGCGGCCGACGTCTACGGGGCCCGGGCGCTGGGCGTCGTGCTCACCGGGATGGGATCCGACGGGACCGAGGGCCTGCGCGCGATCCGGGACCGGGGCGGCTTCACGCTCGCGGAGGCGGAGGAGACCTGCGTCATCTTCGGCATGCCGAAGGCCGCGATCGAGGCCGGGGTGATCGAGCGCGTGGCGCCGCTCGACCGCGTGGCCTTCGAGATCCTGGCCGCGGTATAGAATCCGACCGGAGACGAATCCCTTGGCCCTGCAAGGCAATCTCGAGGACCTGCCGCTCCTCGACATCATCCAGATCGTCTCCTTCAGCAAGAAGACCGGCTACCTGGGCGTGAAGATGGCGGAGGGCGAGGGCGCCATCGTGTTCCACGAGGGGCTCGTGGTCGCGGCCTTCACCGCGAGCTCGCCGCTGCCGGACCCGCGGCTCCAGACGCTGCCCAGGGCGACCCGCGAGACGGCGATCAAGCGGCGGCTCGGCTTCGCGCTCGACGAGCTCGCGCGCCTGCGCGAGGGGGCCTTCGGCTTCGAGCTCACCGACCGGATCCCGGAGACGGTGGCCGGCCGCGACATCCGGCCCGAGACGCTCGACGCGGGCATCAATCCCCAGGAGATGCTGCTCGCGCTGGCGCAGGGCATGGACGACGACCGCGCGCAGTCCGCGGCCGCCGTCGAGGCGTCGTTTGCCACGCCGGCCGAGGGCATCATGGCCGCCGAGCTCGAAGCCCTCGCGCCCCCGGTGGTGCCCGCCGAGGCGGTACGCTCGGCCCTGGCCGACGAGCCCCAGGCGACGGAGGCGGCGGAGCCGGGGGCGACCGCGGACGACTGGCAGACCACGGCGAACGAGCGCTACGG
>CAZMRX010000597.1:0-2732 GCA_964568755.1 uncultured Acidobacteriota bacterium | reverse complement strand
ACTCGCGAGTTCGATTTATCCCGAACGGAGCGGGAGGGAAGCGCGCTTGCTAGGCGGGGGGGGCGGAACCGCCAGCCTCGTTAGGCCCCGTCGAGCAGCTCGTCCACGAGTCGCATCATGCGGCGATGCCACGGGCCGAGCGGCGTCGCCCGCAGATCTCGCAGGATCGCGAGCCGGGCATCGAGTGACCGGTCGCTGCCGGCGAGGGGATCCCCCCGATTCGCTTCGAAGAACTGGTCCAGCTCCACGCACTGGTAGCAGACGCCCTTCTGGGTGACCAGCGCGCAAGTTTCTCCGTAGCGGGCCGTGAGTGTCGCCCGGGCCGACTGGATCCAGTGCTTCGCCTGCCCGAACGTCGCGCCGAGCATCCCGGCGACCTCGTCGTTGGTGAAGTCGTAGACCTCCTTGAGCAGGAGCCCCGCCGACTCCTCGGGTTTGAGGTTCCGCAGGGTGCACGAGAGGCAGACCGCGAGATGCTCCCGGGCCATCGCCTTCGTCTCGGGCGAGCCGCGCATGAGCCGCGACTCGGCAATAAAGGCGCCGTCCAGCTGGGCGCGATCCCGCGCGTCCAGCAGAACGCTCTCGCGCCAGGTCGAATGCCGGCGCAGGTGGTCGATCCCGAGGTTGGACGCCACGCGGAAGAGCCACGCACGTAGCGCCGCCGGTCGCTCGGGAACCCCCGGGGTCTCCAGCATCCGCACCGCGGCCTCCTGCACGATCTCCTCGGCCACGTCGGCGCGCACGACCAGCCGCGTCACGAAGGTGACGAGCTCGTCGCGGCATGCCCGCCACGCGTCGGCGAGTCGCTCGCGGGATTCCGGGTCGGCAGGCGTCACGGGAAGTCCCTCAGTGGCCGGGGGCGCTGGGAACGGTTGGGCACATTATGCCCCCGGCGGGACTTGGGGGCGCGTTGCGCCGCCACCAGTGAAGGATGGCCTCGGCGATTTCATCGGGAGCGTCCTCCTGAACGAAGTGCGCGGCCCTCTCGAGCAGGACCGTCCGATGGTTGGGGAACCAGCGTTCGAAGCGCTCACGCTCCTGACGGCGCAGCGCGAAGTCCCGCACCCCCCAGACGATCAGCACCGGGAGGTGCCTGAGCCGTGAAAGGCCGGACTCCACTCCGGCAAGGAACTCCGTGCCGGCCACGAGTTCGCGCGGAAGAGCGTGCGTGGCGGCACGCGACGCTTCGTCGGCAAACGGGCCGCGGTAGGCGTCCATTTCCGCCCTGGAGAGCCATGCCGTGCGCAGTCCCAGCGGGATCATCACGTTCACGAAGGCGTTGAAGTGCCGGATCGCCCAGCCTCCCACCGGACCGCCGAGGAGATTCGCGAATCTCTCGAAGTGCGCGTCTCCTCGGAGCGGCCACGCCCAGGTGTTGCCGATCACGAGGCCCCGGAACCGATCAGGCCGTCGCGCCGCGACGTGGAACCCGATCGGCCCGCCCCAATCCTGCCCGAAGGCGATGACGTCGCGGAGGTCGAGTTCCTCGACGAAGGCGGCGATGACCTCGGCGTGGCTCGCCGCGCGAAAGTCATAGCCCGGTCGCGGCTGCGACAGGCCGAACCCCGGATAGTCGGGGGCGACGCAGCGAAAGTGCTCGCGCAGGCGCAGGACGAGGTGGCGGTACAGGAACGACCAGGTCGGGTTGCCGTGGAGCAGCAACAGCGTCGGACCCCGTCCCTCGTCGATGTAGTGCAGGCGGTGCCCGTCGAGCTCGAGGATGCGGCTCTGGAAGGGGAAGAGCGATTCCGGAACCCACTCCGGCCGGCGCGCCACGAACTCGATCATGCGACCGCCAGACCGCAGCTGGCGTTGACCGTGTCGCCCGTCATGCAGCGAGCAGGGTCGGAGAGCAGGAAGGCGGCCACCTCGGCCGTCTCGCGCACGGTGACCGCCCGCTTCAGAAGGGAAGATCTCCGGACTTCGTCGTCGAACGCGACCGGGTCCGTGCCCAGGGTGCGAGTGATGGTCCGAACCGTTTCCTGGATGGTCCGCGTCTCGTGCATGCCGCCCGCCCGCAGGCAGATCACGCTGATCCCGCGGGGGCCGAGTTCCGCCGCCAGCATGCGGGTCAGCCCTTCGATCGCCGAACATGCGGCCGTGATGCCCGCCATGAACGGTCTCGGGTCCATGGCGAGCGAAGCCGTGAGCATGACGATCGTGCCGCCGGGCTTCATGTAACGGATGGCGGCGCGGGCCGTGAGGAACTGCGATCCCACGTGGTGCTGGAACGGAGCGAGGAACGCGGGGAACGACAGCGCCTCGGAGGAGATCCCGTACTCGTTCTCGATCGGCCTGAGCCCGATCGCGTTGAAGACCCCGTCCAGCCGACCCTCACGCCGGGCCACCTCGCCGAGGTGTCGAGCCACCTGCGCTTCGTCCATGGCGTCCACCACCGCCGCGTGCGCGTTGCCGCCCCCTTCGCGGATCTCCCGCGCCAGGGATTCCACGGCCTCCTCGCGCCGGCCACTCAGGTACACCGTGCCTCCCCGGCGAGCCAGCGTTCTCGCGGTTTCGGTACCGATGGCTCCCGTCGCCGCGAACACCGCGATAACCTTGTTCTCGAGCATCACGTCCTCCTTCCGGTCCCCCTGCCGTCACTCTCAAGACGGCCGAGGACCTGGAAACGGATGGAGGGGGCGGCTTAGCGGCGCGTGGCCCCGTGTTTCCGGCGCGAGCGCCAGAACACGATCAGCCCGGCCACGGCCCCGAGTGCCACGACGAGCGCCACG
>CAZMRX010000596.1:0-2733 GCA_964568755.1 uncultured Acidobacteriota bacterium | reverse complement strand
CCCCGGGTCGACCGTGGCGGGCGCCACGAGGCCGGCCGAGAGCAGGAGCGCCGCCGTGCCGACCAGCCGCACGACTAGCGCACGCCTTCCTGCCGCAGCGCGTCGGGCGTGAAGTCGGCCTCGCTCAGCTTGACCGTGAAGTCGTGCACGCGGCTCTCGCTGAAGAGCCCCATCACGACGTAGCGGCCGGCCTGCAGGTCGATGTGCGCCTCGGCGGCGGTCCACACCGTGGGCACGTTGTAGAAGTTCATGGCGTGCCCCTCCGACACGCGCCAGAGCTGATCGCGGTTGTCGTACTGGTCGATCACCAGGATCTGCCAGCTGTCCTCGTCCACGTAGAAGACCCGCTTCTTGTAGATGTTGCGCTCGCCCGGCCGCAACGTCGCCTCGACCACCCACACGCGGTGCAGCTCGTAGCGCAGGTGCGCGGGGTTCATGTGCAGCGGCGTCACGATGTCCTTGTACTTGACGCCCGGGTCCTGCAGCTTGTAGGCGTTGTACGGCACGTAGACCTCGCGCTTGCCGACGAGCTTCCATTCGTACTTGTCTGGCGCCCCGTTGAACATGTCGAGCTGGTCGCTGGTGCGCATGTTGTCGGCGGCCGTGCCGGGGTTGTCGTAGGCCACCTGCGGCGCCCGGCGCACGCGGCGCTGCCCGGGGTTGTACAGCCACGCGTCGCGCGGCTTCTTGACCTGGTCGAGCGACTCGTGGACCAGCAGGATTCCGCCCGCGAGCCGCGCCGGCGCGGTTACGGTCTGCTTGAACAGCAGGATCCGGTTGCTCAGCTTCTCGGGCGTCATGCTCGCGAGGCTGTAGAGAATGTAGGTCTCCTCGTCGAACTGGACCGGCGTGTACTGGCCGCCCCGCGTCGGTGTGGCCTGCATCACCCAGCGCCGCATGCCGTCGCCTCGGTAGCGCAGCAGGTGGTTCCAGATCACCTCGACGCCCGCGCTCGGCATCGGGAACGCCGGCCCGCCGATCGCGCCCTCGACGCCGTTGCCGTCGTTGACCAGCTTGGCGCGGCCGACGTTCTTGAGGGTGGCGTCGTAGATGCGCTGCGGGGCGGAGGCACTGCGCCGCGACGGATACACGTTCATCTTGAACGTGGCGTACGCCTTGAGCATCGCCTTGTGGCCGTCCGACAGCTTCGCGCCGTACTGCTCGGCGTTCTGCGCGGTGATCGTGAAGAGCGGCCGGTCGGCCGCATACGGGTCCACGTAGTGGCGTCCCGGCGTGTAGCCCGCCGGCGCCTTGGTGATCCCGCCGTCCCAGGCCGGGATCGAGGCGTCGGCGTTCGCCGCCTTCTCGGCGCCCATTGGCGTCAGGCCGGGCTTCATCTGTGCCAGGAGCGGCGTCCGGGCGGACAGGACGACGAGCCCGGCCAGGAGGAAGGTCGCAAGGAACCGTGGCGTGCTGCGCATTGTCATGACCTCAGAAGGTGAACTTGACGTTAGCCGCGACGAAGTCGCGGTCGTTCTGCAGGTTGTAGCGGTCGGCGCCGAAGAAGCTCGTGTAGCTGAGGTCGAGCTCCCACTTGGACAGGTAGTTGAAGCCGAGGCCGACGGTCAGTCCCTTGCGGCCCTCGATGAAGTTGCCGCCGGGGCCCGGCGAGACGCCGTCCACGTCCTGCGCGAACGAGAAGCGCGGCACCATGTTCACCGCGCCGATGGCGTTGTTGTACTCGAGCCGCCCGGCGACCACGTAGCCCCAGGCGTTCTTGGTCGGGAAGGCCGAGGCGGGCTCCGTCCCGGGCTGGATGCGCGCGGTGGTGAAGAGCTCGTTGCCCGAGGTGTAGGTGCCGGGAGCCTCGAGCCGCAGCTCGCTCTGGTCGGGCAGGTCGTGCACCGTGCTCCAGGCTCCCTCGACCACGAACACCACCTGGTCGGCGCCGCACAGCTGGCTGAAGATCTTGGTGGCGGTCATCTGGACCTGGGTGGTGTCGAAACGGCGGTAGCCGGCGATCTCCTGGGAGAAGCCGTAGGCCCCCACCTGGTTGTTGTTGGCGAGCAGCGTCCCGAGCCCGATGAGCGGCGCGAGCTGCGGCACGGGCGGCAGCAGGCGCAGGGGACTGAGCGCCGCGTACAGGATCTCGACGTCGTCCATCTGCAGCGGCACGTCGAGGCGGTGCGAGACCTCGCCCTGCAGCGCAATCCCCGTGCGGCCGAGCTCCGTGTTGAAGCTGGCGCCGAAGAGCTTGATGTCCTCCGGGTAGGTGAGGAAGTAGCTCGCGGTCGCGGCGTAGTTGCCGGACGCGAGCACGCCGGCGGCCGTGCCGGTGTTCGCCATGATCAGCGGCAGCCGGCTGTGGTAGTTCATGAAGTAGAGCCCGAACTCGGTGCCGCCCAGTCCGTCGACCAGGATCCGCAGCGCGGCGCCGTACTGGCCCTGGTCGGACGGCTCGCGCGTGTCCACCCGCGGGACCGCGACGCCCACCGGGTTGCCCGGAATCGGCGTGCCGACCGCGATCGTGTCCGGGGCCGCCCCGAAGCCGAGCATGACCTTGGTCGCGCCGGCGCCCGCCAGGTCGGTGGTGCTGAAGTAGCTGCCGACCGGGTCGGGGTGGGTCTCCTCCCACGTAAACTGGTAGAAGGCCTCGAACGACGTGCTGCCCGACGGCTTCAGGCTGAGCTTGACGGCGCCGAGCGGGAGGTACGCCTCGCGCAGCTCCGCCCCGGGCACGCGGAGCGCGCTCACGTCGATCGGGTTGATGGCGTTGATGCCGCCCTGGATGAA
>CAZMRX010000595.1:0-2736 GCA_964568755.1 uncultured Acidobacteriota bacterium | reverse complement strand
GGCGATCACCACGTCGGCCTGCCACTGTCGGATGCGCCGGATCACCTGCTGGCGCACCGCGAGCGTGGGCTCGAGCTCCCCGTCGTGGTTGTCGAGCACCTCGTACTCGGCGATGCCGAGCCTCCGCCCCGCCTCCTGCGCCTCCGCGCGCCGGCGCTTCGCGAGCGCCCCGCCGCCCTCGGACTGGTGGCCGGCGTCGCCGTTCGTCAGGGCCACGAACTTGACGGCGTGCCCCTTCGCCGACCAGAGCGCGGCCGTGCCGCCCGCGTCCATGTCGCAATCGTCGGGGTGCGCGCCGAACACGATGATGCGCAGCGGAGCCTGGGCCGCGGCCGGGGCGGGCAGCCCGGCGGCCAGCGCCAGGGCCGGCGCCAGGACCGCGGGGCCTAGGATGCGGGTTCGCGAGCGGCGCTTCGGCATGGGATCCTCCTCGGGCTGCGGCGTGGCTTCGTCCGGGCCGGGATTCTATCCCGCGGCGTACAATCCCGACGATTCGCCCGTCGCCGGGTGGTCGCTCAGAAAGAGGTCCTCGCATGTCCATTGCCCTCCGGCCCGGTGCCGTCCTTCGCCTCGCCCTCGCCACGCTGCTCGCCTCCTGCCTGGGGCTGTCCACGGCCGCGGCGCTAACCCACCGGCTCAAGCCGACCGTGGGCCACGCGACCTTCGCCGTGCGCGAGCCGGTGCTGACCGTCAAGCCCGGCGACGTGCTCGAGAGCGAGACGCTCTGGGGCGAGTGGTACGAGAAGGCTGGGGGGAAGTGGCCCGGCGAGGTGGGCCCGATCGCGATCGAGGGCGCCCAGCCGGGCGACACGCTGGTGATCGAGATCCTGAAGGTGCGCCCGAACCGCGACACGGCGGTCTCGACGCAAGGCGGGAACTTCGGCGCGCTGGTGCCCGACTCCGGCACGGCGCTCCTGAACGAGATGTTCCCGCGCGGCCGCTACGTCTGGCGGCTCGACCGCGCCGCGATGACCGGCACGGTGGACTTGCCGACGAGCGCGAGCGGGAAGGCGACGATCCCGCTGCGGCCGATGCTGGGTCGCGTGGCGGTGGCGCCCGAGGGCTCCGAGGCCTTCGGGGGCCTCTGGCCCGGCGACTTCGGCGGCAACATGGACGCCGCGGACGTGCGCGAGGGCACGACCGTCTACCTGCCGGTCTTCCATCCCGGCGCGCTCTTCTACTTCGGCGACGGCCACGCCGCGCAAGGCGACGGCGAGGTGTGCGGCTCGGGCCTCGAGACCTCGATGGAGGTCGCGTTCCGCTTCGGCTTGCGCAAGGGCAAGGCGATCGCCTGGCCGCGGCTCGAGGACGCCGAGCACATCATGGTCGCGGGCAGCGCGCGGCCGCTGTCGGACGCGCTGCGGATCGCGTTCGTCGAGCTCATCGACTGGTTGGTGGCCGACTACGGCTTCAGCAAGCCGGACGCCTACCAGCTCGTGTCGCAGGTGGCCGTCGTGCGCGTGGCCAACATGGTCGACCCGCTGTATACGGTCGTCGCCAAGTTCCCGAAGCGCCAGCTACCGGCGCGTTAGCAGCAAGGCGCGTGCCGCCGGGCCAGGTAGCCGGCGCAGCGACAATCCCTTCGCCGACTGCGGGTTCGCGCCACGGTCGCGTCTCGCGCCGAAGCGACAATCTTGTCCCCTTTCGTGAGCGCGCCCCCACAACTGTTCGAATCGAGGCTCCCGAACGCTCACCGCCCGCCGGCCTCCACCGAGGCTTGAATCTCGCTCATAAGGCCTACGAATCAGGTTTTTAAGCTAAAGACCTTGCAATTAAGCCTAGCCTGTGGTCAATTAGCCGCTCGTGAGACTGGGAGCGCCCACGCTCGCCGGCCACCACGCCACAGAGGAGAGAATGGAAACAGGGCTACGTGACTTTCTGGAGATCCCGTACGACAAGCTCGAGGAGATGAACCTCCAGGCCAAGGCCGATCGCGTGGCCGCGAAGGACCCCGACAAGATCCGCGACGCGCGGATGAAGTACCTGACCGACGAGAAGCGCATCAAGGCGGTGACCGTCTGCTTCACCGACCTCGAGGGCCGCTTCCACATGCTCGACTACGACAAGAAGTTCCTGCTCAAGTCGGCCGACAACCTGACCTTCGACGGCTCGTCGATCCGCGGCTTCTCGCGCCAGGCCGAGTCGGACCTGCGCCTGCACGTCGACTGGCCGGCCTTCTACTTCCTGCCCGCCGACGTGTTCGGCCCCGGCAAGGTGCTGGTGTTCGGCGACGTCTGCGACCAGGACGGCACGCCGTACGTGGCCGACCTGCGCGCGCGCCTGAAGCAGTTCGCGGCCGAGCTGCGCAAGAAGGACATGGTGGCCCACGTCGCGAACGAGATCGAGGGCTTCATCTTCAAGGGCCGCGACGCCGAGCGGCGCTACTTCGAGACCGGCCAGTTCGAGTACGTCTCGACCGGCGGCTACTACCACTCGCTGCCGGGCGACACGCTGCGGCGCTTCATCGACACCTCGGCCGAGGTGCAGCGCGCGCTCGGCTTCGCCAACGAGAAGGACCACCCCGAGGTGGCGCCCTCGCAGTTCGAGATGAACTACAGCTACGCCGAGGCCACGGTGGGGGCCGACCAGGTGCAGCTCTACAAGCTCATCGCCCGGCAGGTGGCGGCCCAGATGGACCTGACCGCCTCCTTCCTGCCCAAGCCGGTGGCCAACGTCAACGGCAACGGCTGCCACACCAACATGTCGATCGCCAAGAAGGGCAAGAACGTCTTCTAC
>CAZMRX010000594.1:0-2762 GCA_964568755.1 uncultured Acidobacteriota bacterium | reverse complement strand
GGCGAGGCGGTCGCCTTCCACCTCGAGCCCGCGGCGGCGAGCTTCGGGCCCGGCAGCCGGCTCTACTTCTACGCCGACAGGACCGCCGGCTCGACTGCGTTCGCCGGCGAGGTGGCCTACGAGCTCGTCCGCTCGGGCGGCGTGGGCATGCCGCTACGGTCCGCGGCGCCGGGCTCGAACGCCCTCACCGCGGCGTCCTCCGTCTCGCGATCGTTCGAGACCGACCGCTTCTACCAGCCGGGACTGCTGGACGCGCCCGATCCCTGGCTGTGGGAGGCGCTCGCCTCCGGCGCCACGCGCACGAAGTCCTTCGCGCTCGCGGGCGTCTCCTCGTCAGGCGAGGCCGAGCTCGACGTCTACCTTCAGGGCGCCTCGGAGTCCGGTCAGGCCATCGACCATCACGTGAGCGTGTGGGTCAACGGAGCGCTGGTGGGCGACGCGCGCTTCGCAGGCAAGCTGCCCTACCGCATCAGCCTCCGCGTGCCCGCGGCGCTGTTGCGGGAAGGCGCGAACGACCTCTCGCTCACGAGTGTCCCCGACACGGGCGTCTCGTCGCTCGTCTTCCTCGACCGCTTCTCACTCAGCCACCCGCAGCCGTCGTCGCTCGCGGGCGGGCTCTTCGAGGGCGCCTGGAGCGAGAGCGGGACGGCCAGCGTCTCCGGGCTCACGGCGTCGCCCGTCGTCGTCGACATCACCGGCGCGCCGGAGTGGCTGAGCGGCTACGAGACGTCGGGCGGCAAGGTGCGCTTCGGCGCCATCGCCTCACGCCGTTACCTGGTCGCCTCCCCGGAGGCACTGCTCACACCGCGCCTGGCGGTCCCCGAGCCTTCGACCCTGCGCGCAGCCACGAACCAGGCCGACTACATCCTCGTCGCGCCCCGCGCGTTCCTCCCCGCCGCGGCGCCCCTCGTCGAGCGCCGGCAGGATCAGGGCCTCAGCGCGCGTGCTGTCGCCTTCGAAGAGATCGCCGCGGAGTTCGGGCACGGTGAGCCCTCCGCCGAGGCGATCAAGAGCTTCCTCGCCCACGCTTTCCACTCCTGGACCCGTCCCTCGCCTCGCTACGCGCTGCTGCTGGGCGACGCCAGCTACGACCCGCGCAACTTCATGGGCACGTCCCCGCCCGCGCCGCTGCCGGCGCTCTGGACGAAGACCTCGTACCTTTGGACCGTCTCCGACGCTCGGCTCGCCGCCGTCAACGGAGACGACGCGCTGCCCGACATCGCCATCGGTCGGCTGCCGGCCTCGACCGCCGAGCAGGCCGAGGCGCTCGTCCAGAAGCTCCTCGCCTGGGAGGACTCCGGCCAGGGGCTGCGCGGAGCCGCCGCCCTCGTCGCCGACAACCCCGACCTGGCTGGCGACTTCGAGGCCGACGTCGAGGACATCCGCTCGAGCTTCCTCGCATCGCGCGAGGCGCAGCTGATCGAGCTCGGCGAGCTGGGCTCGCAGACGCGGCCCGCGATCCTCGACGCCGTGAACTCCGGACTGAGCTACCTGAGCTACGTCGGCCACGGCGGCGCCGCCGTCTGGGCGAGCGAGAACGTCTGGAACTCCTGGGACGCGCCGAGCCTCCAGGCCCAGTCGCAGCAGCCGTTGCTCGTGACGATGAACTGCCTGAACGGCTACTTCGTGGCTCCGGCGTTCGACTCGCTCGCGGAGTCGCTGCTGAAGGCCGAGGGCCGGGGCGCCATCGCCTCCTTCTCGCCGAGCGGCCTGTCGCTCGACGGCCCCGCGCACCAGTACCACCGGGCGCTCATGGCCGCGCTCACGGGCGGGCAGCACGAACGTCTCGGCGATGCGCTGCTCGCCGCCCAGAGGGCCTACGCCGACACGGGCCTGATGCCCGAGCTGCTCGACGTGTACCACTTGCTCGGCGATCCTGCGATGAGGATCCGCTAGCCGGAGCCGATCGCGTTAATCGGAGCTCGCGTGCCCGCCCGGGTGGGTGCAGCCCGGGAATGAGCCGTGGACCATCTGCCCCGTCCACCCCAGCTCCTTCATCCCCTTCTCCGAGCTGTAGTAGGCGGTGGCGATCCTCTCCTTGAGCAGGTCGAAGCGGTCGCGCAGCGTCGGCGGCTGCTTCGGCCCGGGGGGCACGAGCACGGGCTCGCCGGGCTTCCAGTAGCGCGGCGTCCGCGACGGGACGCCCGTGGACACCGAGGTGAGCAGGACGGTCCGCTGCGCCGCGTCGAGGGACAGCCAGGGCTTTCCGAAGCGAAGCAGACACTCGGCTTGCACCGCGCCCAGCGAAGCGAGGAAGCTCGTCTGCCGCTCGGACGTGTCGGCCGCGAGCAGCTGGTCGACGAATGCGGCCACGCCGGCCTCGCTCGAGCCGGGCACGACCGCCTCGGCGAGCGACGCGAAGGTCTCCAGCTGGTTGGCGTCGAGGAACGTCGCGGCCGCTGGCCCCGTCGACGCAGCCGGCGGGGCCGCCGCGGCGTGGGCGTGAGGCGCCTGCGCGCCGGCGAGCGACGGCGCGGCGAGCCCCGCGCCTACGCTTCCGGCGAGCACCTGGAGAACCTGCCTCCGGCCCGGGGCCGGATCGGACTTGCTGGCCATGTCGTCCCCCGCTGTTGTCGGAATCGGCGGGCCTGACGCTAGCACCGTCCAGCCGCTCGCTGCAATCGGGAGTGTCGTTGACCTCGGTGAGCGCGGCTGCTAGCGTCTCGGGCCAAAGCGACGGCCATTCACGGGCCGTCCAGGACCCCAAGCGACGCGGAGGCGGCAGTGGCGAGCAAGACGCAGGACAGCTACGACGTGCTCGT
>CAZMRX010000593.1:0-2766 GCA_964568755.1 uncultured Acidobacteriota bacterium | reverse complement strand
AGCGGCGCGAAGCGGTAGGCGACGAGGCCCGCCAGCACGTCGTTGCGGTCGCGCAGGTCCTCGTAGTTCGGATACGAGAAGGTGAAGAAGCCCCAGCCGGCTCGCGCCTTGTTCTGAAGAGACACGAGCTCGTGCGGCCGCTCGATCGGCAGGGGGCGGAAGAAGAGCGCGTTCACCAGGCTGAAGATCGCCGTGTTCGCCCCGATGCCGAGCGCGAGCGAGAGGAGCGCGACGGCGGTGAAGACGGGGTTGGCGGCAAGCCGCCGCAAGCCGTAGCGCGCGTCCTGCAGCAGCACCTCGATCACCGGCAGCCCGCGCTGCTCGCGGTAGCGCTCCGCCGTGGTCACGACTCCGCCGAGCTTGATCAGCGCCTGACGCCGCGCCTCCTCCGGCTGGAGCCCGGCGCGCACTCCGTCGTCCACGTGCATCTGCAGGTGGCTTTCGAGCTCCTCGGCCAGCTCGCGGTCGCTCGCGCCGCCTCCGAGCGCTCCGAAGAGCCGCGCGAACCAGCCCCGGACCTGTCGCGCACGCATCAGGACTCCTGGGGCGGCGCGAGGAAGCGCGCCAGGATCGCCGTCGCCTCTTCCCACTTTCGAGCCTCTCGTTCGATCTGCCTGCGGCCCGCGCGCGTCAGCCTGTAGTACTTGGCCTTGCGGTTGTTGTCGGACGAGCCCCACTCGGAGGCGATGCAGCCCTCCTGCTGGAGCTTGAGCAGCGCCGGGTAGATGGTGCCGTAGTTGATCGAGAGCCGCTCGCCGCTCGTCTGCTCGATGCGGCGGGCGATGCCGTAGCCGTGGAGCGGCCCCATCGCCTCCAGGGTCTTGAGCACCATCAGCGCGAGCGTGCCCTGCCAGACGTCGGACCTGTCGCTCATCGCTGCCGTTCCTCGACCGGCTTCTTCTTCGCCGACCACTTGCCCTTCGCGTGCCCAACGTCCCAGTCGCCGCTCAGCTTGCCATCCTTGAGCGCGCCGGCCAGCGCCATCGTGCCGCGCTCGCCCTCGATCGCCAGGTTCAGCTCGCCCGCTTCCCAGGTCCCCGAGACCGTGCCGTCCCCCAGCCTGGCGGACGTGGCCGTTCCCGACACGCGGGCGCCCGCGAGCTCGAGCTTCAGCGTACGGGTGAACGGGCTGCCGCCCGCGAGCTCGAACGTCGCGGTCCATTCCCCCGAGATCGGGTCGGCCTTCGCTGCCTTGGGCGGCGGCGCCTGCCCTGCCGCCGCCGGCATCGCCGGAAGGGCGAGCGCCAGCATCGCCCCCACGACCACCCGCGTTCGATTCCTCGTCCTCATCTGTCCTCTCCCTATTGGTCTTCAATAGGAGTATCACACTCTCGTATTGGAAAGCTATACGGCCGTGTGGGGCGGATTCCAGGCGCCCTCCGCCTCGCCTCGCCGCGCAGCCAGGCCGTACGCGGCCCCAGTGGTTGCAATTTTGAATCAGAGGTTCAAGATTACAAGGTATGCGATACGTTCGCCGGGAAGCCGGCGCAAGGCTGCGACGCCTGCTTCGGGAGTTCCCCGCGGTGCTGGTCTACGGCCCGCGGCAGAGCGGCAAGAGCACGCTGGTTCAGGCCGAGTGCCCCGGCTTCCGGCACCTGGATCTCGAGCGCCCCGCGGACGTGGGCCTGCTGCAAGCCGACCTCGAGGGATACCTGGCGGCGAACCCGCGCGGGCTGGCGATCGACGAAGCGCAGCGCCTGCCGGCGCTGTTTCCCGCCCTGCGCCACGCGATCGACGCGGGCCGCGGCCGGGGCCGCTTCGTCCTGACGGGTTCGGCGAGCCCCGACCTTGTTCGCGGGGTGACCGAGTCGCTGGCCGGCCGCGTGGCATTCGTCGAGCTCACGCCTTTTCGGGTGAGCGAGCTCCAAGCGAAGCAGGCTGCGGCACGCTGGTTCTGGGGCGGCTTTCCTCCCGTTCACGCTCGGCGGAGCACGCTTGCGCGACTGGATTGGCTCGACGCCTACGTCGCGAGCTACCTCGAGCGCGATCTGCCCTCCTACGGGGTGAGGCTGCCGCCCGTGCGGCTGCGAACGCTCTGGACGATGCTGACCCACGTCCACGGCAACCTGCTGAACGTCTCAGACCTTGCACGATCCCTGAGCGTTTCTTCGCACACCGTGGACGGGGACCTCGACGTGCTCGAGCACACCTTCATGATTCGCCGGCTCCGGCCCTACCACGCCAACGTGCAGAAGCGGCTCACAAAGGGCCCAAAGCTGTACCTGCGCGACACGGGCCTGCTGCATTTCCTGGCCGGGCTCCGGGACCCTCGGGAGCTCGCCACCTGGGCCCGTCGAGGCGCCTCATTCGAGGGGATGGTGATCGAGGAGCTCGTTGCCTGGACTCGAGACCGCCTGGCGCGGCCGGAGGCCTTCTTCTGGCGCACCCAGACCGGCGTGGAGGTGGACCTGCTGCTCGTCCACGGCCGCCGCGTGGTCCCGATCGAGATCAAGCTGGGCGCGTCCGTCGGGCCGCGCGATATCGCCGGGCTGCGCCAGTGCATGAGCGACCTCGGCCTGCGGCGCGGGTTCGTGGTCTATGGCGGCGACGAGCCGCGCAGGGTCGGAGGCGGGATCGAGCTGCTGCCGTGGCGGGCGGTCGCTCGCGGCGAGATCGACCTGGGGCTCTAGCTCGGCGGCAGCGCCGAGGAGCGCCAGCGCGTCTCGAGTGTCGCCAGCGTCCCGCGCTCGTCGGACGCCGTGAGCTCGTGACCCAGCCGCAGCTCGCCCAGTCGCGCGCTGCGGGCGAGGATCACGTCCCCGCGGC
>CAZMRX010000592.1:0-2773 GCA_964568755.1 uncultured Acidobacteriota bacterium | reverse complement strand
AGCGCAAGCTCTTCATGCGCGACGCGGCCTACGTGATCGCGATCAACCGCGTGGCGCAGGCCTGCCGCGACCGCGGCTGGGTGTGATCCCCGCAGCCGACGACGTCCCCCGCTTCGATCGGAGGCTGTTCGACCCGGCGCGCCGCATCAGCCGGATCGGGACGGGCTCGCTCGGCGGCAAGGCGCGCGGCCTCGTGGCCGCCGCGCGGATCCTGGACGAGCGGCGGAGCGAGCTCGAGCGGCCCGGCCTCGTCCTCGACGTGCCGGCGCTGTGCGTGCTCGGCACCTCCGTGTTCGACGCCTTCCTCGACCGCAACGGCCTGCGGCCGCTCCTCGCCGAGGAGCCCTCCGATGCCGTCGTCGCCCTGGCGTTCCAGCAGGCCAGCCTGCCGGCCGAGTGGCTCGGCGACCTGCGCTCGGTGGCCGAAGACGCGCGCGTCCCGCTCGCGTGCCGCTCCTCGAGCGCGCTCGAGGACGCTCTCGGCCGGCCGTTCGCCGGCGTGTACGGAACCAAGATGATCCCGGGCCAGCAGCCCGACGTCGCGGGACGCTTCAAGAGCCTGATCGACGCCGTCAAGTTCGTGTACGCCTCGACCTTCTTCCACGAGGCGCGCGCCTACCGGCGCGCCGCTGGCGAGCTGCCCGAGCCCGAGACGATGGCCGTGGTGGTGCAGGAGGTGGTCGGCCGCCGCCACGGCGAGCGCTTCTACCCCGACATCTCCGGCGTCGCGCGCTCGTGGAGCTTCTACCCGGCCGGGCCGGCCGAGCCGGGCGAGGGTGTGGTCGAGCTCGCGCTCGGGCTGGGCAAGACGATCGTGGACGGCGGCGCGTGCTGGTCCTTCTCCCCCGCCCACCCGAAGCTGCCGCCCCCGGTCGGGTCCGTGCGCGATCTCCTGGACACGACACAGTCGCGCTACTGGGCCGTGAACGTGGGCCCCCCGCCCCCCTACGACCCGATGGCGGAGACGGAGTTCCTGGTGCAGCCGGACCTCGCCGAGGCCGAGGCGGACGGGACGCTTCGCTACGCGGCCTCGACCTACGACGCCGGCTCCGACCGCCTGGTGCCCGGCACGGGACGGCCGGGCCCGCGGGTGCTGGACTTCGCCCCGATACTGTCCTGGAACGAGCTCCCGCTCGTGCCGGCGCTGCGCACGCTGCTGGCGGTCTGCCAGGAGGAGCTGGGTGCGCCGGTCGAGATCGAGTTCGCGCTGTCGCTTCCGCCGGGGCAGCCGGCCCGGCTCGGCTTCCTGCAGGTCCGGCCGCTTCTGGTCTCGGGTGAGGCGATCGAGGTTCCGGTGGAGGAGTTCCGGGCGGCGACCACGGTGGTGGGTTCAACGGCCGCCCTCGGCAACGGGCGGCACGAGGTGCGCGACGTCGTCTACGTCGAGCCGGCGACGTTCGAGGCGCGGCTCACGCCGGCGATCGCCGCCGAGATCGAGGACCTGAATCGCGCGCTCGTGGATGCGGGCCGGCCCTACCTGCTGGTCGGCTTCGGCCGCTGGGGATCGGCCGACCCCTGGCTCGGCATCCCGGTGCGCTGGGACCAGATTGCAGGCGCGCGCGGGATCGTGGAGGCGGCCCTGCCCCACATGAACCCCGAGCCCAGCCAGGGCTCCCACTTCTTCCACAACCTGCAGAGCTTCTCCGTCCTCTACTTCACCGTGCCGCTCGAATCGGCCCGGGCGGTAGACTGGGCGTGGCTCGCGAGCCAGGAGACCGTGACACGAACCGAGCACGTCCGGCACGTGCGCACGCAGGCGCCGCTCGTCCTGCGCGTGGACGGCCGCTCGCGCCGCGGCCTGGTCGCGGCCAGCAGGCCATGACCCCGCCATCGGACAAGCCGATCGATCGCATCCTCCACGACCTGCAGGAGCGGGCCAAGGAGCTGAACTGCCTGTACCGCGTCGACGAGCTGCTCGGCCGCGAGGATGCCCCCGTCGACGAGGTGCTGGGCGAGGTGGTGCGGACGATTCCCGCGGGCTGGCAGTTCCCCGACGTGTGCGTGGCCCGCATCATCCTCGGGCACCGCGTGTACGAGCCGCCCGGCTTCCAGCCCTCGCCGCACCGGATGGCCTCGCTGCTCGAGGCCCAGGGCGACATCGCGGGCGAGATCGAGGTCTACTACACGGAGACGATGCCGCGCTCCGACGAGGGTCCGTTTCTCTCGGAGGAGCGCAAGCTGCTCGACGCGATCGCCGAGCGCGTCGGGCACTTCGTCTCGCGGCGGCGCTTGCAGCGCGTGCTGGCGATCGACGGCAGCCCCGGATCCGCGGCCCCGGAGTGGTGGGTGGTGCTCGATTTCCTGCGCCAGACCGACCGCGCCCTGCTCGGCCGGCTCGGGCGCAAGATGATCAACCACCTGTGCTGGAACGGGATCGAGGAGGCCGAGGCCCTGCTGCGCTCGACCGTCCCGCCACGCACGTCGGACGAAGAGGAGGGGCAGGGCGACAACCGGCCCCAGCCGCGGGCCGTCGGAGCCGCCGACCCCGAGACGACCGAGGCGGCGTTCCACATCGCGGGAGCGCACCTGCCCGAGGCCGAGGTGCTCAACTGCATCCACAGCTGGATCCGTGAGGACAAGTCGACCTTCCTCAAGAACGCGCTCGAGCGCATGGACACGCCGCTCGCGGAGCTGGCGGACGCGCTGCAGCGCTTCCGGCACGGCGGCGTCGAGGAGCAGGACCTGTCGAGCGCCACGCAGATGGGCCTGCGCGCGGCGCTGGTGCGGCGCTTCCTGACCGACCAGCTCGAGTTCGTGAACATCGCGAAGGAGT
>CAZMRX010000591.1:0-2789 GCA_964568755.1 uncultured Acidobacteriota bacterium | reverse complement strand
TGGTGTGGAAGCCGTAGGTGTTCATGTAGTACGGGAAGCGGCTGGAGCAGCCGATCCCCGACACCACCACGAACTTCTCGCGGGGAATCCCGAG
Organism: uncultured Acidobacteriota bacterium; assembly: GCA_964568755.1. Classification (GTDB taxonomy): domain Bacteria; phylum Acidobacteriota; class Vicinamibacteria; order Fen-336; family Fen-336; genus DATBSL01. The sequence continues at coordinate 2,695 of CAZMRX010000591.1, read as the reverse complement.
CTCCGGGAACACCTGCTGCACCGCGGACAGGATCGCGTAGTCGCCGCAGCCGGGGCACCAGCGGACTTCCTGGTCGGTCTGGAAGTCCTTCTTCGTGTACGCGGGAAGCGTCGCGGTCATGTCGTCCCCCTAGTGGGCCAGAAGCGACTGGATCTTCGCTTCGAGCTCGGCCTGCATGAAGGGCTTGCCCTGCACCTTCGGGTACGAGACGGCGTCGACCAGGTAGCGGGCGCGCAGCACCCACACCAGCTGGCCCATGTTCAGCTCGGGCACCAGCACGCGCTTGTAGCGCTTCAGCACGTCGCCGAGGTTGGCGGGCAGCGGGTTCAGGTGGCGCAGGTGAACGTGGCCGATGCGGCGGGCCGGCGTGCGCTGCGTGCGCAGCGCGGCGGTGATGGCGCCGTAGGTCGAGCCCCAGCCCACGATCAGCAGCTCGCCGTCGGGGTCGCCTGCCGGCACGACGTCGGGCACGTCCTGCACGATCGCCGCCACCTTCTGCGCGCGCAGCTGCACCATGCGCTCGTGGTTGAGCGGCTCGTAGTTCACGTTGCCGGTGACGTCCTGCTTCTCGAGGCCACCGATGCGGTGCTCGAGCCCGGGCGTCCCTGGCACCGCCCACGGCCGCGCCAGCGTGTGCGGCTCGCGCTCGTAGGGCCGGAAGCCCTCGGGCTCGGTGCGGAACGTCACCGGGATCTTCGGGAGCTCGGAAACCTCGGGGATGCGCCACGGCTCGGCGCCGTTCGCGAGGTAGCCGTCGGAGAGCACGATCACCGGCACCATGTACTTGAGCGCGATCCGGCTCGCCTCGACCGCCACCCAGAAGCAGTCGCCGGGAGTGCTGGCCGCGATCACGGGCACCGGCGCCTCGGAGTTGCGGCCGAACAGCGCCTGGAACAGGTCGGCCTGCTCGGTCTTGGTCGGCAGGCCGGTCGAGGGGCCGCCGCGCTGGATGTCGATCACCACCAGCGGCAGCTCGACCATGGTGGCGAGGCCGAGCGCCTCGCCCTTGAGCGCCATGCCGGGGCCCGAGGTGGTGGTGATAGCGAGCGAGCCGGTGTAGGCGGCGCCGATCGCGGAGGTGATCGCGGCGATCTCGTCCTCCGCCTGGAACGTGACGACGCCGAACTCCTTGTACATCGACAGCTCGTGCAGGATGTCGGAAGCGGGCGTGATCGGGTAGCTGCCCTGGAACAGCGGCAGCCCCGCCTTCTGCGCCGCCACCACGAAGCCCATCGCGAGCGCGGTGTTGCCCGAGAGGTTGCGGTAGAGGCCGGGCGTGAGCTTGGCGGGCGGGACCTCGTAGGTGACCTGGAACGCCTCGGTCGCGTCGCAGTAGGCGTAGCCGGCCTTCATCGCCAGCTTGTTGGCCTCGGCCAGCACCGGCTTGGCGCCGAACTTCTCGTCGAGCCAGCGGTGCGTCGCGTCCATCGTGCGGTTGTAGAGCCAGTAGCACATGCCGAGCGCGAAGAAGTTCTTGCACCGGTCCATGCTCTTGGCGTCGAGCCCGAGGTCCTTGAGCGCCGCGCGCGTCAGCTTGGTGAGCTCGACCGGGAACAGGCGATAGCCCTCGAGCGAGCGGTCCTCGAGCGGGCTCACGGCGACCTGGGCCTTCTTGAGGTCGGTCTCCTTGAAGTTGTCGACGTTGACGACCAGGATCCCGCCCTTCTTCAGGTCGGCGAGGTTCATCTTGAGCGCGGCCGGGTTCATCGCGATCAGCACGTCGACCGCGTCGCCGGGCGTGAAGATGTCCTTCGCCCCGAAGTGGATCTGGAACCCGCTCACGCCGGGGAGCGTCCCCGCGGGGGCGCGGATCTCGGCCGGGAAGTCCGGGAAGGTGGCGATGTCGTTGCCGAAGAGCGCCGTGGTGTTGGTGAACTGGCTGCCGGTGATCTGCATGCCGTCGCCGGAGTCCCCGGCGAAACGGATCACGGCGCTGTCGAGCGTCTCCTTGCGGCGCGGCGGCGCTACGGTCGTCTCTGTGGCCATGCTCCTCGTCTCTCTGTGGAGGGATGAGCGGGCTCGTCCCGCAGTTCCACCCAGTATAGCGCGGGCCGCGCGCGCCGATCCTGCGGCGTCTCTGGCTACGGGAACAGGCTTGCGACGTCCACCTGCACGCCCGGCACGGCCGCGGCCTCGACCGTCTCGCCGCGACGGACGACGTGCGCGCTGCGATAGGTGCCTGCGGCTACGTCAGCCTCACGGTACACCTCGATCGCGGCATCCTGCAGATTGACGATCCAGTACTCCGGGATGCCCGATCGGGCGTAGAGGGCGAGCTTCGTTCGCTGGTCGAAGCGGAGTGAATCGCCCGCGACTTCGATGACCAGGAGGGCCGTTCCCGGATGACGCGTCCTGGACGCCACATCCTGCGCACGAACGACGGCAAGATCGGGCTCGGGTTCGTTCGCATCGCCGAGTGTCAGCGGCAGCTGAGGCAGGACTTCAAAGTCGTCAGACAGGGCTCGCGCGAGCAGCCGAGTCAGCCGCATGATCACGAAGGCGTGCGGTTGTCCCTGCGGCGTCATCGCGACCAGCATCCCGTCGATGAGCTGGACCTTCTCGTCCTCATCGAGGATCCCGGCGTCGATCATCCGGTGGTACTCGTCCACGCTGATCGGACGCAGGCGTTCGCGGGCGTCGGGGGACGGCGTCGCCATGCTCATAGCTTAGCACCGGCCGATTCTCGCGCCCGGAC
>CAZMRX010000590.1:0-2799 GCA_964568755.1 uncultured Acidobacteriota bacterium | reverse complement strand
CACCATCAACTTCCGGCCGGACCCAGCCTGGGCGGAGGTCGTGGCCTGGGCGCTGGACAACACCGTGACGATGGGCTTGTTCTTCCGCCGCGGCGCCCCGCCGGAGCCGACAGCTCCCGACCAGACCTCTGACCCCGCCGCGCCCGTCGCGGTCCGAACCTGACCCCCCAAGGAGCACACATGCGCACCGCGCCCGCCATCATCCTCACCGCGCTCGCGATCGTCGTCGGGGCGTGCTCGAGCGACGACGCGACCGTCGTCGAGGTGCAGGCGTCGGACGACGCCTGCGTCGTCGCGAAGACAGAGCTCGCGGCCGGCAAGACCACACTGCGCATCGCCAACGAGGGCGCGAAGGTCACCGAGGTCTACGTCTACGCCGAGGGCGACCGCGTCGTGACCGAACGCGAGAACATCGGGCCCGGGACGCGCGCCGACATGACCGTCGACCTGGCCGCCGGCACCTACGAGGTGGCGTGCAAGCCGGGCCAGACCGGCGACGGCATCCGCACGACCATCAGCGTGCGCGGCGGCTGATCGGCCGGTTCGGGACGGACCTCCCACCGGGGTGCGGATACCCCGACGTCGCCGGGTCGCGACGCGTCGAACTTCGGCTCGCGACTTCGCTAAGGTGCGCCGCTGGCCTCTGGGGAGCATGGATTTGCCCACCGAGCGCCCAGGGTTCTAGGTTGCGAATGCATTCACAAGCGCCCGTCGCCGGACGGGCACGAGGGTCCCGAGGTCCTGGACGACGGTGTTCGATCTCTCCGCCAAGCGTGAGCTCAACAACGGCTTCGGAAACGCCCTGACCGTTGCCGTCGAGCTGGCCGTCACGCCCGCGCTCATGGCGCTGATCGGCTGGCAGCTCGATCGCTGGGCCGGCACCGCCCCGCTGTTCCTCGTCGTGCTCTTCGTGTTCACCGTCTGCTACGTCGGCTGGAAGCAGTTCGTCGCCTACGACACCAAGATGCGTCGCCAGGAGCACGAGCTCCTCGGCCCTCGCGCCGGCGGGTCGCACCCATGAGCCGCGAAGACCGCCGCGCACCGGTGCCCGCGTCGCCGGAGGTCGAACGAGAGCTCGCGTTCGACATGGTCCGGCGCGGCGCCTGGTTCGCGCCCGGGATCGTCCTCGCCGCCACGATCGTGTGGGGAGGGCGCGGCGCGTCGTCCGCGCTGGTCGCGCTCGCGCTCGTCGGGCTGAACCTCGTGCTCGCCGCGCTCGGCTTGTCGTGGGCCGCCAAGATCTCGCTCACCGCGATCATGGCCGTCTCGCTCGGCGGCTTCGCCATCCGCATGGCGCTCGTGTGCGGCGTGCTGCTCGCCGTGCGCCACGAGCCGTGGATCCACCTCACCGCGCTCGGCATCACCGTGCTCGTGACCCACCTCGGGCTCCTGTTCTGGGAGCTCCGCTACGTGTCCGCTTCGCTCGCCTTCCCGGGCCTCAAGCCCGCACCCAACAAGGAGGCTGTCTCCTCGTGATCCTCGGGTTGGAGTTCCCGCCCATCTCCCACGTCGTGGAGTGGCCGACGCTGTTCGGCAGCGGCGCGTTCGCGGTGAACAAGGTCGTGATCCTGATGTGGGTGTCAGCGATCATCGCGTTCGCGTTCATGTACGTCGGGGGCCGCAAGCAGGCGCTGGTCCCGACCGGCGTGCAGAACGTCGCCGAGTCCGCGGTCGGCTTCATCGAGGACGGCATCGTCCTCGAGACGATCGGGCCAGACGGGCTCAAGTACACGCCGTACCTGCTCACGCTGTTCACCTTCATCTTCGTCTGCAACATCTGGGAGATCATCCCGGGCGTGCAGATGCCGGTGAACGCCCGCATCGCGCTCCCTGCGTTCATGGCGATCCTCGTGTGGCTCAGCTACCACGTGATCGGCATCAAGTCGCAGGGCCCGCTGCACTACTTCAAGTCGGCCACGGTGCCGCCCGGCGTGCCCAAGGCGATCCTGCCGCTGGTGTTCCTCATCGAGCTGATGGGCATCCTCGTCACCCGGCCGCTCTCGCTCGCCGTCCGGCTCTTCGCCAACATGATCGCCGGTCCCCTGCTGCTCGTGACCTTCGCCGTCCTGTGCCAGGCCCTCTTCGAGGCCACCTATGCCGGGGCGGTCCTGCCGTTCGCGCTGCTGCTGTTCCTCAGCGCCTTCGAGATCCTGGTGGCGTTCCTCCAGGCGTACATCTTCACCATCCTCGCCGCCGTGTACATCGGCGGTGCCATGCACCCCGAGCACTAGAGAACAACCCAAGGAGAGCGAACAGTGCTGCAACTTCTCGCACAGCAAGACCCCGGCGAGCTCCAGGCCGGCCTCACCGCCGTCGGTCGAGGCATCGTCTACGGCGGCGCCGCCATCGGCCCGGGCATCGGCATCGGCATCGTGGTCGGCAACGCCATCACCGCGATGGCGCGCCAGCCCGAGATGGCCGGTCAGGTCCGGACCACGATGTTCCTGGGTATCGCCTTCACCGAGGCGCTCGCCCTGTTCGGATTCGTCCTCTTCTTTCTCGCAAAGGGCTAGGCGGCCACCGTGTGGATCCAAGCAGTCGTGCTTGCGGCCGCGGAGCACACCGGGGACGTCCAGGCGAAGAACCCGATCCTGCCGGAGGGCAAGGAAATCTTCTGGGCCGCGATCGCGTTCGTGCTCATCTTCTTGATCCTGGCGTGGAAGGCATGGCCGGCGATCAAGAAGTCCCTCCAGGACCGTGAGGACAAGATCACCGGAGACCTGAAGCACGCCGAGTCGGTGCGCGCGGAGGCCGAGAGCGAGTTGCGCGATTACCAGGCCCAGCTCGCGGAGGCCCGTG
>CAZMRX010000589.1:0-2805 GCA_964568755.1 uncultured Acidobacteriota bacterium | reverse complement strand
TCGGCGACGGTCTTCACCAGCAGCTCGCGGGCGAGCGACAGCAGCGACTGCAGCAGGCGGCGCTTGGCGACCGGGGCCTGGTCGAGGCCGGAGATGAAGCGGTGGTCGAACTTCAGGTAGTGCGGCGGAGCCTCGGCGAGCTCCAGCAGCCGCGCCTGACCGGCGCCGAAGTCGTCGTAGGCGAGCGCGATGTTGCGCTCGAGCAGCAGCGCGCGCAGCTCGGCGATCTGGGCGGGACGCGTCAGCACGCTCTCGTGGATCTCGAGCGCGAGGTCCAGCTGAGGCGCTATCCCGCGCAGCTCCTCGAGCGACTCGAGCAGCCCCGGCCGCTGCAGCTCGACGGGATGGGTGTTGAGGAACACGGTCGGCAGCTCGCGGCGTCCCGCCGCGAGCTCGACCGCCTTGCGCCGGAACAAGCGGCTCAGCTCCCCCTCGCGGCCGATGCTCTCGGCGATGCGCAGCAGCTCGAGCGGGCTCTCGGGCAGCTGCGGGTGGCGGCCGCGGCCGAGCGCTTCGTACGCCGCCACGGTCCCGCGCGAGAGCAGCACGATCGGCTGGAACACCATCGTGACCAGGCCCTCGCGCAGCAGCTCGCGCAGCTCGCGCGTTCCCTCCGCAAAGCGGTGCGGCAGCTCGCGGCGGTTCAGGGCCACGGTGGTCGGCCGCCGCTCGGCGTCGCTCCTCACCTCGCCGACGTCGGAGCGACCCACCCGGAACTCGAAGTCGGCGAAGTGGACGATGTCGCCGTCGACCAGGCTCGCGTCTTCGACGAGCGCGCGGTTGACGAAGCTGCCGTTGCGGCTGCCCAGGTCCCGCAGCCGCAGCTCCTGGCCGCGCGCGTAGATCTCGGCGTGGACCTTCGAGACCGACTCGGCCGGCAGCACCAGCTCGAGCCCCTGGCGGCGGCCCACCCGGAACGGCAGCGCGCTGATGCGCACGCGGCGCAGCGTGCCGCCTTCCGAGACGTGCTCCAGGTACCAGCCCCGCTCGTCCTCGCCGCTCACGCGAACGCCCCGGCCATGGCCAATACTAGAGCAGGCGCCGGCCGGACGTGGCGTCGGGGCCGAGCTCGCGGGCCGCCTGACGCTGGCGCAGCAGCAGGCGCTCCGTCTCGGCGGCGGTCGCCGGCGGGCCGCACAGGTTGCCCTGCATGCGGTCGCACTGCCAGCGCACCAGGTGGACGCGCTGAGCCTCGGTCTCGACGCCCTCGGCCACGACCTTCAGCCGGCGCGAGCGGGCGAGTGCGATCGCCGCGCTGATCACCGCCTCGTGGTCGTGGTTCGCCGGTGCGCCGCTCACGACGGAGCCGTCGATCTTGATCGAGTCGAGCGGGTAGCGGTAGAGGTGGGCGAGCCGGCTGTCGCCGGTGCCGAAGTCGTCGAGCGCTATGCGCAGGCCCAGCTTGCGGAGCTCCGTCAGCCGCTCGATCGCCAGGTCGGGGTTGCGCATGAGCTCGCTCTCGCGGACCTCCAGCTCCAGGCAGGCGGGCGGCAGCCCGGTCTCGTCGAGCACGCGCCGCACCAGCTTCACCAGCGCCGCGTGCTGCAGCTGGCGCTGCGAGATGTTGACCGACACCGCGAGCCCCGCGTGGCCCGCGTCGTGCCACTTGCGGCCCTGCACGCACGCCGCGCGCAGGGTCCACTGGCCGAGCGGCACGGCGAGCCCGGCGATGTCGGCGAGCGACACGAAGTCGGCGGCCTTCTCCAGGCCCGCGCCGCGCCGCCAGCGCAGCAGCGACTCGACGCTGACGATCGTGCCGGTCTCGCACTCGACCACCGGCTGCCAGTACAGCTCGAGCTCGCCCTGGACGAGGGCCCGGCGCAGCTGCGTCTCGGTCGCCTGGCGCTCGGCCGCGAGCGCTCGCGAGCGCGGCGCGTGCACGTCCCAGGAGTCGCCGCCCTTCTCCTTCGCCCGCTTCATCGAGACGGTCGCGCTCGAGAGCAGCGACTCCGGGTCCGGGCCGTCGTCCGGGAAGAGCGCCATCCCCAGGCTCGCGGTGACCAGCAGGTCGTGGCCGCCGATGCTGAAGGGGCTGCGCAGCGCGAGGCGCAGCTTGTCGGCGATCACGGTCACGTCCTCGTCGCGCTTGATCCCGGGCAGCAGGACCGTGAACACGTCGCCCGCGGCGCGCGCGAGCGTGTCGCCCTGGCGCAGCGTGCTCTCGAGCGCCAGCGCCACCGAGCGCAGCAGGTCGTCGCCGTGGCTGCGACCGAGCCGCTCGTTGACGGCCGCGAACTTGTCGAGGCCGAGCTGGACCACGGCCAGCTTGTGGCGGTGGCGGCGCGCGTGGACGATCGCCACCGTCAGCCGGTCGGCGAAGCGGCGCGCGCTCGCGAGGCCGGTGAGCGGATCCTGGTCGGACAGCGCGCGGATCTCCTCCTCGAGCCGGGCGCGCGTCGCCTTCTCGCCAGCGAGCGACGCTTCGAGCCCCCGGAGCTGCTCGCGCAGCGTGCGCACCTCGTCCTCGAGCTGGATCTCACGGCCCCCGGGCGGGGCGGCCGCTGTCGCGTCCGCCGCGGGCTCGACCGTGGCTTCGGCGGCCGGAGTCGCCGGGGCAGCCTCGGCCGTCTCGGGCGCCGGGGTCGGTGCTGGCGGCTCCGGCGCCGGGGCAGGACTCTCGCCCACGTCGCGCGACAGCGTCCGCCAGAACCGCTTCCAGTCGGGCATGGGCGAGCGCTCCGACGCTATCCGACGCCGCCACCCAGGGTCAAGGCGCGCCGGCGATCCGCGCCGCGGCCTCGCGCAGGCCAGGCCGCTGCGGGTCGAGCCACAGCGCGTGCCTGGCGAAGGCCGCCGCCGTGTCGG
>CAZMRX010000588.1:0-2814 GCA_964568755.1 uncultured Acidobacteriota bacterium | reverse complement strand
CTCGCGATCGCCGTCGGCGACCGCGTCAACATGCTCGAGAACTCGGTCTACTCGGTGATCTCGCCCGAGGGCTGCGCGGCGATCCTGTGGCGCGATGCCTCGCGCGCCGAGCAGGCGGCGGCCGCGATGAAGATCACGGCCCGCGACCTGCTGGGGATGGGCCTGGTGGACGAGGTGATCGAGGAGCCCTCCGGCGGCGCGCACGTCAACCACGACGCGCTCTTCAAGAGCGTCGACAAGGTGCTGTGGCGCCAGCTGCAGGAGCTCGTGAAGATCCCGCGCGAGCGGCTCGCGGAGCAGCGCTACCGCAAGTTCCGCGACATGGGCCGCGAGGGCCACGAGTTCGAGCAGGCGCCGCCCGAGAAGACGACCTGAGCCGCGCGCGGCGCGGCTGAGCGTGCGGGCCGTGCGCGAGCGCGGCTGTAGAATGGTCACGTGGGCCCGCTGCGCGACCGCGTCATGCACGATCCGGCGAAAGCGGCGCGCCTCGGGCTCGTCGGCCTGGTGCTGGTGGTGAGCGCCGCGGTCGCCTGGAGCCTGCTGCGGCCCGCGCCGCGGAGCGAGGCCCCCGCCGCTGCGCCTGCGGTGATCGGGACCGGCACGACGGTCGACGACATGGCCTTCCTGCGCTTCCGCGACGACAGCCGCAAGATCGAGGTGAAAGCCCGCGAGATGGTTCGCGAGCAGGGCGACGTCATGCAGATGCGCGGGGTCTCCGCCACGCTCCCGTTCGTGAGCCAGGGACGCCCCGGCACGGTCACGATCGAGGCCGAGGAGTGCCAGTATCAGCCCGGCCTCGAGCGGGCCGCCTTCAAGGGCCGGGTGAAGCTGCGGACCGACGACGGCTTCGAGCTCGACACCGACACGCTCAAGTACTGGGGCGACAAGGAGCGCGCCTTCACACGCGACCCGCTTCGCTTCAAGCGGGGGGCGCTGTCGGGCACCGCGACCGGGCTCGAGTACCGCGCCGGCTCCGGCATCCTGCTGCAGGACAGCGTGCGCGTGCGCATCGAGGACGCCGCCGGCCCGCCCACCGACGTGGAGTCCCAGTCGGCGACCGCCTCGCGCGAGGAGCACTTCGTCACCTTCACCGGCGCCGTGCTGGTGCGCCAGGGCACCCGCGAGCTGCGCAGCGCGAGCCTGCGGCTCGACATGAGCGACGACATGGGCGCCGTCGAGCGCGCGACGGCGCAGGGCGACGTGGACCTGCTGTCGGGCGCGGGCGCCCCGGTGCCGGGCTCGGCCGCCTCGCCCGCGGGGACGCGCCGGCTGCGCGGCCAGTGGCTGGAGGTGGTGTTCCGCGCGAAGGGCGTGCTGCAGGAGGCGGTCGCGAGCGGCGCGGCCTCGCTCGAGATCGAGCCCGGCCCCGACGAGGCGAAGGAGCGCCGCCGCGTCAGCGGGCCGCGGCTGCGCTTCGACTTCGACGAGCTCGGAAGGCTGGTCTCGGTCCAGGGGCCGCGGGCCGCGAGCGCGCGGCCGGGCACGCGGGAGCGCCCGCTGCTGACCGTCGAGCCGCTGGCGGGCGCGCTGGGCGCCCCGCGACGGGTCGAGAGCGACACGTTCGTTGCGGCGCTCGATCCCGTGAGCGGCGCCGTGCGCAGCGCCGCTTTCGAAGGCTCGGTGGAATTCGAGGAGCCGGGGCGCAAGGCCTGGGCCGGGCACTCGATCCACGACGCCGCGCTCGGCACGCTCGTGCTCACGCGCGAGCCGCGCATCGTGGACGAGGCCGAGGGCTCCGAGCTGCGCGGCCGCGAGATCCGCATCGGCACGCGCACGCGCACGCTGGCGGCGAGCGGCAACGTGCGCCACACCATCGCGGGCAAGGGCCGCGGCGGCGCGGGCCTGCTGCGCGGACCCGAGCCGACCGTCGTGATCTGTCGCGAGTTCGACTACGACCCGGCGACGCGCACGGCTCGCTACCGCGAGAACGTATTCGCTCGCTCCGGGACCGACGAGGTGCGGGCCCCGCTCATGACGCTCGACGAGCCGGGGCCGGGCCAGAGGCGCATGACCGCCAGCGGCGGCACGACCTCGGTGCTGCACCCGCGGCCGGCGAAGGGGGCGACGAAGGATCCGGCGCCGGTCGAGGCGCGCAGCCGCGAGATGCAGTACGAGGAGGCCAGGAACCGCATCGTCTACACCGGGGAGGTGGAGATCCGGCAGGGCGACATCCTGACGCGCAGCCCGGAGGCGATCGTGCTGCTGTCGAAGGACGGCGAGACGATCGACCGGCTGCTGGCGGGCGAGCCCGTCGACGTGCACCAGGGGCTGCGGCGAGCGACCGGCGAGCGCGGCACCTACACCCCCGCGAACGAAACCTTCGTCCTGACCGGCGAGAAGGTGGTGCTGTTCGACACGGACCGGCGGCTGGAGGGGCGCATCCTGACCTTCGAGGTCGGCAGCGAGCGGGTCCGCGTCGACGGCCGCGAGGAGGTGCGCACGGAGGCGGTCTTCCGGCGCAAGGAGGCGCAGAGGCCTTGAGCGCCCCCGAGAGCCCCGAGGCGTCCTCCGCGGAGCCGCGCGTGTTGCGCGCCACGGCGCTCACCAAGGCGTACGGGCGCCGCGTGGTGGTGCGCGACGTCGCGCTCGAGATCCGCCAGGGCGAGGTGGTCGGCCTGCTCGGGCCGAACGGCGCCGGCAAGACCACGACCTTCTACATGGTGGTCGGCCTCGCGCGGCCCGACGCGGGCCGGGTGACGCTCGGCGACGAGGACATCACCGCGATGCCGATGTACCGGCGCGCGCGGCTCGGCATCGGCTACCTGCCGCAGGAGGCGAGCGTCTTCCGCAAGCTCAGCGCCGAGGACAACGTGC
>CAZMRX010000587.1:710-2820 GCA_964568755.1 uncultured Acidobacteriota bacterium | reverse complement strand
GTCCGGGATCTCTCGGAGCTTGCGCGCGGCGTCGATCCGGATCCGGGCTGGCGCGGGCGCGCCGTTCGCCCGCGCCGGCTGTGGGGGCGCCGCCCGCGGCGTCAGGCCGAGATGGACGTTGTCGAAGAACACCTCGCCGGCGGTGCCGCGGGCGTCCAGGCCCACGACGACGAACAGCGTGCGGTCGTCGTCCGGGATCGCGAGCTCTCCCGAGTGCGGCTGGAGCGCGCCTCCCGAAGCCCCCTGCTCCAGCTCGGTCCCGATGAACTGGCCGCCCTTGCGGATCCCGATCAGGCGCAGCGCGGCGGTCGCGGGTGCGGTCGCACCCAGCTCGGCGCTCACGAACAGGGTCTTTCCGCGAAGCTCAGGGTGCTCGCTGAGCTTCAGCGCCTGTCCGACGCCGAGGGGATGGGTCTGGAGCTCGGCCGCGACGTTCGCGGTATTCGGACGCAGGACGAGCACCTGCGAGCCGCCCTCGCGCCGGACTACGCGCACCTCGCCCTTGTGGCGGGCCCGGTCCTCCTGGACCCACTGCGAAGGCACGCCCGACCCGGGCCGCTCGAAGTCCCCGTTGGCCACGAGATTGTCGGCGGACGCTGCGTGGCGCGTCGTGGCGCACGCCGCGAGCACGCCGGTCAGGACGCAGAGCCATGTGCGCATACTCGCGATTATGCGGTCACCCGGTCCGGTTCGTGCCCCGCGCTGGCGCAGCCCGCGAGGCCGATCAGCACGATCCAGACGGAGATCAGGGTATCGACCCAGATCTCGTAGGAAAGCGCCTGATGCCCGTAGAGGCCCAGCATCCCCACGATCGCGGCCAGGCACACGGAACGCACGTCGGCTGAAGGATGGGCGGCCGCGGCGCGCGCGCACAGGACCAGCCCGCCCGCGGCCAGCCAGAGAAAGGCAGCGAGGCCCAGCAGGCCGGTGACGGTGGCCACGTAGAGAAACCCGTTGAGCGGCCCGGCCAGCAGCCGCATGTGCGTCACCTGCACCGAGGCGTCGTGCCACTTCCGCTCGATGCCCCAGGTCACGCTCGAGCCGTACTCCTGCATGTAGGCGGCGTAGTTGTTGAGGCCGACGCCGAGCAGGGGGTGATCCGACAGCATGGCGAGGGCGACCCGGTACTCGTCCACGCGCTGGTCGACCGAAGGCCGGAAGTCCCGGGTCAGGCGGTCATGGATGAAGTCCGCGGACAGCGTGGCGACGGCCGCCAGGAACAGCGCGCTGAAGGCGGCGACGCTCACGGCCCGGGTGATCGGAATCTCCCGCCGGCGGGTCAGCAGAGCGACCAGCAGGATCAGCTGGAACACCATCAGCACGACCGCCAGCCGCGCCAGCGTGCACGCGAGCCCCACCAGCCCGAGCAGGGTCACGCCGGCGCACAGCCAGCGCGTCGTCCGGTCTTTCACCGTGAGCGCCAGGCTGCAGAAGATCGGCACGGTCAGGAGCATGAACGCCGCGAGATAGGGCGGGTGGGCGAGCGTCCCGACGGCACGCGTCCAGCCCCCGTACATCACGTCGATCCCGAGCAGTTCTCTCGCGTCGGGTCCCCCGAGGCCGAACACCCCGAGCGCGCCGGTGCGTCCGGAGGCGACCTCGACGATGCCCAGCAGCGACTGGATCGCAAGCGCCACGCCCAACGCGGCGACCACCACCCACCACTCGCGGCGGCCGACGTTGTAGCGGAAGTACAGCAGCACCAGGCCGAGCTTGAACACGCGGACGAGGTCGCCGAGCGCCCACGCCGGCTCCCGGGCCCCGACCACGGACAGCGTGGCGATCACCGCGAAGGGTGCGTACCAGGGCAGGAAGCGCACCGATCCCACCCGTTGCGGGCGTTTCAGCAGGACCGCCTCGACCAGCCACCAGGCGACGAGCGCCAGCAGCAGCAGGTCGGACACCATCCAGTACGGGCCGAACGCGCCGTGGTCGCCGACGATCGCGGCGAACGACCAGAACTGGCGGTTGTAGCTCAGCGACACGACCCAGGCGAACAGGACCACGTCGCGGCCGCGCCGCGAGATCGCGGCTGCGGCCAGGCCGACGAGGCTCAGGAAGGCGAGCGCGATGAACCACCAGGGAGTGCGCTTGACCGCCGCCTCCAGCA
>CAZMRX010000587.1:0-700 GCA_964568755.1 uncultured Acidobacteriota bacterium | reverse complement strand
GCGATGAACCGGCGCTCGAGCTCCGCCACCCGCGGGGCCGCGACGCTGACCAGGGCGCCGGCCGCGAGGCCGATCGCGACCAGCCGCAGCCACGCGCCCAGCGCCCTGGCGGCGGCCGACGGCCGGGCGGGGAGCCCGTGGCGCTCGGCCGGGGCTCCCGAGAAGAGGCTCATGGCCGGGCGCGGCCTTCAGCCTCGATCATCGAGCAGAACACGTCGTCGAAGGGCGTCTGCTTCGTCGAGCAGGCCACGATCCGGACGCCTGCGCCCGTCAGCTCCGCGAGCACGGCGGACAAGGCGCCGCTCTCCCGTCGCGCCGTGAAGCGGATGCTGGCTCCGTCCGGATGAGGGTCGACCTGGAGCTGCGAGATGTCGGGATGCCCGGAGAGCGCGGCGGAGGGCCGGTAGGGACCGCCCCGGATGTCCACCGTGTGCGACTCGAGCTCGCTCATCTCGGCCCGGGCGCGGATCTCGTCGACCGAACCCTGGGCGATCAGACGGCCGCGGTTGATGATGAACACGCGATCGCAGAGCAGCTCCGCCTCGACCAGCTGATTGGTCGCGAGGAGATGGGTCTGCTCGGGGAACTTGGCGCGCTGTTCCTGGATCCAGCGCCTGATGTTCTGCGCGCTGAGCGGGTCGAGGCTTCGCGTCGGCTCGTCGTAGACGAGCAGGCGCGGGTGGCTCAGCAGTCCCCGGGC
>CAZMRX010000586.1:289-2822 GCA_964568755.1 uncultured Acidobacteriota bacterium | reverse complement strand
AAGCTGTTCGGCGACGACCTCGAGACGCTGCTCGCGCTGGGCGAGGAGATCGCCCGCGTGGTCGCGCGCGTCCCCGGTGCCGCGGACGTGAAGCTCGAGCAGACCGCGGGCCTGCCCGTGCTGCGCGTCAAGGTCGACCGCGACCGAACGGCGCGCTATGGGATCTCGGTCGGCGACGTGCTCGACGCCGTGGAGGCGGCGCGCGCCGGCAAGATCGTCGGCACCGTGTTCGAGGGCCAGAGGCGCTTCTCGCTCGCCGTCCGTTTCGACGACGAGACCGCCCGAACCATCGACGCGCTCGGGAACGTGCCGGTGGCGGCGCCGGGCGGGGCGCTCGTGCCGCTCGGCCAGCTCGCCTCGATCACGCTCGAGACCGGGCCGGCACAGATCTCGCGCGAGGCGGTCCGGCGGCGGATCGTCGTCGAGCTGAACGTGCGCGGCCGCGACGTGGCATCGTTCGTGGCCGAGGCGCAGGACCGGCTGCGCCGCGAGGTCAAGCTCCCGGCCGGCTACTACGTCCGTTGGGGCGGGCAGTTCGAGAACCTGAAGGCGGCCAGCCGGCGCCTGGGAATCGTGGTCCCGCTCGCGCTGGCGCTGATCTTCGCCATGCTCTACTTCACCTTCGGCTCGCTCATGCCTGCCGCGGTCATTTACCTCAACATTCCGTTCGCGGCCACCGGAGGTGCCTTCCTGTTGGCGCTGCGGGGCCTGCCGTTCTCGATCTCGGCGGGCGTGGGGTTCATCGCGCTCTTCGGAGTGGCGGTGCTGAACGGTGTCGTCCTGATGACGCAGATCCGCGAGCTGGAGGAGCGGACGGACCTGGCCATCCCGGCCGTGCTGCGACAGGCCTGCGCCCTGCGAATGCGGCCGGTTCTAATGACGGCGCTCGTGGCTTCCCTGGGCTTCGTCCCGATGGCGCTCGCAACGGGCTCGGGCGCCGAGGTGCAGCGCCCGCTCGCGACAGTCGTCATCGGCGGGCTCGTCACGTCGACGCTGCTGACTCTCTTCATCCTGCCCGCCGTCTACAGCTTCTTCCGCCGCCCGAAAGCGGTCGCCTGACCGGAGGTCTGCCGTGGAGCCGAGTTCCTTGAACGTCGTGGTCGCCTTCATCCAGCCGTTTCAGCTCGACGCGGTCGTCGACGCGCTGCGCCGGCTGCCGTCGTGTCCGGGCATGAGCGTGTCGGATGTGCGGGGTTTCGGCGCCCACCGGGCGCATCCCCCTCGGGCGGGAGACGACACCGAGGTGCACGCCTTCGAGAAGAAGGTGCGCGTCGAGATCTTCTGCCGCGCATCCGAGCTCGTCGAGATCATCGATCTGGTCCGCGAGGCCGCCCACACCGGCAACGCGGGCGACGGGAAGATCTTCGCCGGCCCGGTGACGCTGGCTCAGCGGATCAGGAGCGGCGAATCGGGCGAGGCGGCCCTGCGGCCGTGAGCGCCGAGTTGCGCTTCCGGGTCCGGGGCATGACCTGCGCGGAGGAGGTCGGCATCCTCAAGCGCGAGCTGGGGCCCTTGGCCGGGGGTGAGCAAAAGCTCTCCTTCGACATCCTGAACGGCAGGATGACGGTCGACGCCGCGCTCACTCCGGAAGCCGTCATCGAGGCCGTGGGACGCACTGGGATGAGCGCCGAGGCGTGGCAGGACGGCGCCGGCCGGTCGCCGGAGCACGCCACGGGGCTACTGAGCCGGACGGCCCTCACCGTCACGAGCGGAGTCTCAACCCTTGCCGGGTTCGTGTGGCACGCCTGGGCCGCGGGCGGGCCCTCCGGGGCGCTCGGCTCGGAGGGTATGGGCCTCGCGCACGGCGTGCCGCTCCTCGCTCGGATCCTGTACGCCCTGGGCATCATCGCCGGCGCGTGGTACATCCTGCCCAGGGCGTGGCTCGCGGCGCGCCGCCTGCGCCCGGACATGAACCTGCTGATGACGATCGCGGTGCTCGGCGCGATCGCAATCGGGGAGTGGTTCGAAGCGGCCACCGTGTCCTTCCTCTTCGCGGTGTCGCTGACGCTCGAGTCCTGGAGCGTCGGGCGAGCGCGCCGCGCCGTCGCTGCGCTCTTGACGTTGGCGCCCCCGACCGCCCGTGTGCGAAGACCGGACGGCAGCGAAGAGGAGGTGGCTCCGGGCGACGTCGCTTTGGGCAGCGTCTTCGTGGTCAAGCCCGGGGAACGGATCCCGCTCGACGGCCGCGTCACCGCGGGTAGGAGCGGGGTCAATCAAGCGCCCATCACCGGCGAGAGCGTGCCCGTCCCGAAGGCGCCGGGCGACACCGTTTTCGCGGGCACGATCAACGGGGACGGCGCTCTCGACGTCGAGTCGACCAAGGCGGCCGGCGACACGACGCTCGCGCACATCGTCCGCATGGTCGGCGACGCCCAGAGCCGGCGCGCGCCGTCCGAGGCATGGGTGGAGCGCTTCGCGCGCGTCTACACGCGGGAAATCAAGGACGTGCTCTGCATCGGCATGGGCGTGGGCATCGTGCCCATGCAGTTCGCCCGCGAGGGCGCGAAGGTGGACGTGGTGGAAATCAACGGCG
>CAZMRX010000586.1:0-279 GCA_964568755.1 uncultured Acidobacteriota bacterium | reverse complement strand
CTGGTCGTCGCCATCCTGGTGTTTGTGATCCCACCGGCATTGCTCGGCGGCTCTTGGAGCGAGTGGGGCTACCGATCGCTCGTGCTGCTCGTCATCGGCTGCCCGTGCGCGCTCGTGATCTCGACCCCGGTCACGATCGTCGCCGCGCTCGCCTCCGCCGCTCGCCACGGCGTCCTCATCAAGGGAGGGCTCTACGTCGAGGTTCCGGCCCACATCAGGGCCGTGGCGCTCGACAAGACCGGCACGCTGACCGAGGGGAAGCCTGCGGTAACCGAGGTG
>CAZMRX010000585.1:0-2847 GCA_964568755.1 uncultured Acidobacteriota bacterium | reverse complement strand
GCTATTCCTGACGCAGGAGCGGAAGCGAGCCCGCGCGAGGCTCGTCCGCCGGGCTCCCCGGGTTCTCGGAGATGATTGCAGGCATGGACGTATCCCTCGTCGAGGGCGTCGTCGCGGCAGCGGTGCTCCTGCTTGCGAGCGTCTTCGCCAGCAAGGCGGCCGGCCGCTTCGGCGTCCCCGCCCTGCTGCTGTTCCTGGCTGTGGGGATGCTCGCGGGCTCCGACGGTCCCGGCGGGATCCCGTTCGACGACCCGGGCCTGGCCCAGGCCCTCGGGATCGTCGCGCTCGCCTTCATCCTCTTCGGCGGCGGGCTCGACACCTCCTGGACCGAGGTCCGCCCGATCGCCGCCCCCGCCGTCGCGCTCGCGACGCTCGGCGTGCTGGTCACCGCCGTGCTGACCGGCTGGGTCGCGTCGCTGCTGCTGGACATCTCGCTGCTCGAGGGCCTGCTGCTCGGCGCGATCGTCTCCTCGACCGACGCCGCGGCCGTCTTCGCCGTGCTGCGCTCACGAAAGGTGCGGCTGCCGCCGCGGCTGCGGTCGCTGCTCGAGCTCGAGTCGGGAAGCAACGATCCGATGGCGGTCTTCCTGACCGTCGGCCTGATCGCGCTCATCCAGGATCCCGCAGCGACCCCGTGGCGGATCGCACTCTCCTTCTTCCAGCAGATGACGATCGGGGTCCTCGCCGGGCACGCCTTCGGCCGCGCCGGGGCCGCCACCTTGAACCGTGCCCGGCTCGAGTACCAGGGCCTGTATCCGGTCGTCACCGTGGCGCTCGTGCTGGTCGCCTACGGGATCACCGACGCGATCGGCGGCAGCGGGTTCCTCGCCGTGTACGTCGCGGGAATCGTCATGCGGCGCGCGGACTTCATCCACAAGCGCAGCCTGATCCGCTTCCACGACGCGCTGGCGTGGCTGGTGCAGATCGTGATGTTCCTGGTGCTGGGCCTCCAGGTGTTCCCGTCGCGTCTCGCGGCCGTGGCGGCGGCGGGCACCTTGATCTCGCTCTTCCTGATGCTGGTGGCGCGCCCGCTCGGCGTTCTGCCCCTGCTCGCGGCGTTCCGCTTCGGCGCCCGGGAGCAGGTGCTCGTCGGTTGGGTCGGACTGCGGGGAGCCGCGCCGATCATCCTCGCCACCTTCCCGCTCGTCGCCGGGGTGCCCGCGGCGGAGCAGTTCTTCCACCTCGTGTTCTTCATCGTCCTGATCTCGACGCTGGTGCAGGGGACGTCGATCCCCTTCGTGGCGCGCCGCCTGGGCCTGGCCCAGCCCGACGCCTCGCGCCGCCCCGACCCGCTCGATCTCGTGGCGACCGGCGAGCGCGAGCTCGTCGACCTGCGCGTGTCCCCGTCCGCGGCCGTCGCCGGGCGGCGGGTGCTCGAGCTCGAGCTGCCGGAGCAGACCCTGCTGGTGCTCGTCGAGCAAGACGGGCAGGGCTTCGTCCCGGCGGGCGGGACCGTGATCCAGGCCGGCGACCGGGTCGTCGCCATGACGCCGCGCTCGACGAGCGCCGCTCTGCGTGCGCTGTTCGAGGAAGCGCCGCCGCTCGCGGCCCGTGAGCCGTGATGGTCCCCGCTCACGACGTAGCGGTCGATGTCGGGACGGCCCGCGTGAGGGTGTTCGCCCACGGCCGCGGGCTCGTGGCCGACGAGCCCTCGGTGGTGCACGTGCGCCGGAGCCCCCTGGCGCTCGTGGCCGCCGGCGCGGGCACGGGGACGACGGCTCCCGCGGAGGGCAGCTTTCCCGTCCGGCCGCTGCGCGACGGCGTCGTCCGCGACGTCCAGTGCGCGGGCTGGCTGCTGTCGGTGATGCTGCGTCGCGCGCGGGGCCTGAGCCTGGTCCGTCCGACGGTCCTGGCCTGCGTGCCGAGCGACGCCAACGCGGAGGAGACCGAGGCCCTCCGCGAGGCGCTGCGCAAGGCGGGCGCGGCGCGCGTGACCGTCGTGCCGGAGCCGCTGGCCGCGGCACTCGGCGCCGACCTCGACCTGGCGTCGCCGCACGCCCAGATGCTCGTGGACCTGGGAGAAGGGGTGACCGACGTGGCGGTCTTCCGAAACGGCCTCGTCGAGGAGACGCTCGCCGTCCGCGTGGGCTGCTCGGGTCTGCGGGCGGCGGTCATGGACCGGGTCGCGTGCCTGCGGGGCGTGGTGCCGTCCGAAGCCGCCGTCGAGGAGCTGGTGCGGCGCGCCCAGCGGGGTGGCGTGCGGGGAGAGCCGGCAAGCGTCGAGCGGGAGGTGATCGCCGGCGCGATGGAGCCCGTCGTCGAGGCCATCGTGGAGGTGGTGCGCGAGGCCTGGAGACGCCTCCCCGCCGAGGTCTCCTGCGAGGTGATCGAGAACGGGCTGTGGCTCACGGGCGGAGGAGCCTGCCTTCCCGTGCTCGTCGAGCGCATCTCGCGAGGCACGGGCATTCAGGCGCGGGTCGCCGCGAACCCGCTCCACGCGGTGATCCGGGGCGCGAGCCGGATGGCGGTGGCCACACCGAGGTCGTGATGGAGCGCGAGAATCCGCCGGGAGGTGGAGAGTGAACGCCCTACTCCAGGAGGAGTGGTCAGGAATCACCACGGCCGAGCGAGCGGCCCGCTTCGCTGAACTGCCGCCCAACCGGGCCCAGAGCCTGTACCGCTCGTTGAGCGCCGGGGACCAGGTGTATCTGCTGCTCGGGCGGACGCCCGCGCAGCGGCGCTTCTGGATGCGCACGCTGGCCCCGGACGACGCGGCCGATTGCGTGCAGGCCGCGCCCGCGCCCGTCCGCGACGAGCTGCTGGCCGACCTGGACCCGCGGACGCGCAGCGAGGTGGTGGCCCTGCTCGCGTACGCGGAGGACGAGGCGGGGGGCCTGATGAACCCTC
>CAZMRX010000584.1:0-2850 GCA_964568755.1 uncultured Acidobacteriota bacterium | reverse complement strand
GACCCGCTTCAGCAGCGGCAGCACGATCGCCGCGATCCGCGGAACCGAGCTGAGCCTTGCCGTCGCGAGCGACGGCAACGAGACGCAGCTGTCGGTCCTGGAAGGGAAGGTCGAGGCGGAAACCGACGCGGGCAAGCTGAACCTCGTGGGCGGCCAGGTGGCCACCGGCGCCAAGGGTCGCGCTCCCGCGCTGACCCTGCGCGCCAAGCCGCTCGACGCCGTCCAGTGGGCGCTCTACTACCCGCCCGTCCTCTACACCAAGGCCGGCGAGCCGGAGACCGCCGCCCAGCGCGCCTCCACCATGCTCGCCGCCGGCAGCGTCGAGGACGCGGCCAAGGCCCTGGACGAGGCTCTCAAGGCGAACCCGAACGACGCCGACGCCCTCGCCCTGCAGACGATCGTCGCCGTGGCGACCAATCGTCCCGACGCCGCCGTGTCCAGCGCCCAGAAGGCCGTCGTCGCCGACCCGAAGTCGGCCACCGCGCAGATCGCGCAGTCCTACGCCCGCCAGGCCAAGTTCGACCTCGAAGGCGCGCGCGCGAACCTCGAGAAGGCCGTCCAGCTCGACCCGGCCGACGCGCTCGCCTGGGCGCGCCTCGCGGAGATCCGCTCCTCGCTGGGCCAGGGCGGCGCCTCGCTCGAGGCCGCGAACAAGGCGGCGAGCCTCGAGCCCAACCTCGCCCGCACCCAGACGGTGCTCGGCTTCTCGCACCTGACGCAGGTCCACACCGCCGAGGCCACGGCGGCCTTCCGCAAGGCGGTCGAGCTCGACTCCTCCGACCCGCTCCCGCGCCTCGGCCTCGGCCTCGCCCGCATCCGCGAGGGCGCTCTTGCCGAGGGCAGCAAGGAGCTCGAGACCGCCGTAAGCCTCGACCCGGGGCAGGCGCTCGTGCGCAGCTACCTGGGCAAGGCCTACTTCGAGCAGAAGCGCGTCGACCTGGTCGACCGCGAGTACGACGTCGCGAAGCAGTCCGACCCGAACGACCCCACGCCCTGGCTCTATGACGCGATCTCGAAGCAGACCACCAACCGCCCCGTCCAGGCGCTCGAGAGCTTCGAGAAAGCCGTTGAGCTGAACGACAACCGGGCGGTCTACCGCTCGCGGCTGCTGCTCGACGCCGATCTCGCCTCGCGCAGCGCCAGCCTCGGCCGGATCTTCACCGACCTCGGCTTCCAGAACCGGGCGCTCGTCGAGGGCTGGAGCTCGCTCGGAACCGACCCGAGCAACTACTCGGCGCATCGCCTGCTCGCCGACTCCTATGCCGCGCTGCCGCGGCACGAGATCGCCCGCGTCAGCGAGCTGTTCCAGTCGCAGATGCTGCAGCCGCTCAACACCACCCCGATCCAGCCCAGCCTGGGCGAGAGCAACCTGTTCCTGATCAGCTCGCAGGGCCCGGGCGCCCTCGCGTTCAACGAGTTCAACCCGCTGTTCAACCGCAACCAGGTGAATGCGCAGGGCAGCTTCCTGATCGCCGAGGACGACACGCTGGCGGGCGAGGGGATCCTCTCGGGCATCTACAAGAAGCTCTCGTTCAGCGCCGGCTACAGCGGCTTCAAGACCGACGGCTTCCGCGAGGGCAACAACCAGGACGACCAGATCGCGAACGTCTTCCTGCAGACCGAGCTCAGCCCGAGCACCAGCCTGCAGGCCGAGTTCCGCTACCGGGACCTCGAGACGGGCGACCTGGGCCTGCGCTTCTACGAGAACGACTTCAGCCCGCTACAGACCGAGGCGACCAACAGCACCAGCATCCGCTTCGGGCTGCGCCAGGAATTCGGCCCGTCGGTCACGCTGCTCGCGTCCTACATGCACGCGGACAAGGACATCGACTTCGGCCTGCCCGAGCCGGACCTGCTTCAGAGCTTCGCGCTCGTCCGCGAGGAGAAGTCCGACAGCGTCGAGGCCCAGCTGCTGTTCCGCTCCCCGAAGGCCAAGCTCGTCGCCGGCGGCGGCTATTTCGACATCGACGCGCAGGAGACGACCAGCTTCGCGCTCGAGGACCCCGACTTCGGCTTCGAGGACATCACGAGCGGCGACTCGAAGATCGAGCACGCGAACCTGTACGCCTACGCCTACGTCACGCCCACCGAGAACCTGACGCTCACGCTCGGCGCGAGCGGAGACCTCTTCGAGGAGACGGGCGAGTACTTCTCGGACTTCCGGATCCCCGGCCTGCCGCCCGACCAGCCGGTACCGATCGAGCCGCCGCCGGTCCTCGGCGAGAAGAACAAGTTCAACCCCAAGGCGGGGCTCAGCTGGGGCCTGGCATCGGGTACCACGCTGCGCGGGGCCTGGTTCAAGACCCTGAAGCGCACCCTGATCACGGACCAGACGCTGGAGCCGACGCAGGTGGCCGGTTTCAACCAGTTCTACGACGACCCGAGCGCCACGGAGTCCGAAGTCTGGGGCGCGGCCCTCGACCAGAAGTTCGGCCGGAAGATCTTCGGCGGCGTCGAGTACACGGAACGCGACCTCACGATCCCGCAGCTGCTGCTCGAGGACGGCATCACCTGGACTCTGTCGGAGAAGCCCGGGGAAGAGCGACGGGCGCGCGCGTACCTGTTCGGGGCGGCCCACCCTTGGATCACCCTCGGCGCGGAGTACCAGTACGAGAAGTCCGAGCTCGACCCCGAGCTGTTCTTCTCCTTCAGCACGGTCACGACGCACCGGGTGCCGCTCTCCCTGCGCTTCTTCCACCCCTCCGGCATCTCCGCCTACGTCGGAACGACCTACCTCGAGCAAGAGGGCGAGTTCCGCCGCCCGGCCGACCTCGACTTCCTCCCCGGCGACCGCAGCTTCTGGATCGTCGACGCCGCCCTCCGCTACCGCCTGCCGAAGCGCTACGGCTT
>CAZMRX010000583.1:0-2851 GCA_964568755.1 uncultured Acidobacteriota bacterium | reverse complement strand
CTTGCCGAGCAGGCCTCGGTCGGAGACCGCTCGCCGCGCTCGAGTGCCCGCTGGGGCAAGGGCGTCCGCGTCCATCCGTCTGCCAGTATCGTGGGCCCGGTGGTGCTGCAGGACGATGTCGAGGTCCGTGAGAATGCGTCGCTGATCGGGCCGGCCGTGATCGGCCGCGCGAGCATCGTGGGCCCGGGGGCGACGGTCGCGCAGTGCGTCGTCGGCGCGGGACAGGTCGTCGTGCCGGGAGCGACCCTGCGACACCGCGTCTACCTGGGCGACTCCGAGCAGGACCCCAAGCCGGCCGCGGGACTCCAGGCGACCGAGGCGTCCGCCGACACCTGGGAGACCTCGCCGCTCGCCGTCAGCTCGGAGATCGGGGGCCCGGCGCTCTACCCGCCCGTGAAGCGTGCGATCGACGCCGCGCTGGCCGCGCTGGCCCTGCTGCTGCTGGCTCCGCTCGGGCTGCTGATTGCCGCGATCGTCAGGCTCGAGTCGAAGGGGCCCGTCTTCTTCGGACACGTCCGCGAGGGAATGGCGGGACGACCCTTTCACTGCTGGAAATTCCGCACGATGTTCCACGGGGCGGACCTGCACCAGCGCAGGCTGCTGCAGGGCAACCAGGTCGATGGCCCCCAGTTCAAGATGACCCAGGACCCGCGCCGAACTCCGTTCGGCCGCCTGCTGACGGCCCTGAACCTGGACGAGCTGCCGCAGCTGTGGAACGTGCTCGTGGGAGAGATGAGCCTCGTTGGGCCGCGACCGTCGCCCTTCCGCGAGAACCAGGTGTGCGTCCCGTGGCGCGAGGGCCGGCTCTCCGTGCGCCCCGGGATCACGGGCCTCTGGCAGATCTGCCGCCACGACCGCGACAAGGCCGACTTCCACCAGTGGATCTACTACGACCTGCTCTACGTGCGAAACCTCTCGCTCTGGTTGGACGTCAAGATCGCGGCGCTGACCGTCGCCTCGTTCGCGAAGGGCGGCTACGTACCGCTGTCGTGGGTCTTGCCGCCCGAGGCCTACGGCGAGAGGCGCTCGGCGTCGCGCGACGAGTCTGCCGCCTGAAGCAACTCAGCGAACCGCAACGAACGCGGCCACGAGCGCGACGTAGGGGCCCTGGTAGGAAATCGAGGTCTCGCTGATCTCCCAGGTCCGGGCGGTCCAGCGGCGCTGGTCGCTCCAGTCTCTGTAGCAGCGGTTGGGAGGCGCCCCCTGCGGCGGCACCGCGACACCCGAGTAGCCCTTGTTGGGACCTCCCGGGACGAACCCGGGAGGTGGGCCGAGCGTGGCAGCCTTGTCGTCGCGAACGCCCAGGTTGTCGATGCCGGCGAAGTAGGGATAGTGCGGCTCCGCGACGGATGTCGGCTTGCCGAGGTAGTTCGCGCGGGAGTGCGGGCTCTGCGAGGCTCCAAACCAGTGGTGGTAGATCTGCCAGGCCGAGTGCTCGCCGCCTAGCGAGGCCATGCCGGTCAGGTAGACCATGCTCAGGGGGTTCTGGCCGTGGAAGAAGTGCAGCAGGTCGAGGGCATGCCGGCGGGCCTCGTCGGCCGACCGGGAGCCGGTCGCCCCGAGTCGCGCCGCGTGCAGCAGAAAGACGCCGTACCCGGCCCGGATCGCGTTGGAGCCCCAATAGTAAGACGAGTCTGGCATGCCGCTGGCGTAGAGATCGTCGTTCGCGAAGATGTACTCCACCTGTGCGGCGATGTTCGCGCGCATCGAGGCCACCACCTCCGGCGTTGCACCTGGCGTCTCCAAGTAGGCGAGCGCGGCCTGCGTGTCGTACGCCATCACGTTGAAGAAGACGCCCCGCCAGGCCGCGGGGTGATAGCCGTCGATGTAGACGCGGGCGGAATCGATCGATGCGTCCATCCGAAAGACCTCGGCCGCCGCCCAGGCCTTTTCGCGGCTGTCGCCCTGGGTCGCCAGCCAGGCCCAGGTCCTGAGCGCCGCGCTTCTCAGCCTGTCGGCGTAGGCCGTCTGCCCGGCGGCCGCGTACACGCGTGCCCCGAGGGCGCAGCTGCCGGCGAAGACGGCGCCGGACTCCAGGCTCGGGCCGAGGTAGTGGCGCACCGTCGCGTCCGCGCTGGGAGGGGAAGCTCCGTTGTCGGAGTTGCTCGCATGGGTCTGTGACAGGACCGACCCGTCGGGCAGCTGCATCCTGAGCAGGAAGTCCAGCTCGAAGCGCACTTCGTCGAGCAGGTCCGGCACGCCGTTGCCCGACTCGGGGATGTCGAGGTCGTCCCGGAATGCCCGCGGGTTGCTCTCGAACCCACGAAGCATGAAGAGGATCGCGTTCGAGACGGCGGTCCAGACGTACTTGTTGTAGTCCCCGGCGTCATGCCAGCCGCCCCGCAGGTCTCGCAGCCCATGGTTCGTGTGGCCCGGAGCGGGACGCGTGTGCGCGTCCCGCTCGTGGCAGGCGGAAGCATCCGCCCAAGCCCCGGCGTGAGCCGACGCTTTCGCGACGCCGCAGCGCTGCAGGAAGAAGGTCCGCAGCGCCGCTCGCAGCACGCCGTGGTAGACGTCGGCCTTGATCACGAACTCGTATGACCGCGCTCCGAGCGCGGGGCTCCAAACGTGGTAGGTCCCGGGCGACTCGAGCGGGCTGAAGTCAACCCAGAAGACCCGGTCGCCGGATGGCCGGTCGAAGCCGCGGCTCTCGATCGAGCCGCCGCCGGACGGCACGCGCAGTACGACCACGCCGTCTGGCGTTCGCAGCTCGACGCTCGGGCCGGGGTCCGTCGAGAACACGGCTAGCTTCGGGTCCGCCGGCCGGTAGCCGAAGTGGTCGAGCTTGATCGCAGGCGTGACGGTCGTGGCAGACGGGGCAGGCGCCGTCTTCGCGGTCGCGCCGCTCCCG